>JBJMGR010000165.1:0-4550 GCA_045807805.1 Pyrinomonadaceae bacterium | reverse complement strand
TGGAAGAGACATTTAGACAAACGCCCGCGGCTGTTGCCATCCGCCCAGAGCCTTCTCGACCACGCGAGCGGCCGCGAGCACGCGACGCTCTTCAAAAGGCCGCCCGGCTATCTGCACGCCGAGGGGCAGCCCCGCGCGCGTGGTCCCCACGGGCACGCAGACCGCGGGCAGGTCGTAGACGTTGCAGCTCTGCGCGAGCGAGAAGGCGCGGAACACGGGGAAGAGTTCGCCGTTCACCTCCACCCTTCGCGACTCTTCGTGCCTGAACGCCTCAATCGGCGCGACGGGCGCGACGACGAGGGGCGTCCGCTCCATCCAGCGTAGAAGCTCGCCCCTCAGCCTGTCCCTCTCGTTCCAAGACGCGAGAAGCTGTTCACCGGTAGGCTCCCGCACGTCGCGCCTCAACATCGCGCGAGCGGTTGGCCCCGCCTCATCTTCACGCCCTCGATAGAACTCGCGCAGGTAACGCACGGCCGGATACGAGAAGAGGCCGAGCCACGCCGCGTTCGCGCTCTCGATTGACGGCGGCCGTTCATCTTCTAAGAGCAGCCCCGCGTCTCTCAAAGCCTCCGCCGCGCGCACAACGGCCGACCTCGTCTCTTCAGTCGCGGGAACCACGCCGTCGTCGAAGCAGAAGGCCGCGCGCGTGCCGCGCAGACCGTCAACATCCATGCCCGGCGCACTGTCATCGGCGAGTACGCCGTACATCAGCTCAAGGTCTTCGACGCTGCGTGCGAGCGGGCCGAGGCTCGCGCCGAGAGCGTGCGGCCCCTCGATGGGCGGCGCGTGGCCGTGGCCCGGCACGCGCCCGGCGGTCGGCTTCAGGCCCGCGACGCCGCAGAAGTGTGCGGGTATGCGAATCGAGCCCGCGAGGTCGCTGCCGAGGCTCGCGGCCGTTAAGCACGATGCGACGGCCGCCGCACAACCGCCGCTCGAACCGCCCGGCGAGCGAGTGAGGTCGTGCGGGTTGTTCGTGCGCCCGAAGACTGGATTCTCCGAAGTGTAGTCGAGCGCAAGCTCCGAACAGTTAGTCTTGCCGACGATTATCGCGCCCGCCGCGCGCAGGCGCGCGACGGCCGTGGCATCTTCACCCGGCACACAGTCCGCTTCTACGCGCGAGCCTCGCGTTGTACGCACGCCGCGAACCTCAATCGTATCCTTCACCGTCAAGGGCACGCCGTGCAGCACGCCCACGGCCTCGACGCGAGTTAACTTCTGCTCGGCCTCGCGTGCGCGCTCCAACGCGTCGGGCGCGAGCGTCACGACCGCGTTGAGGCTCGGGTTCAGACTCTCTATTCGATGAAGGTAAGCCTTCATCAACTCGACCGGCGACAACTCACGGCCGCGAATCAACTCCGCCGCACGCGCCGCCGAAAGTCTCGTCAACTCGTCGGTCATGGGTAGTTAAGTTTCATGTTGCAAGTTCAAAGTTCAAAGTTAAGAGGCGGAGGCCGTGTCTTTGAACTTTGAACTTGCAACTTTGAACTTGCAACTTTGAACCTGCAACTTTGAACTACTGTTTCAAAAGCTCCACGAACTTGCTCGCGGCCGTCGAGAGAACGCGGTCGCTGCGGTATATGACGCCGACCGAGCGCTGCCAATCCTCTTCCGCGAGCGCGACGACGGCGAGCTGTCCCGTGCGCTGCTCGTCGAGCACGGACGGGCGCGGGACGATTGCGACGCCGAGTCCGACTTCGACCGCGCGCTTTATCGTCTCGATGTTGTCGAACTCGGCGGCGCGCTGGACGGTGACGCCGTGCGCGTGAAGTATTCGGTCGGTCGCGCGACGCGTCGGTATGTCGCGCTCGAAGTGTACGAAGCTCTGGCCCTGTAGGTCTGACGCGCGCAGCCTCTTCCGCCCCGCGAGCGGGTGCTCCGGGCGGCAGATGAAGACGAGGCGGTCGCCCTTCAAAAGCACGACTTCGAGGCCGCGACGCTTCTCCGGGTATGCGACGACGCCGAGGTCGACGGCCCCGCCGAGCACGTCGCGCACGACGCGCGTCGTGCGGCTGTATTCGAGGTCTATCTTCGCCTTCGGGTACTGCGCCATGAACTCGCGCACGACCGAAGGAAGCTCGTGCAGGCCGACGCTGTAGACGGTCGCGACGCGCACAGTCCCGCCCACCGTGCCCGAGAGCTGGCGCATGCTCTCTTCGAGCTGGCCGTAGGCTCGCAAGACCTCTCGGCTCGCGTTGTAGAAAGCCTCGCCCTCGTGCGTCAGGTGAAGCTCGCGGCGTCCGCGCACGCGCTCCAAGAGTCTGCGCTTGAACTTCGTTTCGAGGCCGCGCACCTGCTGGCTGACGGCCGACTGCGTGACGAAATTTCGCTCCGCCGCCTGCGAGAAGCTCTTCGTCTCGACGAGGTCGCAGAAGATTTTTAGCGTTTCAATCTGCATCGCTTCGCTCAGGCTGTCCGCGGTCAGCATTCAGCTTTCAGCCAAACCCGCTTCGCGTCCTTCTCCGCGGCCTTTGCGGTTAAGCCCGACTATCTAACCGCAAAGAGCGCGGAGAAGGGCGCAAAGCTCGCAGAGGGTTTTAAGCTGAGTGCTGACTGCTGACCGCTCAAAATTAGAACTGCTCAAATTTCTATCCAGTATTTTTCATTTTATCTTATATCTGTCCGGGACTAAAATGGGACGATTGAAGCAGGCGCTATGTCCAGACAGTTGACAGACACGACGGGAAGTTTCGCCGCGAGGTTCGCGCCCGAGCTTACCTTGGGCGAGGCACGCGCGCGGCTCTTCGCCTTGAGCGGTTTCCCGCCCGACGGCGGCTACGGCGACGCGTGGGTGGTCGTGAAGCTCTGGCGCATCCCGGTAGCATTCCCGAACACGGCGGGGCGTCGGCGCGTGGTGAGGTTTCACGACCTGCATCACGTTCTGACCGAGTACCGCACGGACTGGCGCGGCGAGTTCGAGATTGCGGCGTGGGAGATCGCGGGCGGCGTCAATCGTTACTGGGAGGGCTGGCTCTTAGATTTGCTCGGCTTCGCGTGTGGGCTCTTCGTCTTCCCGCGCTACGTCTATCGCGCGTTCATGCGCGGGCGTCGGAGTCGGAACCTTTACTTCGACGAGTGGGACGAGGCGATTCTCGCGCGCCGCGTCGGCGAGGTTCGACGAAGACTCCGTCTCGACTCGGAAGAGGCGAGGCTGACGCGCGAAGACAGGGCCGCGTTTCTGCTCTGGTCTGCCGCGAGCCTTCTGACTTACGCGGCGACGGGGCTCGCAATGTTCGCGCTGCCCGTAGCGCTCGGGGTTACGTTGTGGCTTTGGCTCGCGCGTTAGTGTGAGCGATGAGGGGGAGTGGAAGGCAATTCAACACCGCGGAGACGGAGGCAGGGCTTAAACACACCTGAAGACAAAGCTGCGTCTCTCGTGTCTGCGGTGGTGAATTGCTTTTCCGCGTAGCGTCGTTATAATCGAGGCCGTCCAACCGGCATTAAAAGTTTCAGCGCAGTCGCATCTTGACGCAAGGCGAGTAGCGGCAGCCCGCGCAAACCGCGAAGGAGAGGCACCTCTGTCATGGCCGTACGTCTGAGCAGTACGTTCCTGTTTCGCAAGCTACACCAGTTGACCGGCATCATCCCGCTCGGCGTCTTCCTGCTTGAGCACTTCTACACGAACTCGAAGGCGATGACGGGGTCGGCCGACTTCAACAACGCTGTACGCGACCTACAGTCGATTCCATACATCATCTTCGTGGAGACGTTGGGAATCTTCGTGCCGCTCATCTATCACGCGGTCTTCGGACTCTTCATCACTTGGGAGTGGCGGCCGAACAACCTCGCATACCCCTACCCGCGCAACTGGTTCTACATCATCCAGCGCGTGACGGGGATGATTCTCTTCTTCTTCATACTCTTCCACGTCCTAAACTTCCGCTTCGGAGCCATACCGGGACTCAACAACCTCTCGGTCGCGGATCACCCGATGCAGGCGTTCGACATCGTGAGCCGCGAGTTCCGAAACACGGCGATCTTCGTCGTCTACCTCGTCGGCATCACCGCGACCGTGTGGCATCTCGCGAACGGCATCTGGCTCTTCGCGGTTGACTGGGGCGTCGTCATAGGCGAGCGCGCGCAGCGCTTGACGGGCTACGCGTGCATCGCTCTCGGACTCCTGCTCCTCGTCGTGGGCATCAACGCGGAGGTGGCCTTCATAAGGCAGGGCGGACTACTCGGAGGGATTCTTTACTGACATGGCAACTAACGGCATACGCGTGGCAATCGTCGGCGGGGGCTTAGCGGGGTTGGCCGCGGCGATGAAGATTGCCGAAGGCGGACACTCCGTAGACCTCTTCTCCGTGGTGCCCGTCAAGCGCTCGCACTCCGTCTGCGCGCAGGGCGGAATCAACGGCGCTGTCAACACGAAGGGCGAGGGCGACTCGCCTTGGAAGCACTTCGACGACACTGTCTACGGCGGCGACTTCCTCGCGAACCAGCCGCCCGTCAAGGCCATGTGCGAGATGGCCCCTTCGATTATCTATCTCTTCGACCGGATGGGCGTCCCCTTCTCGCGCACGACCGAAGGTCTCCTCGACTTCCGGCGCTTC
>JBJMGR010000164.1:0-33968 GCA_045807805.1 Pyrinomonadaceae bacterium | reverse complement strand
CGTCGGCTGATAACCGAAGGGCCGCGAGAAACGTTCGGCGCTTCTCTCGCCGGTCGGGTGGAGGGCGATGTAGCGCTTGAGGACTTCGGCGCCCGTGAAGTCGCACGCGAGTTCCTCCCGCTGCTCTCCGTCAAGCGTGAGGTCGGCGGACTGCCGCGCGAGTTCGCTCACGCTCTCGATGAAGTGTTTGAGGCGGCCCGCGCGCGCCGCGACGTGCGTCAGTTCGTGGCCGAGCAGCAGCATCGCGTCGTCGTCCGAAGTGAGGTAGACCGCATAGTCGGGGCCGACGCGGATGACCGACAAATCTTCTTCCACGACCCCCGCCGCGTTACCCATGCCGGGGTCGAACACGATCTGACGCACGGAGGCGATCAGCCGCCTCTCCCTTAATAGCCTTGAAGTCTTCAGTCTCTCGCCGAGCGCTTGCAGAGTGAGGCTCTTCGCCAGCGGCAGCAGCCGCCTGAGGTTCTTCAACCCAAGGCGAATCCGACGCAGGTTCTCCTCCGACTCGTCCCACGGACGCCCGTCGGCACCCGGCCCATCTACGCCCGCGCGCGCCCTCTTCTCGCTCAGCGCCGCGAGCGCGTCGAGCGCGAGCGTTTCTAGCTCGGCGGGCGACAGCCGCGCGATGTCGGGCCGCGCCGCGTCGGGCTTCGACTCAAGCGATTCGGGCGGCGCACACGCGCGCCGCTCTAACGGAAGCGCCGCCGACAGGCCGATGAGAACCACGGCCGACAGTCCCGCGAGAATCCCGATTAACAAGCCCGGAGTCACGAGCCACCGGAAGGCTTTCGTCTGAAACTTCGTCAACACCTTCACGCCCCGCACGCCTCGGCCGCCTAAGAACCAGCGCTCGGGGGCGGCCCCCCTTATGACGCGACCGCGACCGAGTTCTTGAGCGCGTACTGAATAAGCTCGGCGCTGCTCCGTACGTGCAGGTGCTCCATCATCGTGTACTTGTGGAACGCGACCGTCCGCGGCGAGACGTTGAGCATGAAGGCGGCCTCCTTCATCGAGCGGCCCTCGGCGAGCAGTTGCAGCACCTCCCTCTGACGCAGCGTGAGTTGGTGCGGCTCCTTCATGTGCTTGAAGTTCTGGACGAACGAGCCGACCATGTCGCCCGTCATGAGCGGGGTCACGTACGAGCCGCCGCGCACTACCTCGCGGATGGCGCGCACGAGTTCCGAGGCCGCGGAGTTCTTGACCAGGAACCCCGACGCCCCCAGACGAAAAGCCTCGGCGGCCACGTCCGGGTCGTGGTTCATCGTGAGGTAGATCAGCTTCACCCGCGGCACCGACTGCCTCAGCCTACGACCGGCGAGGAGGCCGTTCATGTTCGGCATGCCCACGTCCAGAACGATGACGTTCGGGTCGAGGGCCGCCGCCCCCTCGACGAGTTCGAGGCCGTCGGCGAAGATGCCGACGACCTCGAACTCGGGTTCGAGCATGTTCTTCAGTGCTTCCAGCATCAACGTGTGGTCGTCCGCTAGGATGACTCGTGCGCGCTTCATAAGACCTCCGTCCGGTCATTCAAGACCTCAGAGCCTTTCGCCGAATAACTGTGAGGTTTCGTCCTCTGGTTCGATCCCATCCCCGCCCGCGAGGGGCACGGATATCTCAATCCGCGTCCCCGCCCCGGGCCGCGAGTAAATCCGCGCCTCGCCGCCCACGAGCCGCAGCCGCTCCTTGATGCTCGTAAAGCCGAGTCCCTTCTTCAGCGCGTCCGACTCCACGTCGAAGCCGCACCCGTCGTCCGAGACGTAGAGACGCAATGCCCCCTCGGCCTTCTCAAGCACCACGCGCGCCCTGCGCGCGCCGCTGTGTCTGATGCTGTTGCGCAGAGACTCCTGCGCGATTCTGAAGACGCACAGGCTCACGTCTTTTGGGACGGCGGTGGGGAGGCCCTTCTGTCGAAACTCGATCTTGAGCCCGCGCCCCTCCGAAAGCTCTTCGCACAGACTCGCGACGGCCGCGACCAGTCCCAAGTGATCGAGCTTCGAGGGGTGGAGCCTGTAGGAGAGGCGGTGAATCTCGGCGGAGATTTCCTTGGCCTTCGTCTGAAGGTTTTGGACGAGCGAGCGGAGGTTGCGCGGCTTCTGAATCCTCTGCCCAAGTTGTTCGAGCTCGATGGAGAGGAGCGCCATCCTCTGGTTCAGGTCGTCGTGCAGCTCGCGCGCTATGCGCTTGCGTTCCTCCTCCTGAGCGTTGATGAGCCGGCCGCTCAGGCTGACGAGCGCCTCCTCCGTCCTCTTGCGCTCGGTGATGTCTATCAGGAAGCCGCGGATGGTCGTGGGGCGCCCGTCTTTGCGTATCACGCTGACAATGTCCTGGAGCCAGACCACGCGGCCGTCGCTCGCCGTCATACGGTATTCAAGCTCATAGCTGTCACGCGTATTTGAATACGTACGGCGGCCGGCGGCCGTCCGCTCGCGGTCTTCGGGGTGGAGGTGAGAGCCCCAGAAATCCGGTTCGTACCAGAGTTCGGTCGAGTAGCCGAGCATCCTGACGGCCTGCTCGCCGACGTAGGTGAAGCACCCGCTTTCGACATCCGCCTCCCACGGCAGGATGTTCGTCATCTCAATCAGGAGCCGCAGCCGCTCCTCGTGCTTCCTCTCCGCTTCGCTCGTCCAGTTGTTGAGCGCGGTGTCTTCGTGCGTGACGAGCACGCGGAACGTGCCGGGCACGTCCAGCCGCACCGCGTGAATCAGCAGGCACCGCCGGGCGGTCGAGCGGTGAAGGACGCACTCCTTCTGAAACTCCGTCTCGGCCCCGAGCAGGACTTTGCCGATGCCCTCCGCGATGGCGGCCCCTTGCTCGGCGGATGCGCCCGCGACCTGCCCGCATATCTCGGCGTACCTGAGCCCGACCCCGTAAAGCTCGTGGGCAAGACCGTGCTGCGCCGCCAGCCTCCGCCACGCGCCGTTCACGTAAAGGACAGTCCCCGACTCGTCGAGCAGCGCCGCGCCCGAGGCACACGCGTCGAGCATCGCGCGCAGGTAGAGCTCGCCCGAGTCCGTGCGTCGAGCGGCCGGCTCGGCGTCTGCGTAGGAGGGGAACTCCGCGCGCTCTTGTAGAAGACCGTTAACCATCGGGAGAGTGGTTCTTTATAAACGCCGTTCGGCTCGCGGCGCTTTCGGAAACTTTCAGGCCGTCGGGGCGGCGTCTTGCACGGCGCTTACTCTGTCTCTTGTCATCGCCTCGATAAACGCCGCGTGCGAGAGCAGGTTGAAGTCTGTGCGCGTGTTGTTGCACAGGAGGTTAATGGAGCCGAGCAGTATTGCGAAGGTCTCCGACTTGAGATGCTCGTGCCACGCCCTCGGCGTCTCCCACTCACCTACCAAGACGAACGTGTTCTCGTCTCCATCCTCCTCGTAGAAGTGGTACGCCAGACAGCCCTTCTCGCGATGCAACGGTTCGAGCAGGGACGAGATCGTCTGGCATAACTCCTTACGGTTCTCGGGGCGCACAGTGATCCGGGTCAGGTTGATAATCGCGTCGTCTCTACGAACTCTTTCCATGTTGACACCTTTGCTCGTCTGGGGAAGCTTTCACTCGTTTCCTATCTATCTTTGATTGAGGAGGGGCAGTAACCACTTGCGTCGGTCGCCGAAAATTCACTCATACGCCGTGCAATCGGCGTGCGCGAGAAAGAGTGAGGGGCGCGCCGCGCGTTGAAGCGATTTAGTTGGGGCAGTTAGACCTCGTTAACTCTCACGCTTGTTGAAGGTACGGGGCCGTACGAATCCGTGGCGTTCCGAGGAATCTACGGCATCCCGTGGCCGGGCCGGTTTGGCTTTGACTCCGAAGGAGCCGGCGCCAGCGCTCCGCCGCGTGCTTCTCGTCACACCTGTAAATTTTGACAGGTACGTGCCGGCGTCGAACCGCGATAAAGTGTCCGAGAAGCTGAGGCTCCCGCCGGACGATGTTGAGTCATTCAGGTGCTCGGGGCCGGGAGTCTGCGGCTGTTTCCTTAGGTTGACGGATTGCGGCCGGCGGGGGGAGCCGCCGGCCTTCGGGGGAGGCATGTGACTACTGCACGGTAGTCACATGCCTTTTTTTATACCGAGAGATGATGGGACGCCGCCGTCGCGGCTGACGCTTCGGCTCGTGAGGTCTTTCGGACGCTGGCCCGGTCGGCCGTCTTCAGGGTGTGCGTGCCCGACGGGCAGACCCGGACGACAGCACTTAACCCGAAACCCGTTTGGTCAATGTCACAAGGTAACTTTGTTGCGGCTTCTGTATTCTCAGTTTAGCCATCCGCGTGCGGAGGGTGCTCGGGTGAAGCCCCAGAATCCTCGCGGCCCCGTGGCGGCCCTCGATTCTCCAGCTCGTGCTGTCGAGGACGGAGGTGATGTAGTCGCGCTCGACCTCCTCAAGAGTTTTGTTCGCCGCCGCCGGATTCTCGGCGTGCAGCGCCTCCGAGACGTTCGGGATGTGCAGCACGGGCCCGCTGCTGTTGATGACGGCCCGCTCGATGACGTTGGCAAGCTCCCTCACGTTGCCCGGCCACGAGTAGTTGCGCAGTGCGCTGAGCATTGCGGGCGCGATAGACGTTATCCGTTTCCCCATCCTCTTGGAGAAGCGGTTGACGTAATGCTCGACCAGCACGGAAATGTCTTCGACGCGCTGGCGCAGCGGCGGCACGGTGATGGGGAAGACGTTGAGGCGGTAGAAGAGGTCTTCGCGGAAGCGGCCCTGCTGAATCTCCTCTCGGAGGTTCCGGTTCGTCGCGGCGATGATGCGCACGACCACCTTTATCGTCCTCGTGCTGCCGAGGCGCTCGAACTCGCCCTCCTGTATCACTCTGAGCAGCTTCACCTGCAACTCTAGCGGAAGCTCGCCTATCTCGTCGAGGAACATCGTCGCGCCGTCGGCCAGCTCGAAGCGACCGATCTTGCGGCCGACGGCACCCGTGAACGCGCCCTTCTCGTGCCCGAACAGCTCGCTCTCGATGAGCGAGGCCGAGAGCGCGGCGCAGTTGACCTTGACGAGCGGGCGGTCGCGCAGGGCGCTCTCGCCGTGGATGGCGCGCGCGACCAACTCCTTGCCCGTGCCCGTCTCGCCCGTGATGAGCACCGTGGATTCTGTGGGCGCGACCTGTTCGATCTTGTGCAGGACATACTTGATTGCGTCGCTGTGTCCCACGATCTCGCTGAAGTTGTGCTCCAGTCTTATCTCCTCCTGAAGGTAGACGTTCTCCTCTTCGAGTTGATTCTTCAGCCGTTCCACCTCTTCCACGTTCATCCTCAATTCTTCCATCGCTTCCCGCAGGGCACTCTCTGACTCTTTGCGCTCGGTGATGTCCACGGACGAGCCGATGTAGCCGTGGAACTCGCCCGCGGACGTGAAGCGCGGGGCGCCGACGGCGTACACCCATCGGTACTCGCCGTCGTGGCGGCGAAGACGGTACTCCATCGTGAAGGGCTCCCGGCGCTCGAACGCCGAGACGTAGGTTCCGAGGCAGCGCTTGTAGTCTTCGGAGTACACCCTTTCCGCCCAGCCGTCGCCGAGTTCCTTCTCGATGCTCCGCCCCGCAAAATCGAGCCACTGTTTGTTGAAGTACGTGCGGCGCTTGTCCACGTCCGACACCCAGATCATGATAGGGGCGGTGTCGGCCATCTCCCTGAACCGCGCCTCGCTCTCGCGCAGCGCCTCCTCCGCCGCTTTACGCTCGGTGATGTCGCTCGTGACGATGATGGCAAGAACCTGTTCGCCCCGCCCGTCACGCACGGGCTCCCCGCTGTAGCTTATGAACCGTTCGCGCCCGATGTCAGTGCGCCTCACGCGCAGCTCCAAGTCTGTTACAGACTCGCCCCTCAACACCCTCGACAGGGGCCACTCTTCGTAGGGGACGGGCCGCCCGTCGGGGTGGAAGAGTTCGTAGTTCTCGGCGAAGTCGGTCAGGGTCCGCCTCATCTCGTCGGCGCTCTCGTACCCGTTCATCCTCGCCATCGACTCGTTGGCAAGCAGGACGTTGCCCGCCATGTCGGAGACCATTATCCCGTCGGCGACCGCCTCGAAGATGGACTCGATCTGCGCCCTGTTCTGCTCCGCCGTCGCCACCGCGTTACGCAAGGCGATCTCGGCCTGCTTCCGCTCGGTAACCTCGCGGACGACGCTCAGGACGTTCTCGCCGCAGCCCACGATGCGCGCCTCGTACCAACGCTCCTGCCCGCCTATCGGCAGCGCGTACTCGATCACCTGCGGGTCGCTCGATTCGTCCACGAGTTTGAACCGGTCGAGGAGCACTTCCGCCAGCTCCGGCGGCACCACTTCGCGCACGCTCCTCCCGATGAACTTCTCCGGGGGGACGTAGAGGTCGTTCGGGTCTCTGGTGTAGTAGTCGAGGTAGACGCCGTCGCGCGTCTGTAGGAACATCAGGTCGGGGATGGCCCGCAGGGTGGCGCGGTTCCTCTCCTCGCTCTGCCGCCCGGCGTCTTCGGCCAGCTCCTTCTCCGTTACGTCTATCGACACGCCGCGCAGGCCGACGACCTTCCCGGCCTCGTCCAGGACGGCGCTCTGGTGGGACTCGACCCACACGAGGCGGCCGTCCTTCGCCCGCCAGCGGAACAGCGTGATGGCATCCTTGCCGGTTCTCACGACCTCTTCGCTGTCACGCTTCGCCCTCTCCCGGTCTTCCTCCGGCATGAGCCTGTATCCGAAGCCGGGCGGGGACGACAGCCACTCCTCGGACGTGTAGCCCAGCATCTTCTCGACGTAGTCGCTGATGAAGGTCGCCCTTCGCGTGTCCGTGTCGGGGTCAATCAGCGACGCCCAGACGATGCCGGGGACGTTCGAGACCACCTCGTTCAGTTGACGGTGCTCGGCCTCGGCCAGAGAGGCGAAGCGCTCGCGCTCGCGCTCGGCGCGCCTGCGCCGCCTCTGGGCTATCAGCAAGTAAGCAATCAGCAGTCCTTCGATAACGCAGGCCGCGACGCCGCCGACGATGTACCACTTGTACAATTCCCAGAACGAGAACTGCCTGAACTTGACGACGCTGCCGGGCGGAAGTCCCTCTTCGCTGAGTCCCCAGCGCCGGAGTTCGCGCCAGTCGAACGTGATGACGTTGGGTGCCGTATACGACGTGATGTCCGCCAGCCTCTGGCCGGCCAGAACGCGCAGGCACACGTCGCCAAGCCTCTGGCCGATGGCCTTGAAGTCAATGAGGCTACCGCCGACTATGCCGGCACCCATGTAACTGTCTGAATTCCCGTAGATGGGCGCGCCGGAAGTCGGGGCGATTATGGAGAGCGCCTCGGGGCCGGGATACTTGCTGCCCGCCTTGTCGGCATAGAAGATCAGGTAGAAGACGATGCTGTCCCTCGGCAGGGCCGCCAGCCGGTCTTTAAGCTCCGCGAGGGTCAGGTCTGTGAGGTAGGTGAACTCGGCCCGGCCTTCGTAACTGTGGAACTCCGACCGTGCCCTCTCCAGCACGGCCCTCTCCTCGGCCGAATTGCCCGCGACCACGACGACCCTTCGGGCGTCGGGTTGTATGGCGAAGGCGAGGTCGAGCGTCTGTCTGTAATCAATCCTTGCCCAGACGCCCGTGATGTCATTCCCCACGTCGCGGTACGTCGGCTCGCGCTGCTCCTCGAAGTCGTAGAAGACTTTGGGCACGCCCGCGAAGAGGCCGGGGTTGCTCTTCAGCAGGAGCCTGAGGCGGGGCGCCGCCGCCGACAGAATCAGGTCTATGTTCTTCCCCCCGTACTTCCTTTCCAGGTAGCTCACAAGCTCCGAGTCTTCGCGCGGCGACCCCGGCTCCCTTATGAAGCCCTCTTGCAACTCGTAGAGCAACTCGACGCGATCCTTCGACCCGTCCCGGATGATGGAGCGGACGCTCTGGGTTATGGTCGAGAAGCCGGGGTGGTTAGGGTCTGCGCCGGTGAGAATCAGAACCCTCTTGGTCGCCGGTTGGGCCGACGCGTCCGGGGTTAAAAGAAACGGGACTACTATCAGCAGTAGTAGGAAGACTGTCCCTCTGAGGCAGCGCGGCCCTCGGCGCGGGGGACGGCGGTTAAATGGCGGGAGCGCCCGGCGGTGAAGGCCGCGGCCGTCGCCGTCTATTATCGCCATAAGGAAGTCGGGGAGACTCATGGCTACAAACCTCTACTCGATGTGTTAAGTCACTCCACCGTTTCAACGTGTTAACCGAAGCGACCGGGTGATGATTTTCCATGCGCCCAAGGACGGCTAGAAACCCAGATTCAAAGCGAACTGTATCTGTCGCGACGAGCCGGATTCACCGGTTGGGAATCGCGTGCTCGTGATTCTTCCGAAGGACGGGCTCCCGACCACGTTGCCGGGCTGGCCGAAGTTCGCGTGGTTGAAAAGGTCGAAGAACTCGGCGCGCAGTTGCAGGCGGAGTGCGTCGCCGAGCCGCGTTGATTTAATGACTGAGAAGTCCGTGTTGTTGAATGTGGGGCCGACGATAACGTTCCGGCCCAGGCTCCCGAAACGCGCGACGGGGGCGAACGCCGAAGTGTCGAACCATGCGTCCACGTGTCCGGGCACGGCGACGGGGCCGTTCACGTCGGGTCTGAGCGTGAGCGGCACGCCGTTCACGGTGCTGTTCGTCGTGACGATGTTGAAGGGGTTGCCGCTCTGCGACTGCACGATTACGGCGAGTTGCCAGCCCTCCGCCAGCCTGTTGCCGCGCAACGGCAACTCGTATATCGCGCTGACGACGAAGCGCCGGCGCGCGTCGAAGTCCGAAGGCCCGCGGCTCCCGTCGAGGTCGTGGCTGTCCTGAACGACGATTCCCTGCGAGCTGAACGAACTGTAATCCAGAGACTTCGACCACGTGTAAGAGGCGTCGAAATCGATGCCGCGCTTGAGCCGCCGCGTCGCCGTCACCCAGAGGGCGTTGTAGCTGGAATTGCCGGAGCCTTCGGCCTGTGTGATGTTGCCCAGCGGCGTGCCCGGAAGTATCGGGCTGGAGGCGGAGAGCGCCGGGAACGGGCGCGCGCCGCCGACGGGCTGGTTGATGTTGCGCCGGGTTATGAGGTGCGTGCCCTTCGAGCCCACGTAGGCGACCATTAGCGTGAAGGGCGAAAGCCGCTGCTGCACGTTCAGGTTCCAAGACTGCGTGTAAGCGTTGTCGAAGTCGTGGTCAATCGTCTGGGGCGCGAGACTCGCGGGACGCGCCACGTCGAGCGCGTTGTCGAGGCGGACGGCACCGTTGAAGGTGAGCGGGATTGCGAGCGGCGGGTTCCCCGCGGTGCTGATCACGACGCTCGTCATCGGCTGGTCAACGTAAATCCCGTAGCCCGCGCGCAGCACCGTATCACCCTTCCCGAAGGGCGACCAGGCGAAGCCGACGCGCGGTTGGAAGTTCAGGTCGTTCTGGTGATAGATGTCGGCGATGTCTTCCCCGACGCGCAGGAGTGAGGCGCTCGCCGGGTCGAAGACGATGAACCGGTTGTACCGCTCGCCGGGCGTCACGTTCCATTCGTAGCGCAGGCCGAGTTCGAGCGTCAGGTTTTGTCGAACCTTGTAGTTGTCCTGCGCGAAGAGGTTGAGCGCGCCCTGCGCGATGCTGCTCGACTGGTTGCCGAGCGTCACGCTGAAAGAGTTTGCCGCGTCGGCGATGAAGGCCGCCACGCTCTGGAAGTTGAACGAGCCGGTGGCCTGACGGAAATTGTTGTTCAGAAACTGCCTGTACTCGCCGCCGAGCTTCAGCGAGTGTCGGCCGCGGAGCCAGCTCAGGGTGTCGGCAGCGACGTAGGTCGTGTCGCCGCGCCCCGAAGGCTGCGCGGCCGGGCCGCCGAAGTTCAGCGCGCCGCCTGCGACGTTTATCTGCGGCAGCCCGATGGGCTGGTTGATGCCGTTGACGATTCCGAACTCCGCCGGGTTGAGCTGCGCGTTCGGCGTGCTGCTGGAAGAGAAGCGGTTGAAGCCGGCGCGCGCCTCATTCACGACCGCGGCGCCGAAGGTGTGTACCTCGTTCAGCGTAAATATCTGTCGCAGCGGGCGGCTTGTGTTGCCGAATCCCGGTATCGTGTTGCCCGTGCGATTCGGCTCGCGCGTCTCCGCGTCCTGAACCGCGTAGTACCCGTGAAGGCTGTCGCGCTCGCTCAGGGTGTAGTTAACGTCCGCCGTCCACAAATCTACGTTGACCGGCGCCGTGGCCGAGCCGACGAAACGCGGCGTGCCCGACGAGTCGAAGAAGTTCGCGCGCGGGATTAACTCGACCAGCCTTGAGATGACGGGGTCTGTCACGGACGCTCGCTGCGCGTCGCTCAGGACGACGCTGTTGAGGTCGAGCCCCTGGCGCTGGCGCAGCCCCTCGTATGAGAAGAAGAAGAAGAGCTTCTCCTTTACGACCGGCCCGCCTATGTTCCCGCCGAACTGGTTGCGCTTGAAGGGCTCGGGGTGGGCGGAGTTGAACTCGAAGAAATTTCGCGCGTCGAGCGCGTCGTTGCGCAGGAACTCGAACAGCTCGCCGTGGAAGGCGTTCGCGCCCGAGCGCGTGGCGATGTTGACGACCGCGCCGGAGCTTTCGCCGTACTGCGCGCCGAAGGTCGAGTTGTCGACCCTGAACTCGCGAATCGTGCTGATCGGCAGTTGGAAGCTGATCGAGCTGAACGTGAGGTTGTTAAGGGTGATGCCGTTAACCAGATAGTTGACCGTCTCCTCGCGGTTGCCCGCGGTGTTAAATGCCAGAGAGCCGAGGCCGCGCATCGGCGACGCCGAGAAGGCACCCTGTGGGGGCGTGACCGAGCCGGGCACGCGCAACCCCAAGTCCAAAAAGTAGCGTCCGTTGAGGGGCATCTCCTGAACCGCGCGTTGACCGACCACGTGGCCGACCGCCATGCTCGCTTGCTCGGTCAGGTCTTGCTCGGCCGTCACGGTCACGGCCTGCGAGACATCGCCCACCCGAAGTTGGACATTCAGCGTGAGGCTCTTGCCGACCTCAAGGGTGGCGCTTTCGACCACATGTGTTTGAAAACCGGGGGCCATGACCTCGACCCGATAGGCTCCGACGGCGAGGGCGGCAATCAGAAACCTTCCCGCGCCGTCCGTCACGGCCGTGCGCCTGAACCCCAACTCGCCGCTGATTGCGGCGACCTCGGCCCCGCGGACGACCGCGCCGTCTTGGTCGATGATCTGTCCCTCTATGGACGCGGTGGATTGGGTGCCGGCGTGAAAGGGGTGTGCGGCGAGGGCAACCGCCGGCAACAGCAACGTCAGCAGGAAGGGCGGGAGCGACGACCCGACGCCGCGCGCGGCCACGAGACGCGCCGCGCTCCGGCGCACGCGCCTAACCGGAGCACGCAGAAGGATGCTGAGGAGGTTGAGGCAGGATGTCGCGCGATGCGCGTAATCGTAGATTGAGGTTCCCATCGCTCGCTCTCCCGTGCGAAGGAGGTTTTCCGTTAAGCGATTCGCTGGGCAGCTAAGACAGACCGACACGGTGAGGGAGGGAAGTTAAAGAGCCAAATTAAAGTGGCAAAGTAACTGGCCTGTGCCGCCCATACTACTACTCTGTCTGTAACCGCACAATCATTTTTTTAGTCAGTTACTTCCGTCGTCCCCAAAAAAGCTGAAGGCGAGTCGGCATCAGGCGCTCTCGAATGCGGTCGAGCGCCCGGTCGCGCCTAGAACGCCTCGCCCACTCCGATGGAGAGCGTCCGCCCTTCCCTGCCGAAGGCGTAGTCGATGCGGTAGTTGATGTGATTCTTCTTGTCGAGCGTGAAGCGAAGGCCCGCGCCCGCGCCCGGCAGCAGGCCGTCCGTGCGAAAGTCTTCCCACCGGCGCGCGACCCCGCCGACGCCGCCGAAGGCCACGAACCCCAGACGCCTCCGCCAGTCGAGGCGATACTCGGCCTGCGCGGCGAACATGCGGCGGTTCTGAAACTCGCCCGTCGTGTACCCGCGCACGTCGCTGTTGAAGCCGTACAGGCAAAGGTCGTAGATGGGAACGCTGCCGTTGGCCGAGCATGCCATCGCCCGGTAGGCCAAGACCTGACGGGGCGCGATCTCTCGAAACCCGTTATACGCGACCTTGTAGACCTGATATTCCCGCCGGCTCCCCCACACCTGATCGAAGAAGTCCGCCGTGAAGTCGAGCAGCGTGCCCTTCGTCGGGTAGAAGGTGCTGTTGCGCCGGTCGCGCTGGAGGTGAAAGCCCAGTGCCGCCGAGTTCGCCTTAAGGTCAATCGCCGGAACCTCGAAGCCGCCCTCCCTCCGCTCACCGTCGATGTTCGCCGTCAGCCGCCGGAACTGATAGCGCGGGCCGACGAAGATATTTTTCCCCACGTTGCGCAGCAACTCGCCGAAAAATATCTTGCCCCCCAGGCTGAGGGGAACCACGACGGCGGGTTTGCCCGGGATGCGGCCGATGCCGTAGAAATCGAGATTGGCGTGCCCGGTCATCACCGCGACGGTCGTCTGGTACTTGTTCTCCTTCAGGTACAACCTGCCGCCGAGTGCGAGGCCGCTCGTGCCGTTGTTGGTGCGCACGCCCGCGGCCCCGACCCACGACGGCGGCGAGACGGCGTCCTCCTTGTCGAACTTGAAGACGTAACCGGCAATCAGTAGAAGGCCCGAGCCGAACGCGGGGCTTGAGATGGGGATGGGCGCGATGACTATCGAGCCTCGCTTCTCGCCCTTCTGCTTCTGCTTCTCCCCGCCGCCGGCCTGCGGCGTCGGAGTCGGCGCGGGCCGGTCTTCGTCGACTCCTCCCGGCTGGACGGTCTTCTCGACGGCGGCGTTCGCGTCTTCGGCGGGCGCGGGCGTGGGACTCTGGCCGAAGGCCGCCGAGGCACCCAGCGCGATGAAGCTTATTAATAACGCGATGAAGCTTATTAATAAACTGTAAGCAACGACCTGAAGAAGGACGGGGGCAGACTTCGGCGTGCGAGCGCCCTTCGCGCCGGGAGGACTATTTGAAATCAGGATGCTCATCGCCAGTGCCTCCGCCTCAGTCCGGAGAGTTGCGTCCTACGGTCGTTGACCTTCGTCTCAACGCCGGTGAGCCGGCCCAGGGCCGACGCCGAGCCGTGTATGAACCTAATCGCACAACCGTGGCGCGGGCCGCGGACGCCAGTGAGGGTGCGCCCCCTCAGCATATCCCCTCACTAACGGCCGCGGCAGCCGCGCCTTTAGAGGTCGCCACCGCCACGGGGCGACCCCTAAATCAAGGGGCTTAACGCCTGCGCCCGCCGCCTCTGCCGCCGCCCCCTCGGAAGCCGCCGCCGCCCCTGCTGAAGCCGCCCCCGCGGTAGCTCCCCGCGTTGCCGCCTCGGCTGCGGTACGACCCGTAGTCCTTCGTGCGCCGCGCCCCCTCGGCGCGGTTGACGCGGTCGCGCTCAAGAGTGCCGAGCGTCGAGCCGTCAGTACGGCCCGTGCCGTTGCCCACGCGCTCTCCCCTCGCGGCGTTGTCCCCGTCTCTCTGCCTCGCGCGGTCGTTCAGAAGGTAGTCGCCCGACCTTTGCTCCGGCTTCGGGACTGAGTTCCAGCCGCCGTTCTCCCACTTGTTCCAGCCGCCGTTCTGGTCGCGGCGGTAGACGTTGCCGTCTCTTCCCGCGTAGACATTGTCTCCGCGCCGGCCGATGCCGCCGCTGCCGCCTTCGCCGGTACGTCTAATCATCCCGCCCTGCTCGCCGCGCGTGGCGCGCGTGGTGTTGCCCGTCGCGTTGTTGGTGAACCTACGCGTCTGTGCCCACTGGTCGCCGCGCTGAACGTAGGTCGAGCCCCAACTGCCGTAGACGCCCGCGCCCTGACGCGTGGAGGCGTACGTGCCCGTGCGCGGGTTCCATGCTTCCGCCCCGCCGAGCGCGCCGTTCGGCCCGTAGGCGAAAGCGCCGCGCGAGTAGGCGCCCGTCGTCGGGTTGTACCTCGCGCCGAACCCCGCGCCGCCGTAAGGCCCGTAGATTCTCCCCGCCGTCCCGTACCTGCCGGTGTAGGGGTTGTACCAGGAGCCGTAGCCGTAGGTTCGCCAGTAGGGGTAATAGACGGGGTAGTAGCCACCGTACCAGTAGTATGGAGGGTAGTACCAGCCCGTGCCCCAGACGGTGCAGCCCCACGCGACCATCGTCCCCGTGTAGCCCGCGTACGCGGTGTACGTCATCCACTCGTCGTCTTCGTTGTCGTCATGCTCGACGGTTACGTATGTGACGTTATGGGCCGGGGAGCTGGCGGGGATCGTGTAAACCTCGTCGGGGACTGAGGCGGCAAGCACCCACGGCCCCTTCGCGCTCGCAGACTCGAACCAGACTCCCTGATAGCACATGTAGTAGGCGTCGCCGACCTTGACGATGTCCTTGTCCGTGTTGGCGGCGCGTTGGAGTCGCGTGCCTTCGATGGCCGCGTACTGCGGGTCGCCCTGGTAGACCACGTCCGGCGCTTTTACCTCGTTCTTATTGACGCGCGCGGTCTGCGGAATCTGCGCGAGCAGGACGGCCTCGGCCGCCTGCTGAGTTCCCGGCACCGACGCGAGCACGCGCGAGCGCGGATGCTCAAGCGAAATCTTCTTGAAGTCTTCCGGCAGAGAGGGAGTGGCGAACGTCCATGCGCTCCCGTTCAAGTCGGGCGCGCTGAACCAGCGGCCCGCGACGAGGTAGTAGAAGGGGCCGTTCTCGCCCATGCGGAACAGGTCGCTCTCCGTGTTGCTCACCCAGAGCAGGCCCGTCCCCGGCACGGGGGCGTACTGCGGCGCGCCGTCGGTGAGGATTAGCTCCGCGGGCTCGGCGCTGAAGTAGACCATCGGCGGGTGTTCGACGGCCTTCCCCGGCAGGCTGGCTTTGACATCCTTCCAGTTGTCGTCGTCTGGAAGCTTCGCGAAGCTCTCGGGCAGCGTGTCCGCGGGCTCCCACTGTCCCGACACACTCGAAGCTTTGAGCCACGCGTCGCCGTCGCGCAGGTAGTAGGTGCCGGTCGGCTCGTGCAGGAATAGATCCCAGTTGGTGTTGACGGCGAACTTCAGGTCGTTCTCCTTAATCGGGCTCCATATGGGGTAGCCGTCAATGTTGAGGAGAATGGCGGGCGTCCTGCTCGTGAATATCCTCGGCGGGTCGGCTTTGACGCCGGGGACGTTCTTCGGGACTATCTGGCTCTTGTCCACCTGCGCGAGCACGCGGTCGAGCGCGAAGAAGCGATCCTCGGGCGGGATGGCCTTGTCGATCTCGTTGACGAGATCCTGCGTCTGCGCCTTCGGGAGCGTCTGGAAGTTAGTCTCAGTTATCTTGAGCACTGAGAACTTGACCAGCCTCTCGTCGAGCGAGACCTCTGTGTCGGCCTCGACCTTGAGGGTGCCCAACTCGGGCTTCTTCGTGCCTTCGGGCAGGTACGAGGCCGCGGCGTAGGCGACCATGTGCCGCTGACCTTCCCAACTCGCGACCTGCGGCTGGTAGAGCACCACGCGCGCGCCGCCCGGCGTCACGTAGCCGCGCGGCCAGCCCCCGTCAACTGCCGCATCCGCCTGTCGGAGACTCGTGCCCGCCGCGCGTTGCCGCGCGTGACGGCCTGCGGCGTTCGCCGCGCTCCGGTGCGAAGGGGCCGCGGAGGACAAGGCCGGCGTCAGTCCGAGCAGGAAGGCAAGTATGGGTGAAATGAGAAGGCGCTTCATGATAATCCTCGCTTCCCTTCGCGCGGTGCGGGCGGGCCGCCCCGCACACGCGGGCTTCGTTCGCGCTCGATTCTATGAACTATCTATCGGGGCTTGTAACTGTCACTTTTGACAGGCGACCGCGGGTAAGTCAGAGATGAGGAGTCCGGGCGGGCCGCGAGACATTCGAGCCTTTAAAAGTCGGACGCCGTCGCTCTTCAACGGTTCAGTTTCGCCGAAGGGTACTGCTTGAACATCTTATTGACGGACTTGTTGACCTTCTTCTCAACCTTCCTCGCGTCCTCCGCCACGGCCTCGATGATGTTCGGTGCATCGGTGCTGCTGCGGCGCTTCCTGTCGAGCGGGAGTCTGGCCGTCCCGCGCCACAGAAGGTCTTTGCTCGAAGCGTCGGAGAGGCAGACGACGAGAGTTCCACTATGCACGTCCCACGTCTGGCTCCTGACGCTGATGCCGCTGTCGGTCTGGCTCAGCCAGTTCCCCGTCGTGTGCCAATTGGCGGCGGCGAAGTGCAAGTCCATCTCAACGGCGGCGAGATACATGACGCTCATATCGCCGCCCTCATCGACGCGGCGAAGGCCCTTCGCCGCGAGATTCTCGTCAATGCTCTCCCTGACTTTATGGTCGATGATTGGGTTCTTCGCGGAGACTCCTTCAACCCAGGAGTAGGTCTTGAACCTTGGGAAGTCGCTGGCCCTGTCGAAGTCAACCGACACGTGCTGCGCGCGCGCGGCCGAAGCGCATGTGAAGAGCAGGAAGCAGAACAAAGCCGATACGTACTTCATCGCGGCACCTCCCGATTGATTCTATTGACGGCCGCCGCGACGGGTAACTGTCACTTTTGACAGGCGCGGGCTACTGTTATTAGGGCCGGTCAATTACCATTTCCAGAATCAACTTGTAAGGGTCGGGCGAGATGCTGTTGTGGCCGTAGAAGGGCTTGTCGTTGATGATAATCATGAAGAGGACTACGGCCAGAAAGCCCCCCATGAGCGCGACGAGGATCGCGTGCAGCTTCGGGTCTTCTATCTCGAAAAAGTACGCGACCCCTATGCTCATGGCCGCGCCCATCCAGATTACCGCCCACATCACGGCCGAGAGACCCGCCCCGACGGCGTCTATGCGCAGGCGGCGGTATTCGAGCAGCCTGTTATACGCGCCGAGCGTCTCGCGGTGCAGCGCGGCCTGTCCTTCCGTTGCGGGCTCGAAGGCATAGAGTTTGGCTTGAAACTCGTCCAGGATTTTCGCCCCGCCCCCGATGGTTTGTCCCTGCCCCTTCTTCTGCGCGGGCCACGCCTGCTCAATGACGAAGACCGTGTAATCACGCAGTCCTTCGCGCAGCTTGCCGCGCGAAGGCTCCGGGTAACCACCCACGTCCCGGTAGAGCGCCCCGACGGAGGCCGCCTCCTTCGAGACCATCTCGGCGGCGTTCGAGTTCGTGTTCCAGACGGCCACGGCTATGAGGCCGACTGTAATGCCATAGAAGACGCCGATGGCCTGCACCGTTCCGCTTACCGCATCGTTGACGCCCGCGCTGTAGCGCAGCCGCGGCGTGACGAAGCGCCTCGTCAGAAGAAGTCCGGTGAGCGAGACCGCTTCGATGAAGGCGAACAGCATCAAGGCGGTCAGCAGCGGCGAGTTTTCATAAAGCCAGATGGGCACGGGTCACCCTTTCACGAGGCCGCCCGTCGCGGCCGCCGCCGATGCCTTGCAGGTCGCCCATCCCCGCAAGCGCCTGGTCGTCGGCGTCCGGGAAGGCGCGCCGCGAAGTCTTATCGAGCAGCGCAAGCTCTTTGAGCAACTGCGGCGCGCGCACGTCGGGCAGCGTCTCGATCAGGTTCTCAAGCATCACGCGCAGGCGGCGCATGACTTGTACGCTGTCGCGGCCGTAGTGCCGTATCTCTGTGACGGCGAGGTGCACGAAGTCTTCCCAGTTCGGCGTGCGATAGACAAGGCGCACGCGCCCGGCCGAGTCCCTCTCGCGGCCTTCGGCCAAGTAACGCTTGCCCACGTGGCGCAGCAGATGATGAATCTGGTCTATCGCGAGCACGGCCGTCGTCGGGTCGTTGACGGCGGGCGAGAGTGCCTTCGAGGCGATGTCCACGATGATGCGGAAGGCGAACATCGGGTCTTGTTCGAGCGTGCGCTCCGGGCCGACCGCGACGCAGACGCGCAGCACGTCGTCAGGAGGCCCCTCCCCGACCGGGAAGACGCGGAACAGCGGGTCGCCCGCCGCGACGAAGTCGCCCATCTCCGGCACGAGTTCGACGAGGCAGTCCGCACGCTCGGCGAGCGACACCAGCCCTCTCACGTCGAACGCCAGCACGGCCCCGTCAACCTCGTTAATGACGACGCGCCCCGGCCCTTCGTCAAGACACTTGATCGGCTCCGGCGGCGACGAGTGCTGCCCGTCGAGCATCCGCGGGTAGACCGACTGGATCACCTCGCGCCCTATCAGCGCGACGGCCCGCAGGGCCGAACTCGGCCGGAGCATCTTGCCTATTCCGTCCACGAAGAGAAGGAAGAGGGCCACGTTCAGTAAAAAGCCATAGGCCGCCAGGTAGCCGGTCAACAACGGCACGGGCGCGCCCGCTTCAAGCCGCGCCAGCACTCCGATCGAGAAAGTGAAGGTGAAGGTGAACAGCGCCAGCGCGCCTTTCCTGAACGGGTTCCGGTACACGACGGCGATAATGCGCGGGGTGAGCTGCGCGCTGGCTAGTTGCACGGCGAGCAGCACGGCCGAGCAGACTAAGGCTATCAGGGTGAACAGGGACGAGGCCACCATGCTCATAATTGCCCGCGCCGTCTCGACGCTGACGCTCGTCGTCCAGCCGCATGCCTGCTCGATGCGCGAAAGGAGCGCGAGCGACACGAGTCCCGCGACGATGCTCACGGCCGGGAAGACCCAGATCGAGTTGCGCAGGTACAGCCGTATGCGATACCGCGCCAGCCAGTTCATCCGAGGCTCAACCTTTCGGCGCGCGGTAGCCTTCGCGCGCGCGCACGCGCGCGTCGCCGACGCCGCGCGCCTGAACTCGTATGTTGCGGTAAGCGCCGTCGCGCGCCTTGTTGGTCGGGTAGTAGCCGAGCGAGTACTGCGTGCCTATCTCTTCGGCCACCCGGCGCAACGCGCCGCACGCTTCGCGCAGGTCGGCGACGGGAAAATTCCTGCCGCCGGAGTCGCGCGCCAGCGCCTCCATCTCCCTTCGCGCGAGGTCGTAGAGGGCACCGTTGGCGTGCATGCGTTCGAGCGGCCCCATCCGGCAGAAGTCCGCGAACTCTTCCGCGTCCGTGCCCGGTGCGACGAGTCTGCGGTAGCGTTCGAGCTGCTTGCGCGAGAGCCTCAGCGACCCGCCGCCCTCGCAGCTCTGTATCAGCCCCTCTTCGACGTAATCCTCCGTGTTGACCTGTATGAAATATGAGACTAATCCCGCGCGCTTCAGCGTCGCGCGCGCTGTGCCGAAGTCCGACTCGCTTGCCGAGTCGACCCCGTCCGTGAGCGCGACGAGCGCGCGTCGGCCGCTCGCCCCCTCGCGGGGCTTCTCGCGGAAGACTTCGCGGGCGACCGCTTCGAGGCCGTCGTAGAAGGGCGTGCCGTTGGACGCGCCGATTGATTCGACCGCGGCCTGTAACTCGTCGCGGTCGTTCGTGAGCGGTGTCTTGACCTCGACGACGGCGACCCTCTCCCTCCCCTCCCGCCCGTTGTTGAAGGCGAGCACCGCGACCCTGTCGTCGGGCCGCAGCGCCTTGATGAAGGCGAAGGCCGCGCGGCGAATCAGGCTCATCTCTTCACGCGTCGAGCCCGAAGTGTCTAAGAGCAGCGCGACCTCGAAAGGCGCGTCCGTCGTCGCGAAGCTCGCAATCTTCTGCGGTCGCCCGTCCTCGAAGAGAAGGAAGTCTTCGGCGCGCAGGCCCGTCAAGGCCCTGCCGGCGCCGTCCGTGACGACCACCGGCACCGAGACGAGTTGAGTATCGACGCGCACCACGTCGCCGTCGTCCACTTCCTCGCGCGTACCCGGCTGCACGGGTGACGGGCGCGCCGCGGTTGTCGCGGCCTCAGAGCCCACCCTCCGCGGCCGTTGCTGCACGGCGGGCTCGTTCACGCGCCGCGCGCGTGCGGCACTCGGCGCGCACGTCGCGAGCGATGCGAGGGCGGCAGCCAGAACGAGGAGGGGCACGCGGGCGCGGGTGCGCGGTCGCTGCGACACTCTTTCGGCCGTCGGCATGACTCGGAACCTCCTTCCAGCCCGAACGATAGTCGCGAGGCAGTCGGAACCGGGCCGAAGTTTATTCGCGCGGCCGACGGCGGATAACTGTCACTTTTGACAGTGTAAGAGGCGTCCCTCCGTGGACTATGTTTGGTGCTCGCCCGGCTTCACGCTCAAGACTAAAGAAGGTCGCCCGATGATGACGCATAACTTTATCAAGGTAATCAAACGCTCCGAGCGCGAGCCGTCGGGGCTGGAGGCCGCCGACGGCGGCGCGGAGTTGGAGGCGAGCGCGCGCGGCAAGGCGAGAGAGACAGTGGCGGCGACCGTCAGGGAATGGGTCAGCGAGTTCAGGCAAAGCCGACCTGCGCGTGACAGGGAGATCAGGCAACAGCTCGGCTGGCCGGAGATTGAGCGCGAGGGCCCGAAGCAGCCGACGGCAAGAGCCGTACGCGAGGGCGAGGATTAGTCCACCGCCCGGCTCTCTGCGTTCGTAAAGCGGCGAGGCGTATTAATGATGTCAGACGAGTACGCAGTGAGGTCTTTGCGACTCGCCCCCGTGCGCGCACCGGGGCGGGCGCGGGCAGCCGCGGCGCGTCTTCTGTTCGCAGTGCTTCTCGCAATCTCATCCGCGGCGACGGTACGCCCGCAGGTGAAAGTCTCTTCCACGAAAGAGCCCGCCTCGCTCGAAGAGATCGGCGCGGCCGGCAATCTGAGCGAGCAGATACCGAGCCGGTACCGCGAGAGGTACGAGAAGTGGAAGACGACCTTTCTCTCTGTCGGCGCGGGCCGCCTGTTGTGGTCGAAGTACGCGGGCAATCCCGGTTTCGGCCTTACGATTGTCGTCTCGAAAAGTTTGGGCGAGGGTGCGATGGTCAGGCTCGGCGACTACCGTTGGAATGGGGGGAGGCTCGTGGCCGCGACCATCGTCCTCGGCAATCAACTCGACGGCGGATACCCCGTGCGGGACAACTACCCTATTCTCGGCTCGCTCCGGTTCATAGGCGACGGGCGGGACGACACGCGCGGCGACGTTCTGGCCGCGGCGAAGATTGCGCACGAGTTCGGCCACATCGAACTCGCGGCGGGTTCGGACGCGTCGAGCTATCGGCTACAAAACGACCTCGCTCTCGCCTACGGGTCGCACTTCATCTCGAATGGGCACAAGTTTGACCCGGTGATGACCAACTTGGAAAGAATGTTGGGCGGGACGCCCGATGAGATAGACGCGGAGCGCGAGTTCCTGGCCGAGTGCTGCGCCCTCCGCTACCTTCTCGACAGACTCACGCCCGACAAGCAGCGCAGGCTGCTGAAGCTGATCAGTAAGTCCGACGCCGGGGCGGAAATCCTCGGCCTCGTCAGGCCCGCACTGCCTTCCGTCTAGGGCGATTCACTTTCATGGAGAAAGAGAAGAGCCACCCCCCGGAGCCCTCGCTCTCCGGGGGGGTGGCTGTGACTTCCGGTGAAAGGACTCGACAGAAACTTCCTTTGACCGGAAGCGGGGGAGGCTGCGAAATCCCACGGCGGCCGTTTCAGTGAATCACTATGCCGACGCTCAGGCGCAGGTTGTTCTGTGTGTTGCCGGGTATGACGAAGGGCGAGCCGACGGTCTGGTGCGGGGTCGGCGTGAGGACGAGGCCCGTCTGCTGGTCGCCGCGCGAGATGATGTTCCAGTCGATCTGCGCCGCGCGAACGTCTATGCGGTGGTTGAGCTTGATGTCTAGGCCGCCGCCGAAGGCCATCGCGAAGCTCGTCTCGTTGACGTGGAAGTCGCTGATGCCGAAGACGGCCGGGAGCTGCGGGCTGTCAACGTCCTCCTTCTGGTGGGCGAAGCCGAAGAGCGCGTGCGCGAACGGCTTGAACCGCGGCCCATCCTTCTCGTTGTTCTTGAACTGGAGGCCGCCGAGGTAGTTCTGGATGGTCGAGTCTATCGTGCCGCTCCCCGCGGGCCGCGAGAACTCGTCCTCGCGCAGGTGGAGCGAGTAGTCGAACTTGACGCCGACGTACTTGTGGAAGTTGCGCGTAACCGACAGCTCGAAGCCGCGCAGAGTGTTCCTCCCGCTGAGCGTCTCGTCCACGTTCGCATTGCCCGTGTCGCCCCCTATGTTGTCGAACTGCATCGCTGAATAGCCGCCGAAGAATTCCCACTTCTTGTAGTCGTCGGACTGCGCCTTGGCGTGGGGCGCGCAGAACAGTAGGAATGCAGCCAGTGCTAGGAACCGTCTCATTAGAATCTCTCCTTTCGCGTTTGTGTCTCCTCTTGCCGCAATGGCCGGACTATAGAGACGGACTCGGCGGGGCGTAACTGTCAATTCTGACAGGTGAAAGTTGACGCATCTCCTCGCCTGTCAGAATTGACAGTTACCGTGCCGCGCGCGTGCCGCTAGATTCTTCACCGAGTACCATCAGGAGCAGTCCGTGCGAGATGCGGAGGGCGCTGTCGGAGATGCGTGAAGGGTTGTGGACTAGGAAGACGATTGCCGTGGCTCTGGCCGCGCTGGCACTCGGGGCCGTGGCCGTCGCGGGTGGCGCGGGCGGCGGGCCGCAGGACGCGCCCGTCAAACAGGCGCCGCTCCATCAAGGCGGCTATCTCAACTCCTACATCGCGCTGCTGAAGTCCGACCTGAGATCGAGGAAGGCCAGCTTCATCGCCGAGGGCCTGCGCCTGACTGACAAAGAGGCCGCAGTCTTCCGGCCGGTCTACAAGGATTACGAAGCAGACCTGAAGCGGCTCGACGACGCGCGCCTCCTACTGGTCAAAGACTTCTCGGACAACTCCGACAACATGACAGGCGAGAAGGCGAGCGCGCTGATCGAAAGAAGGTTCGAGTTGGAGGGGCGGCGGGTCGTGCTTGAGCGTACGTACTTCAGGCGGCTCGCGAAAGTTCTTCCCGCCAAGACCGTCGCGAGGTTCTTCCAGTTGGAGTATCGCTTCAGCCTGATGATGGACTTGAAGAGCGCTTCGGAAGTCCCGCTCATCGAGCAGTGACATTCAAACGGAGATGCGGATGAGAGGCGTTAGACGCGAAGGATTCGACGCCGTGCGCGCGGCCGTGATGGCGTTCGCGCTCTGCGCCGCCGCGTGGCCCTTCGCCCACGCGCGCGAAGCCGCGACGGCCGCACGGCCGCAATCGGCACACTTCGAGAGCCCTGCGGCGGCGACACTCGACCCCGGCAGCGTCGATTTCGGCGAGCAGGTGATAGGGCGTTGGAGCCGCGCGCAGAGAATCGCCGTCACGAATACGGGCGGGGCGGCTCTACACATCAACAGCGTGAGCCTCGTCGGCGACGGCGCCGCGAAGTACTCGGTGGAGAAGGACACCTGCACGGGCGCAGAGGTAATTCCGTACCGCGCGTGCGTCATCGACATCGCCTTCCTGCCCACGGGCAAGGACGACTTCGACGCGGAGCTGAAGCTCACCGACAACGCGACCGACAGCCCGCAGACGTTAAGGATAACCGGCGAGGGCATCAACTCCGTCATGGTGCCGCCGGGCAGTCTCGGCAAGTAGTGAGGGAAGAAAAGCGCGTGCGCGCGTGGTCATTAAGTCTTCGGCGCGGCCTCGCCCCGTCCCGCCCGATTGTCAGGTGACGCCGCGGGGCTCGAACCGTCCGCGGCCCAACTCACTAAGATTTGATGGCCGAGCGCCAACAACGTCGCGCCGACGAACATCCCCAGAATCCCCCCGCCGGCCATACCGCCCAACGCGCCGAAAAGTATCACCGGCATCGGCGCGTCAACGCCGCGGCCCAACAGGAGCGGCTTCAGAGCGTTGTCGGCCGCGCCGGTCAGCAGCAGGATGATCGTGTACGCGACCGCCGACGCGCCGCCGTAGTCGCCGCTCGACCAGATGTAGACGACTGCCGGCAGCGTCACGACCAGCGCGGGCACCTGCGCGATACCCAACACGAGCGCGACGAGCGACAGCACGCCCGGCCCCGGCACGCCCGCGAGCAGCAGCGCCGACCCGACGAGAATCGCCTGAATGAAGGCGACGCCGACGACGCCCAGCGCGACGGCGCGTATGGTCGCCGCGGAGAGTTGCGCGAGCGCCTCGCCCCTCGCGCCGCCCGCGACTCGACGGAAGATCGCCCTGCCGCCGCGCGCGCCCGATTCGCCGTACGCCATAACCACACTCGCGACTATAAAAGATATTATGAAAGACAGCAGGCCGCCGCCGACGCTTGCGACGACGGCGAGCGCCTTCTGAGCCAACTCGCCCGCCTTCGGCTGCATGCTCTCAACGAACCCAGGCAAGTCCGCGTGGGCTCTTGACCATGCGTCGTGGAGTTGCCTGCCGACCACAGGCCACTGCTCCACGCCCTCGCGCGGGGCGGGTATCGCCAACCTGTTCTGTTGTACTGCACCGACGAAATCGCGTACCGAGTCGGCGAGCGAGTTCAACAGCAGCGCAGTCGGAACGACGACCAGCAGAGCGCCTGCCGCCACCAGAATCGTCGAGGCGAGCCACTGCCTCCGGCCGACCCTGCGCGCGAGCCATTGATGCAACGGGTACAGCGTGACCGACAGGATGATTGACCAGACCGCCAGCGTCAGGAACGGGGAGACGACGCGGTAGCACAACACCGCCAGCGCGCCGACCAAAGCGGCTCGAATCAAAACGTCCAGCAAGTGGGACTGAGCCTGCCGTCCGAATTCAAAGTACGGCCGCGGAAGTGGATTCATCTGTCTAGTCCTTCGCCGGGAGCAGAATGATTGAGAGGTGGTTGCCTGTCACGCGTGCGCCCCCTCGCGCGCCGCATGCGTCACTACCTGTTTATCCGACCGCCCCTTGAGTTCACCCAACTGCCGCCTGTCGTCCTGTCCGACCATCGTGGCCGAGACGTTGAGCGGATACTCTCCGGCCTGCCGCTTAGTGGGGGCGGGCTATTGCTCGCCGCCGGGGTGGTTGCCGGGGCGCGGCGCGGCGAGAACAGGTCGTTCGCCGCCCGACCGGCGCAGGTATTCCCCGGCGAGCTGTCGGAGTTGCGGGTCGAGGTCGGGCTCCTCGTAGATGCGCGACAACTCCGCCCTCGCGACCTTACCGTCGAGGCGGGAGAGGCAGATCAAGCTGAGCCGTCGAGTCTCTGCGTCTCTCGTCTGCGCGAAGATGCGCGCGGCCGCCGCGACGACCTGCGCATCGTCGCGCCCCGCATGCTCCGTCAGGTATCGGAGCGAGCGGCGTACGTCCTCCACGTTCCAAACCACTTCGACGAGCGGCGTCGATTTAGCCACCTCGCGCAGGTAGCGCTTGTGGAAGGCGAGACTTCGCTTCACGTCGAGGGCTGTGCGCTGGTCGTCCGCCGCGGCGCTCTCCCTGTGTTCGTAAGCCCCAAAGCTCAGGAGGCCAGCCAGTCGGAACAGCGTGCGCGCGGCCGTCCCGTGTTTGAGTTGCGCCATCTCGGAGCGGCGGTCGCGGTCGAGCTTTGCGGCCAGTCCGTCGGGACGGCGCGCGTATGCGACAAGCGCCGCGTGCTGTTCGCGCGCCAGCCGGGCCTCGGCCCTGTAGTCATTCTCCAGCGGGTTGAGCGAGACCCGTTCGATCCTCCGGCCTATCTCTTCGCGCAGGCCGGGGGCGAGCGACGCGTCGAGTGAAAGGAGAAGTTTGAGTTGCGAGTAGGCCCTCAGCCGCGAGGGCTGGTTGATGTCCATTCCGCGGCGGCCCGTGACGAAGTCGTAGACCTTGTGGCCGAGGAAGTATTGAAGGTTTCCGAAGCGCGAAACCTTCAACACGTCGCGCGCGACCTCTTCGAGCGCTAGTCGTGACATCTCGCGCCTCTTCGGGTTGTACCCGTTCCGGAAGTCCACGAGCAGCGCCGGAATCTTCGGGTGGTCAAGCCCGTAGAGCGCGAGCGGAATCAGCTCGACCGCGCGCGCGCCCTCGCCCTTGCACGCGAGCGGTCGGTTGTCGGCGTCGAAATATTTCACCTCCGAGTAGCCGCGCCCGCGCCGGAGGCGTTCGTCCGTCCACGGGTTCGCGATGTTGAGGAAGCGTTTGTCGTAGCCCCGCCCACGGTTCTTCTCAAGGTCTTCGCGCGCCACCCAGACGAGCGCGTGCGTGGCGCTCCCGTCCGGCAGTAGCAGCGGCTCGAAATAGAGCCCTTGGGCCTCCGCGCTTTGCCACAGCAGCGCCCAGTTGTGTCCGCGCGCGTCGAGCAAGGCGGAGGTCTGTTGCCGGTAAGCGCGTTGGAGGTATGCGTCGTCAAGGAGACCGCCGAACGTCTTCTCGGCGAGCGTCAGGCGGCCCCCCATCTCACGCACCTCTTCGGGCGTAAAGACGGACTCGGCCCCTGTCTGTGCTTCGTAGAGGGAGAGGACGGCGAGGGCGCGTATGAGATGTGCACGGCGATACCGGCCCGCGTTTCTACGGAAGGAGTCCGACGCGGCCGTAGCGACCGAGCCCAGAGGGTGAATGGCGACGCCTTGCAGCCCGAGCCACATGAATCGCCGCCACACGTCACTCTCCGGGGCGGCGAGGTCGATAACCGGCGGCGGCATCCCGTCTGCCTTCGCGTGCTCTCTGTTCCCGACGCGCGCGTAGAGGAAGGGCACCCCGGAAGCCGCCCGCTGCCAAAAGGTCGGGGCCATGTAGGTGTAGACCCAGACGTAGCGGAGCCGGTCGTTCTCCGGGTTCTGATCGCCGAGGCTGTCGCGCAGTACGCTGAGCAGCGGCACCTCTTCGCCCTCCGCCGCGTCCGCGCCCCCGAGCCCGCGTAGGTTGCCGAAGACCGTCAGCAACTCGGCCCCGTTCTCGACGGCCGTCGCCTCCATACGGAACGGCGGCCGGGTCGCGTCAGAGCGCGCGCCTTCCGTCTGGGCGACGGCCGCCGCCGACAGCGTGAGCGTCAACATTGCCGAGAGGATCAGGCGTGCCCGAAGGTTTGCGGCGGCGCTGTTCATCTACTCGGGATTATGAGTCGGTCGAGAACTGCCGGGTACTGTCAATTCTGACAGCCTGCTGCTCTCTGGCGCGGGTTTGAATCAGCGCGTTCACGAGCACGAAGATGAAGGCGGTCGAGAGCCCGCACAACAGCACGCCCGTTATCGCCTCCACGCAACCCAATAAGCGCCACCTCTGCGGGAGCAGGACATCCCCATACCCGACCGTCGAATAACTCTTCAGTGAAAAGTAGAGCGAGCTTTCATAGTCGGGGAAGAGCCCGCGCTGCTGATAGAAGAATGCCCAGATGGCCGCCTCCCCCAAGTGCAGCACGACGATGACGGAGAAGACCGCTATCAGAAGAAGCGTGAGTTGTGTTATGCCCGCCCGTCGCTCAATCACCGCGCGACGTTTGAGCAGCCACTCGGCGAGGATGACCATGCCGCAGGTGTGAATCAGCACGCAGACCGACACGACCACGAAGGCTGATGCCAGTTGCGCGAGCATCCCGTGCACTCCTCGAAGACGCCCCCGGCCGGGAGCGTCATCGCTCGCCCGGCGCGGCGTCGGAAGGGGGCTGCTTTAGATAAGGGCGCAGCAGTTGACGCCACGACCTCGACGCCCTCGGGTAGTCTTCGCGGCACATATCGGCGCGCTCCACGGGCAGCGTTCCGTCCGCCACGAGGTAAGTGTACTTCTCGGGGTCGCGGCCGTAGATGAGGCAGATCGTGTCGTAGAAGCGCTGCTCGTCGAGCGAGTGCTCGTCCCAGAGTATCTGCTCATGCCCTTTCCCAAGATCGGCGTAGTGCTGGAAGGCGAGCGCGCCGTGGAGCGCCATCCGCTCGCCGTCCTCGGTCTCGTTGACGAGCACGAGCGTCGAGAACTGGTCTACGGCGTCCTCCTCCCTGCCCGTGATCGGAAGCTGCCACGCGTCAACGAGCGCGTGCCCGAACTCGTGGAAGAGGGTCGAGGCCGCAGCCCCACGGACTACGTCGTCCAGCGCCGCGCTGTCTTTGACCTTGCGCGAGAAGATGTCGTAGTACTCGTCTATGAGCTGGTAGCAGAGTGTTACCTGATGCGCCTCGTTATCGTAGAAGGCGTCCGGCTCCTCGCAGTCTTTGAACGAGACGCCTATGTCGTAGGGCAGTGCTATCCGTTCGTTCAGATTTGAGACGATCTTCCGCAACGCCTGCGAGTCGTCGCCGGCCCTGCGAGCCGCGTCGCCGTTGCGGAAGCCCTTGCGCGTCTGGTAGCTGAGTTTGAGGTCTCCTTTGTCTAACGCGCCCGCCGCGCTCCGCCGCGATTGCGCCGCGGCGCTTTCGTCCGACTCGACGGCAGGCCGTTCAACCTGCCCGGCCAGCGCCCCCGAAGTCTCGGCCTTTTTCCCACAGCCGGCCGTCAGGCAGAGGGCGAGCGATAGGAGGAAGGCCACGAAGCGCGTGACGAAGGGGCCGCGCGTGTCGCGCGTGGCCGTGTTTAAGTAACGTCGGGGCATTGCCGGACTATTCCTTGATTATTGACTCTGTAAACCGGCCCGGACGCCGCAGCGCCGCGCCCAGACACTAGCGGAGAACTGCCCCCGGCCACACTGTCAATTTTGACAGTACAAGCCCCCTCCCGCCGCCTTTACACTCGCGGGCGGCGTTAAACGCGCCGCTAATTCCAGCGGCGAAATAATCCACAGCGCCGGTTTGAGAACGAAGTGAGGGACGCCGCCCTTTCGTGAAAGCGCGGCGGCTCGAAGAATCGACGCGGGCGTCGTGGAGCAGGCCCGCGATAGGAGTCGGTTATGAACGCCTCGCGCGCGCGCAATCTCTATCTTTCGGCGGCGGCGACGCTCGCAGCGGCGTTGTTGACCGCGGGCTGCAAAGGCAAGGACGCCGTCAAGGTGGAAGCCTCAAACCTCGTTACCCCCGCCGTGGTAGTCGCCGAAGTCGAACAGAGGACGGTGCCCATCTACAGCGAGTTCGTCGGGCAGACACGCGCGCACGAGACGGTCGAGTTACGCGCGCGCGTCGAGGGCGTGCTGGAGAAGATTTACTTCCGGGAAGGCTCGCCGGTCAGAAGGGGCGCGCTCCTCTTCACCATAGACAAACGCCCCCTCCAGGCGTCGCTACAGTCGGCGAAGGCCGCGCTCGCGAAATCAGAATCCGACTTAGCGCAAGCACGGCAGCGAACGGACGTGATAAAGGCGCAGGCAGAACTCGTGGACGCCGAGGCCGTGCGGAGCAAGACCGAACAGGACTTGAATCGCATCCAGCCGCTCGCGCGCGAGAAAGCAGTCACCGAGCTGGAACTCGACGCGGCGGTCGCGGCCCATAAGTCCGCAGACGCACAGGTCAACGCCGCGACAGCGAACCTCACGAACCTCGAAGCGTCTGTGAAGTACACCATCGAGCGCGCGAGCGCGGAAGTCTCCGCCGCGAAGGCGCGCGTGACGCAGGCCGAGTTAGAACTCGGCTACTGCGACATCTACTCGCCCATCAGCGGCATCATCGGCTTCAAGAACGTTGACGAGGGCAACCTCGTCGGCCGCGGCGAGGCGACGCTCCTCGCCACGGTCTCTTCGTCCGACCCTCTGCTCGTTGACTTCAACCTCAGCGAAGTCGAATACATGAACCTGACGAGCCCCGAGACGGTGGGCCGTCGGAAGGTTGACCGCAAGATCGAGCTGATTCTCTCCGACGAAACCAAGCACCCCTTCGAGGGCGCGCTCAAGGTCGTAGACCGCACCGTAGACCCGCAGACGGGGACGATGAAGATCGAGGTCAGCTTCCCGAACCCGAGCAGCTACCTGCGGCCCGGCCAGTTCGCGCGCGTCCGCGCCGTGGTCGCGAGCCGCGAGAACGCGGTCCTCGTCCCGCAGAGGGCCATGCAGGAGCTTCAGGGCGCGAAGACCGTGATGGTCCTGGATGCGCAGAACAGAGTCTCGCTCCGCTCCGTCACCGTCGGCGACAAGTCGGACAACTACTTCGTCGTGCTTCAGGGCTTAAGTCCCGGCGAGCGCGTCGTCGTCGAGGGGATGCAGAAGGTCAGGCCGGGGAGCGTGGTGAAGGTGTCGGCGGGCGCGCCCGAGCGTCAGGCGGAAGGGGCCGGGCGGGTGGAGTGAAGGGAGTCGGGGCATGGGGAACTTCTTCATCCGGCGGCCGATTGTCGCCATTGTCATCTCCATCCTGACGGTCATGCTCGGGCTCGTCATCACGCGCGGCCTCTCAGTCGAGCAGTACCCGTTCCTCGCGCCGCCCAACATACGCGTCACCGGCACATACCCCGGCGCCTCGGCCGAGGCCGTCGAGCAGTCGGTGGCGACGCCCATCGAGCAGGAGGTGAACGGCGTTGACCGCATGATCTATCTGAAGTCGTCGAACACCTCGGACGGCCGCATGCTGCTCGACGTTAACTTCGAGGTCGGCACAGACCAAGACACCGCCAACGTGCTCACGCAGAACCGCGTCTCGACCGCCGCGGCGCGGCTCCCGGCCGAGGTCAACCAGCAGGGCGTCACCGTCAAGAAGCAGAGCCCGAGCATCCTCATGGTCATCTCGCTCTACTCGCCCAAAGACGCATACGATGCGAACTTCCTCGTCAACTACTGCGGCATCAACCTGCGCGATCAAATACTGCGCATCCCCGGCATCGCGCAGGTAGACCTCTTCGGCGGCACGGACTACGGCATGCGCGTCTGGATACGCCCCGACCGTCTGGCGAAGCTCGGCCTCACGCCCGCCGACGTAATCTCCGCCATCAAGGAGCAGAATCTACAGGCGCCTGCGGGCAAGGTCGGCGCGCCGCCGACGCCCGCCGGTCAGGAGTTCACGCAGACCTTGAGCGCGCCCGGCCGACTCATCACGCCCGAAGAGTTCGAGAACGTCATCATCCGCCAGACGGGCACGGGCGCGGTCGTGCGGCTCAAGGACGTTGGCCGCGCAGAGCTAGGCTCGCAGGACTACAACTCCTTCGGGCGTCTGAACGGCAAGCCCGCGGGCGCGATGGCCGTCTATCTGCTTCCGGGCGCGAACCAGCTCAAGGCGGCCGAGACCATCTACGAGACGATGGAGCACGCGAAGTCGCTCTTCCCGCCCGACACTGACTACAAGGTCGTCTACGACACGACGCCCGCGGTCGAGGCTTCGATAGAGGCGATAATCCACACGTTCATAGAGGCGCTGGTGCTTGTCATCCTCGTCGTCTTCATCTTCCTTCAGAACGTACGCGCGACCATCATCCCGGTTCTGACGATCCCCGTCTCTCTCATCGGCACCTTCATCTTCTTCCCCGTCCTCGGCTTCTCCGTCAACACGCTCTCGATGTTCGGGCTCGTGCTCGCCATCGGCATCGTCGTAGACGACGCAATCGTCGTCGTCGAGGCCGTCATGCACCACCTCGAACACGGCATGGCCCCGAAGGAGGCGACCTACAAGGCGATGGCGGAAGTCTCCGGCCCCGTCGTCGGCATCGCGCTCATACTCTCGGCGGTCTTCGTCCCCGTCGCGCTCCTCGGCGGGCTCGTCGGGAGCATGTACAAGCAGTTCGCGCTCACCATCGCCATCTCCGTGCTGCTCTCGGCCTTTAACGCCTTGACGCTGACGCCCGCGCTCTGCGCCATACTCCTCAAGCCGCCGAAGCCCGCGCGCGGGCCGCTCGGCCTCTTCTTCCGCGGCTTCAACAAGGTCTTCGACGTGACGACCCGCGGCTATGTGAGCGTCGCGCGCGTGCTCGTCCGTCGCTCTTTCCTGACGATACTCATCATCGTCGTGGTCGTCGTCGGCGCAGGCTTCTTCGCGAAGAGGCTGCCGATGGGCTTCATCCCCGACGAGGATCAAGGCATCTTCGGCGTCAGCGTCCAACTGCCGCCCGGCGCTTCGCTCGCGCGCACGAGCGAAGTGCTCCGCCAGGTCGAAGAGATTCTGTCCGAGACCGAGGGCGTCGAGTCGTTCCAGACCATCGGCGGCTACGGCGTCGTGACGAACACGTACCAGACGAACTACGGCTCGATGTTCGCGCGCCTCAAGCCCTGGGAGGAGCGAGAGGACGAGGCGCTGCACGTCAAGAGCATCATGGCGAAATTGCAGCGGAAGTTTGCTGCAATACCCGAGGCCGTCGTCTTTCCCTTCAACATCCCGACATTGTCGGGATTTGGCGCGGCCTCGGGCTTCAACTTCCTCCTCCAGGACCGAGGCGGCTCGATGAGTGTGCAAACGCTCGGCGAGAACGCGTCGAAGTTCATCGCGGCGGCGCGCGAGCGGCCCGAGTTCGGCAACGTCTTCACCTCCTTCGACCCGAACTACCCGCAGGTCAAGGTCAGCCTCGACCGCGAGAAGGCGCGCACGCTCGGCGTCCCCGTCAACGAGGTCTTTCAGGCCATGTCCACCTCGATGGGCGGCACGTTCGTCAACGACTTCAACCGCTTCGGCCGGCTCTACCGCGTCTACGTACAGGCGGAGTCGGAGACGCGCCTGAGGGCGGAGGACATCGGCCAAATCTACGTGCGCTCGAAGACGACGGGGCAGATGATTCCGCTCTCGACCATCGTCACGCTCAAGGACATCGCCGGGACGGAGCTGACGACGCGCTTCAACCTTCAACGCTCGGTCGAGATTCAGGGCGCGCCCGCGCGCGGCTACACTTCGGGGCAGGCGCTCGCCGCGCTCGAAGCGGTCTACGCCGAGACGATGCCGAAGGAGATAGGCTTCGCCTACTCGTCGCTCTCCTACCAGGAGAAGGCCGCGCCCCCGGCCGCGCCGACCTTCATACTCGCAATCGTCGTCGTCTTCCTCCTGCTGGCAGCCATGTACGAGAGCCTGCGGCTGCCGTGGGCGGTGCTGTTGGGGTCGCCGCTCGTCGCGCTCGGCGCGTTCTTCGGCGTCTGGCTCGCGGGCTACGACAACAACGTCTACGTTCAGATAGGACTCGTGATGCTCATCGGGCTGGCCGCCAAGAACGCCATCCTCATCGTCGAGTTCGCGAAGGCGAAGCACGAAGAAGGGGCGTCGCTTGAGGACGCTGCGCTCACCTCCGCGCGGCTGCGCTTCAGGCCCATCCTGATGACCGCCTTCGCGTTCATACTCGGCGTCGTACCACTGATGCGCGCGAGCGGCGCGGGCGCGGGCGCGCAGAACGTGATGGGCACGAGCGTCTTCTGGGGGATGCTCGTCGTGACGTTCCTCGGCGTCTTCATCATCCCCGGCAACTTCACCTTCGTCGAAGGCTTGGGCCGCAAGCGACGCACGGAGGCCGAAGGTGTTCAAGCCGGAGTCGAAGAGCCCAGGCCCGTGTCGGCAGTCGCCGAGCACACGCACGCCGAAGTTGACCCCACGGCGATAACGATAGCGCCCCCGCTCGTCCCCGCCGAAGCGGACGAAAAGGCCGAGCGCGTCGAGAAGGTCGAACACGTATGAGGCGTCTAATAGTCGCGCTGTTAATAGTCTGCATGACTCAGACCGCCGCGTTCGGCCAGAAGGGGCCGCAGAAGAAGAAGTATGCGCCTCCGGTGGTTGACACGCCCGCCGAGTACAAAGGCGCGGACGACGCGGCGGCGCGGCCCGACGCGCAGACGCTCGCCGACGCGAAGTGGTTCGAGGTCTTCAGGGACGAGAAGCTTCAGGAGTTGATTCGCGAAGCGCTCGCGCACAACTACGACGTGCGCGCGGCCGTCGCGCGCATAGACGCCGCGAGCGCCGCGCTCGGCATCACGCACTCGGAACAGTTACCGACCGTCGGCGCGGGCAGCGACCTGACGCACGAGCGCCGCTCGCGCGACGGCGCATTCACAATCCCCGAACCCATCTCGCAGCACCGCACGTTCGGGAGCCTGTTGACGAACCTCTTCACATACGAGATTGACGCGTGGGGCCGACTCAGAACGCAGACCGCCGCCGCGAGGCTCGACCTCGCCGCGTCTGAGGAGGCGCGCAGGGCCGTGCTGACGACGATAGTCGGCGACGTGGCGACTTCATATTTCAGCCTGCGCGAACTGGATTTCGAGCTTGAGATCGCTCGCCGCACGCTCGCCTCCCGGCAGGAGTCGCTCAGAATCATTCGGCTTCGACAAGACCGCGGTGTGTCGAACATGCTCGAAGTCCGGCAGGCCGAGGAGCTGGTCTACAACGCCACGGAGGTCATCCCGTCGGTCGAGCGTTCAATCGAGCAGCAGGAGAACTTCATAAGCTTTCTGACGGCCAAGAGCCCGCGTGCCGTCCCGCGCGGCGAGAGCCTGACGGAGCAGCAGTTGCCGCCCGACGTGCCCGCCGGTCTGCCCTCGGACTTAATCGAGCGCCGCCCCGACATACGCTCCGCGGAGCAGGAGTTGGCCGCG
>JBJMGR010000163.1:0-12456 GCA_045807805.1 Pyrinomonadaceae bacterium | reverse complement strand
CGCGACGTGGACTGAATTGACGGAGCAGAGCGCGAAGGGCCTGCCTCCGAAGCCCTGGGGCCGTGTGGCCGTTACGGTCGCGCCGTCGAAGCCGAACGTAGTCTACGCATTCATACAGGCCGTCGCGCCGCGAGACGCGCTCTATCGTTCGGATGACGGTGGGCAGACTTGGGCCATGCTCGACCGAAGCCAGAACATGATCTGGCGTCCGTTCTACTTCGCGAACCTCATCGTCGACCCGAAGAACGAGAACCGCGTCTACAAGCCCGACCTCTCGCTCATCGTCAGCAACGACGGAGGCCGAAGCTTCTCTAACATCTCGGGCGGCGCGCACGGAGACTTCCACACCGTCTGGGTTGACCCCGACAACACAGACCACCTGATCATCGGCGACGACGGCGGCGTCTGGTACTCTTACGACGCTGGCAACAAGTGGTGGAAGGCGCAGAATCTCCCCGTCTCGCAGTTCTATCACGTCTCGGTTGACATGGACACGCCCTACCACGTATACGGCGGGTTGCAGGATAACAGCGATTGGATAGGCGACTCGCAGTATCCGGGCGGCATCACGAACAGCCGTTGGGAGAACATCTACGGAGGCGACGGCTTCTGGACGTTCGTTGACCCTTCAGACCCGACATACATCTACACCGAGTCGCAGGGCGGCTACATCGGCCGCGTCAACCGCCATACGCACGAGTCGCGCGACATCAAGCCCCTTCCCGATTACAAAGAGGGCAAGCTGCGATTCAACTGGAACGCGCCCATACACGTCTCGCAGACGCAGAAGGGCACGGTCTACCTCGGCTCGCAGTTTCTCTTCCGCACGCGCGACCGCGGGCAGACGTGGGAACGTATCTCGCCCGACCTCACGACGAACGACCCTGAGAAGCAGAAGCAGGAGCTTTCGGGCGGCGTCACCGTAGACAACTCGGCGGCCGAGATGCACACGACCATCTACGCCGTCTGCGAGTCGCCGAAGAACCCGAACCTCGTCTGGGCGGGCACGGACGACGGCAACCTTCAAATCACGCGCGACGGCGGCAAGACCTGGAAGAACGTCGTCGGCAACATCAAGGGACTCCCTAAGAACGCTTGGGTCTCATACATCGACGCGGGCCACTTTGAAGAGGGCACGGCCTACGCCACCTTCGACCTCCACACGTTCGGCGACATGCGCCCGTACGTCTACAAGACCACCGACTTCGGACAGACGTGGACGCCCATCATCGCGCCCGAAGGGACTGCGGTGCGCGGCTACGCGCACGTCGTCAAGGAAGACCTCGTGCGGCCCGACCTTCTCTTCGTCGGCACGGAGTTCGGCCTGTGGATTTCAGTTGACGGCGGGCGTCAGTGGGCTCAGTACAAGGGAGGCGACATGCCTTCGGTGGCCGTGCGCGACCTGGCTATTCACCCGCGCGATAACGACCTCGTCATCGCCACGCACGGGCGCGGCATCTGGATAATCGACGACATCACGCCGCTTCGCGCGCTCAACCCCGAGACGCTCGCCAAAGACGCCTTCTTCATCACCGCGAAGCCCGCCGTGCAGAGCGTGTCGGGCGGCGGCGGCTGGCCGGGCGGCGATGCCGAGTTCGTCGGCGACAACCCGACCGACGAGGCCGTCATAACCTACTACCAGAGACGGCGACACATCTTCGGCGACCTGAAGATTGAAATCCTCGGCCCCGACGGCAAGCTCCTCGGCACGCTCCCGAGCGGCAAGCGGCGCGGCTTGAGCCGCATAACGTGGCCGATGCGTCTCACGCCTCCGCGCGTGCCGACGGCCGCGTCCGCCGCCTTCGGCGCGGCCTACGGCCCGCGCGTGCTGCCGGGCACCTACACCGTGAAGATGACGAAGGACAAGCAGGTATACACGACGGAGCTTCGCATCGTCGCAGACCCGCGCTCGACGCACACGGCCGAAGACCGGCGCAAGCAGCTCGACCTCGCGATGAAGCTCCACACGCAGCTCGGCGAGATGACGTTCGCCACGGATCGCATCAACGGCCTGCGCCTCTCGCTCGAAGAGCGCGCGTCGCGCCTGTCCGACGGCGACCCGCTGCGCGCTCGTCTACGCACGGCCGCGTCGCAGGTGGACGACCTTCGCAAGAAGATTGTCGCGACGAAGGAGGGCGGCGCGATAACGGGCGAGGAGCGTCTGCGCGAATTCCTGACCGAGCTTTACGGCAGCGTCATCTTCTACGAGGGGCTGCCTTCGCAGGCGCAGGAGCAGCGTGCCGACGCACTCTCGCGCGAGCTTGGGGATGTGGTGAAGGACTTCGACGCGTGGACGGCGAACGAGCTTTCCGGAATCAACGCGGAACTCTCGAAGAAGAACCTCGAACCCGTCAAGACCATCACGCGCGAAGAGTGGGAGAAGACGGCCGTGCAACCGACCTCTTCCCCATCGCCCAACGCGTTGAGAAGAGACAGGGACGAGTTCTAGCTTCAGTCAGAACCGGGAGCGGTAGCGAGCGGGTCTCAAGCTTCGACATACGTTTGCATCTCAGAGCTTGAGACCCGGTCGCTACCGCTCCCGGTTCTGACAAATCCTACTCGCTCGCGATTCTGTTCTATCTCCGACCCAATAATTCTCGCACGGCCGCGTCGAGCTGCGTGTCGTGGTCTGTGTAGCTCTCGCCGAAGGGGCGCGAGACGTTCACGTCCACGGGGCGCGGGTTGCGCTCCATGTCAACGCCCTCGGCCGTCTCGATGCGGACGTAGGGGAGTCGGAAGACCGAGCCGTCTACGAGCGGTAGGTTCGACGTAAATATTATCCAGCCCGCGGTCGGCTCGCCCACGACCTTGCCGAGGTGCAGGCTTCGGTAACCCTCTGTGAAGTCCTCCGCGTCCGAGAGCGAATACTGATCCGTGACAAGCACCGTCGGAAGCTCAAGCGCGCGCTGCCCGAGGTATGGGCGCGAAGACGCGCCGACGAAGCCTCGCGGCGTCATGCGTATGTAGCTCTTTCGCGCCAGCACGTCTATCGCGTAGACGTTGACGAAGCCCCCGTTGTTGTGGCGCACGTCGATCACGACGGCCTCCTTCGACTGATTCTCCGCGTCGAGGTCCAGGTATAGCTGCGCGAGCGACGCCGAAGACATGTCGTACATGTGAACGTAGCCGACTCGGCCCGCGCTCACGCGCTCGACGTAAGCGCGCCTCTCGTCAACCCACTTCCGGTAGCGAAGCCCCTTCTCCGTCGTCAAGTTGACGGGCCGCACGTCCAATTCGTGCCTGTCCGCTCCCGACGCGGAAGACGCGACCGAGAGCACCAAGCGCCTTGCTATCTTGTAGCTGAGAAGCTCTTCGAGATTCGTGCGCGCGTCAACGCCCCGGCCGTCAACCGCGACGACGTAGTCGCCGACCTTCACGGGCCGCGTGCGTTCGGGCGCGGCGGAGTCGCGCGCGAGCGCGGCGGGGCCGAGCGGGAGCACTGCGCTCACTCGAAGGCGGCCCGTGCGCTCATACTCTTCGCGGTCGAAGTCGAGCCCGAGTCTCCCCGTCGTCATCTGCGCGGTGCCGAACGGCGGGTCAACGCCGAGGTGCGAGGCGTTAAGCTCGCCGACCATCAGGCGCATGAGACGGCGCATCTCGTCGGGCGTGCGCGCGCCCTCGACGTAAGGGAGCATCTGGTCGTGAACCGCCTGCCAGTCCGCGCCGTGATACTTCGGGTCGTAGAAGTTGTCGCGCATCCACTCCCAGCCCTGTCGGAAGACCTCAAGCTTCTCGCGCGCGAAGTCAACGTCCATCTCGGCCGTGACCGCGAGCGAGCGCGGCGGCTGGCGCGCGTCGAGCGGCGCGACCTGTATGCGCCCGTTCTCTATGTAGAAGACCGACTGGCTGTCGGGCGAGAACTGCGCGTCGGTCTTGAACCCTTGAGTCGAGGTTAGCTGACGCGCAACGGCTGGCTCGCGCGAAAGCTCGTCGAGCGGAAAGAGGTATATGTTCGTCTGGTTGACCGCGCCCGCGATCATCATGACGTACTTACCGTCGGGGCTTACGGCCTGATAGGACACGTCAACGCCGACGGGAAGCAGACTGAGCCGACGCCGTATTCCTTCAAACACAATCTCGACGGGCCTCTCTTTCTTATCGCCCGCCGCCTGACTGTTTCTGTTCGCGGCGTCCTGACGCGCGGGCGTCTGTCCGGGCGCGGGCGTCGTTGTGGTCTCGGCGGGCGTCGGCGTCGGCGTCGGAGTCTGCGTGTTGAGCGGGGTCGGCGTCGGCGTCGGCGGGCTCTGCGGATTGTTCTCCTGTCGTCGAAGCGTCGACGACAGGTTCTTCGGCGTCTCCTCCTTGAAGAGGTCGCGGAACTGGTCTTCGCGGAACCGGGGCGTGCGCGGCAGAAGGTCTATGCGCGCGAGTTGCCCCGGCTCGGTTCTCTGCCCCGTGTCGAAGATGATGAACGTGCCGTCGGGGCTCCAAGAGACGGTGTTGCTTCCGCCGTTGGCGAGGAAGCTCACGGGCTGCGGCTTACCCGCCGTCTCGATTGGCGCGACGTAGACGTTTCTGAACAGCTTCTGACCGACGGGTATGTAGGCGATCCAACGGCTGTCGGGCGACCATACGAACGGCCTGTCTGGATTGAGCGGCGGCCGCTGCAACGCGCCTTCCGCGACGACGCGCTCCTGCTTCGACTCAAGGTTGAGCGCGCGAATCTCACGGCCGCCTCGCTCGAACGCGAGCCACTTCCCGTCGGGCGAAAACTTCGGCGTGTCGTCGCCCTCCGCTGTGTTCGTGAGCTGCGTCTCCGCGTTCGTCGCGAAGTCGTATTGGAAGATTTGGCCCGCGCCGTTGCGCGCGGAGACGTAGACGAGACGACGGCTCTCCTTGTCCCAAGTGGGCTGCGACTCGGGCGCGGATGTCGTCGTCACGCGCGTCGCGTCGCCGCCGTCCGTGGCCGAAACCGCGAAGACTTCGCCGCGCGCGACGAACGCGACCTTCTTGCCGTCGGGCGAGAGCGCGAGTTCCTGAAGCCCGTCCGTCTGCCTCACTCTTTCGACCGAAGGCCCGGAAGGCACGCCGCGTCGCGTGATGCGGACTTCGCTCGCGCGACCCGAGCCCGTATCGAGACGCCAGATGCCATAGCCGCGCTCGAAGACAATCGCCTCGCCGTCGTATGAGATGCTCGGCCAGAGCACGCGCCCATCGGTGAACTTCGTCACCTGCGCGGCGTGCCCGCCGACGTTGAGCTTCCAGATGTTCTCAGCGCCGCTGCGGTCGGACATGTAGTAGAGACTTCGACCCGCGTCGCCCCACATCGGCCAAATCTCTTTCGCGCCGCCCTCGGTCAGCTTCTCATAAGCGCCCGTCGATTGGCCGCGCATCAAGGTTATCTCCGACTCGTCTATGTGCGCGCGGCCGTGACGCCACCACTGCACGTAGCCGCGCCCGACGAATGCGAGGTCAGCGCCGTTCGGCGAAGGCGCGGCCGACCACTCGTTCGCGTAGCGGTCTGCCGAGACCTGCATGGGCGTGCCGCCCTCGGCGCTCACACGGTATATGTCGTTGCTCGCGCTGATGTCGCGCGCGGTCGAAGAGAAGTAGAGCCAGCGCCCGTCGTAGCTCCAAGCGTCTAGCTGCTCCAATCCGTCGTCATAAGTCATGCGCTTGAGGTCGCCCGAAGCGAAGTCGAGCACGTATATGTCGCCGTTGCCCGTGCGCGTCGAGACGAAGGCCATGCGTCGGCCGTCGGGCGAGTAGAGCGGGCGCGACTCGGTCGCGGGGTGCGAGATGAGCAGGCGCGCCTCGCCGCCCTCCGACGGCACAGTCCAGATGTCGCCGCCCGAGACGAACGCAATCTCTTTGCGGTCGGGCGAGATTGCAGGCTCATAAAAGTATGGACGCGGCTCGGGCTCGCGCGGCTGCGCGGCCTGTCCGACAAGCGCCGCGTTGACACACAGGCCGGGCGCGACGAGCGCGGCGACGAACAGACACGTGAACAGTTTTCTGACGGCTGACATTCTTCCTCCGTGACACACGGTTCGATGGTTTGGACGAAAGGTCAAAGCGTTGGACGCGCTGTTTTCAACTCACTTCTCAATATATCAGAGAATCAAGTTCCAGGTTCCAGGTTGCAAGTTCAAAGTTAGAAGGCGTTTGCTCTCGACTTTGAGCCTGCAACTTTGAACTTGGAACTATCACACCGCGACTTGCCTGCGCGCCGCGTCGGATGCTACTTATCCAACCAATGCCGGTGCTACTAATCTTCGTTGACGGCCTGGGCTGCGGCACGCGTGGGCCGCACAACCCTCTACACCTGCTCGGCGAAGAGGCCGCGCCGCTCGCCGTCTTCGAGGACGGGGAGCCGCGCCTGTCGCACGGCGGCGTGATAGCGCGCACGGACGCGCGGCTCGGAGTCGAAGGCCGCCCGCAGAGCGCTTCGGGACAGACGACAATACTCACGGGCGTCAACGCGCCCGCGCTGCTCGGCAAGCATAAGCAGGGCTTCCCGAACGAGAGGCTTCGAGAGATCTTGCGCGAGCACTCCCTCTTCCTACGCTTGAAGAACGCGGGCGTCGGCCCCCTGGCATTCGCGAACGCGTACGCGCCGCGCTTCTTCGCGGCGCGCCCGCGCTGGGTGTCTGCCACGACCGTCGCGGTCGAGGCGGCGGGCCTTCCGTTCAAAACCATCGAAGACCTGCGCGCGGGAACCGCCGTCTACCACGACTTCACGAATCGCTTCCTCGCGGAGCGCGGCGAGGAGATTCCCTTACGCACGCCCGAAGAAGCGGCGTTGATTCTCGCGCGCGTGTCGCGCGAGCACAGCTTCACACTCTACGAACACTTCATCGCCGACGCCGCGGGCCACGAGCAGAACGTGGAGTCCGCTATGCAAGTGCTGCGCGAACTCGCGAGCTTCGTGCGCTCCGTTCTCGCGAACTTAGACCTCGAACATACGACTGTGATTCTCACGAGCGACCACGGGAACGTGGAAGACCTCTCGACGCGCAACCACACGCTAAACCTCGTCCCCACGCTCGCGTGGGGGCCGGGCCGGGAGCTTGTTCGCGCGCGCGTACGCTCGCTCGCCGATATCACGCCCGCGATCTTGGAACTGCTGACTCAACAATCCGAAGAAGCATGACCGACAAGAACGAACACGCGCACGTCGAAGACGCTACGCGCGATGCGAAGACGCACGCGGCCAGTCACAGCGCGGCGCGCGCGGCCGTCCCGCGCTACTCCTTCTACGCGCTCGGCGTCCTCTCGCTGGTCAACTTCCTGAACTACATCGACCGGCAGGTGCTTCCGGCGGTCGCGCCCGTCATGCTGCAAGACCCCGCGCTCAAACTGACGGACGCGGAACTTGGCTACATGGAGGCGGCGCTCCTGCTCTCCTTCACGATTCTCGCGCCCATCTTCGGCCGTCTCGGCGACCGATACCCGCGCGCGAAGTTGATGGCGACGGCCGCCGTGCTGTGGAGCATCGCGACGGCGATGACGGGTCTGGTCGAGAGCCTGCCGTTTCTGCCCGGCTCCGTGCGCCTGCACGTGCCCGTCGTCAACGTGACGCTCGCGCTCTCTGGCCTCGCGCTCGCGCTCTGCGCGGTGCGCGCGTGCGTGGGCGTGGGCGAGTCGGCCTACTCGACCATCACGCCGAGCCTAATCGCGGACTACTTCCCGCCACACCGACGCGCCACCGCGCTCGGCGTCTTTCAGGCGGCCATCCCGATGGGCTTCGCGCTCGGCTTCGTCATCGGCGGCGTGCTCGCGCACTTCTTCGGCTGGCGCGTCGCCTTCATGATAGTCGGCGTGCCGGGTCTGCTGACGGCCGTGCTCGTCTGGCGTCTGCGCGAGCCTCGGCGCGGCGCGACCGACGCGCCCGCGCCGCGCGAAGATGACGCGCGCGACGAGAGCACGCTTGAAGAGATGGTCGAGGCCCCCGCGAAGGTCTCGCGCGCGCTCGCCGGTGAAGGCTCGAACGAGTCAACCCTGAGAACCGTCGCGCGCATACTGGGCACGCGCGACTGGCTAATCTCGACGGCCGGGTATACGGCGCTGACGGCGGCGCTCGGCGCGTTCGCGACGTGGGCGACCGTGGTGCTCGTGCGCGACAAGGGCATGAACGAGACGAGCGCGGCCGTCACGCTCGGCGTCGTCACACTGCTCGCGGGCGCTACGGGGACGTTCGGCGGCGGATGGATAGCCGACCGCTTCGCCACGAAGCGACACAACGCTTATTTCCTCGTCTGCGCCGTCGGCACACTGCTCGGCGTCTTCCCGACCTTCTTCGTACTCGCGGCCGACTCGCCCTACGTCTTCCTGCCCTGCACGTTCCTCGCCGTGACCTTCCTCTTCGTCAGCAACGCGCCGTTTCACGCGATACTTCTTGAGAGCGTGCCTACGAGCGTGCGCGCGATGGCAGTCGCGCTCAACATCGTCATCATCCACGCCTTCGGCGACGCAATCTCACGCGCCCTCGTCGGCGTCCTCTCAGACTCTCTAAAGGAGGGTCACTTCGCCGCGCTCGCCGCCCTCGCCGCCTCGCTCGGCATCGAGTCGGGCCGTCAACATCTGACGACGGCGCTCCTCATCGCGCCATTCGCGTTGATAGTCTCCACGACCCTCTTCTTCATCGGCGCGAAGTTGCAGAAGAGCCGCGGCTGAAAGGATGAAGGATGAAGTGATAAGTTCAAAGTTCCAAGTCGCAGGTTCAAAGTTAAGAACATCTGCCTTCAAACTTTGAACCTGCAACTTGGAACTTTGAACTTGAGAAGGCAAGCCTTCGATTCATCCTTCCAATCAGGATGCGGACTTGCGCCGGCTGTGTGTGGAGTCCGCGGCGCGTTCGAGGCAGGAGTGCGAGCAGTAGGTCGTCGAGCCGAGATTGACGGCGCGCGAGGCGGCCGTCCAGGTGCCGCACGCGGCGCAGTGCACGAGCTTCTCGCCCGCGGTGCTGTGTCTGGACACGGGCTCGCGCGGGAGGTCTGTGCGGGCGGCGGCCCTCATGCGATTGACTTCGCGCAGGACGCCGAGGAAGCGCCGGACGCCGCGCAGGTACGGGCGCACTCGCCAGTAGACGGCGAAGGCGACGACCGTGAAGAGCGCGAGGACGAAAAGATACTTCAACACTTCTCCTTCAAAACTTCTTCGGCGCTCAACGAGAGTCGGACGCGGCGTTCTTCCTCTGTTCGAGCCGCGCGCGCAGGTTAGCCAGATCCGTGTTAGACGGGTTGACCTTCTCAAGCTCGCCGAGCCGCGTCTCGGCCTCCGCTAAGTCGCCGGTCTCGATTAGCGCGGCCGCGAGACTCTGTAAGACAAGCTCGTGACGCGGGTCAGCCTTGAGCGCCTGACGATATTCACGTATCGCGCGTCGCGCGTCGGGCGGCTTGCCGTAGAAGTATGTGAGCCCGAGGCTCGTGCGCACGACAACGTCGTCCGGCTTCGACGTGAGCGCGTCCTCGTAGAACTTGCGCGCGTCGGCGAGCTGCGCCGGGTCGCCGCCGTTGCGCGAGACGAGGAAGTAGGCGTCGCCCGCCATGACGGTCGTCTTGTAGTCCTTCGCGTCGAGTTCGTGCGCGCGCTTCAGTATCCGCGCCACGTCCGGGAGTATCGAGGCGTTGCCCTTCTGCAACGCGTAGAAGTAGAGCGCCTGCCCTGCCTTCTTCTGAACCTCCGCATCCGTGGGGCTCGCGTCGGCTCGCGCGACGGCATTCTTCAACTGGTCGTCCGTGAGCGTCGGGATGTCGCCTTCGCCGTCGCCGCCCGAAGCGCGCTGCGACCCACCCGCGCCCTTCGTGCGAGAAGACTGCGGCTGGCCCGAGTCGTTCTGATTGCCGCCCGCGCGCACGCGCGCGAGTTCGCCGCGCAGGCGCTCGTCCTCTCCCCTGTTGAGGTTGTTCGCGAGCACGAAGCCCACGATGAACCCGACGAGGAGTCCGCCCACGAGACCCAGAACTATCTTAGTGTTTACTGAGGACTGTTCCGACATGACTTGAAACGCCGCCGAGCGCCCGGCGAGTTTAGCAGAAAGAGTTTTTAAAGGCGACGCGCACGTCCTCGAAAGACGGAAGCCCCTGAGTCGGCGCGCGACGGCGCGCGACTCAAGGGCGAGGAAGCGTCTACGGTGTGAGGGCCCGAGTCCCTCGGCTCACTCCTCCTTGGGCTCGCTGCCCGTGTATGGGAGGTCGTCGCGTCGTCGTCGCGGAAGCGGGTCGGAGTCGCGACGGCGCGGGCGCTGTCCCGGCGCGCGGCGCTCGACGAAGTTCGGCGGGAGACGCGGGCCTTTGACGGCCTCTTCGAGTATGCGTGTTATCTCCTGCGAGAGCGTGCGGTGCTCGCTCGTCGCGCGCTGTTGAAGTGAGCGCTTCAGCTCGGAGGGCACGTAAGCGCCTATGAAGACGCCTTTACGGTTTGCCATTCTACGATTCTCCTGATGTCCGGAGACTTCTGCGACCTCGTGAGGCTTCGGGGGCTTTCAGAGTCGTAAAGAGCTTAAAAGTGTCGCGCGGTCGGGAGCAGGTCTGTAAGCCGAATTCTGTCCCACGGTCAGTCGCGCGAGCGGCGATTCGTGGTGGCGATCATTCCTCTAGGCCGTACGTTGCCGCACGGCTCAAGCGACCTACCCGGAGGCGTGGCGCGCTCTCGAAAGAGCACGCGTTCGGACGGGCAGCCCTTTACCCGCCTCCCTATTTGGTCTTGCACCGCGAGGAGTTTACCTAGCCATGCATGTCACCATGCATGCTGGTGCGCTCTTACCTTTGGGGCTCCTTTTGCCTACGACAGACGAGTCCCCGCACCATTTCACCCATCACCCCACCGCGAGCTGGCGCCGGAAAGCGCCCGTAGGACTCCTCGGTACGGCTGGTCTACTCTCTGTTGCACTTGTCGTCGCCCTGCGCCTTGCGGGGCCGCTCTCGCGGCCTCTACGACGCCTGACGCCCCGCCGTTAGCGGGCTCGCTGCCCTTCGGTGTTCGGACTTTCCTCCCCCACGGCCCTTTTAAAAGCCACGGCGGCGACCGCCCGACCTGCTCCCAATGCGCGACGCGCGGGATTATAGCAAATCACCGTTGAACACGTACAGCAGGAATTTAATGATTTAACCCGCCGCCGTTTAGGCCGACCCGCGTCAGCCATGACTTTTAGGCCGCGTACGACGTTGACGAAAAAGCGGCCCGCCGCCGGAGGGTTGCGAGGTCGAGTGGCCTTATCCGTCGGGCGCGTGGAGACCTACTCGTCGCGCCAGTACTGCCAGTGGAGCTTGATTCCTTCCAGGTGGCCCGACCCCTGGAAGCCGGAAATCTTCATGAGCGTCGCGTCAGTCCCTTCGGGCGGGTCGGCCCTCCATTCGCCGCCGCCGCCGCGACCGCCGCCGCCCAGGATGTGTCCGCGGTCGGTCTCGAAGTAGAGCGAGTCCAGCACCGCGCCGCTCCTTCCGTAGACGCCCACGACCGACTCACCGGGCTGTAGATCCAGCGCAAATGTGTTTCCGCCGCGCTTCCCGTGCAGCCCGCCCGACTTGCCGCCGTAGAAGACCTCCACGCCGTCAACTCGGGAGCCCGCGTGGACGACGATTCTCGTGATGGGCTGGCCGCCGGGGTTGTCGTCGAATGCGCTCTCTTTCGTCCCGCCGTAGAAGCCGTCCGCAGTAACGACCGCCTTCCGCTTCGGCTTATCGGGGTTGGTCGGGTCGAGGTAGGGCCAGAGGTAGGCGGGCGCGAGGAAGCTGTCCAGTTCCGCCGAGTACTGATCCCTGACCAGAGACGTACGCCGCTCCAATTCGCGCCGGGCATTCCCCTCCGGGTCCGGGTCGCCGCCCGTCAGGCTGTTACGTTGCCAGCTCCCGCCGCCCCCGTCGAAGCTGTCCACGACCGACCAGATATCGGTCGTCGTCGGCCCCAGCACCCCTATCGGGTGCTCCTGCCTGTGCTCCAGCCGGATGAGGCCGAGCCGCCATTCGAGCGCCTTCGCGCGACTTTTATCCCCGGCCGCCTTGTAGTCCTTAATCGTCTTTTTGAGGTTCTCAAGGTGCTTGTCCTTGTCGAGGTCGGCGGTGCCGTAAATCTCCTTGTAGAAGAGCGCCTGCTCGCGCATCATCGTCAGCTTCACGGTGCCGAGTGCGACGAAGTATGTGAGCACCTTCTGCGGGTCGCGCGGGTCGAAGAAGTTGGGCTCGGCCTGCGCGAGCGCGCTCAGCACGTTCGTGAAATACTGCCCCTTCTGCGGGCTGCCGATGGAGGTCTCCTGATACAGGATGATGGTCTTGCGGATGCCGTCGAGCTTCTGCTCAAGCTGTATCACGCGCTCCTTGTAGCCGCCGCCGGCCGAGATGAACTGGAACTGCTGGTTGGGCGTCCCGTTGTTCCACGTCCAGAGGCAGATGGCCGCGCCGTCCGCAGTCGAGTTATCGCTCACGTCGAAGTACATGTCGGCCGTGCGCGGCTTGACGTAGTAGCGGTGTCCCGGCGCAACGTCGAACTTGAACTGCTGGCTCTGCTCGTCGGCGG
>JBJMGR010000162.1:0-8738 GCA_045807805.1 Pyrinomonadaceae bacterium | reverse complement strand
CGGCTCTCAGGCGCGCATCAACTGGGAGGTCAAGTTCGCGCGCGGCGGCGTCGGGGCCATCATCAGCTCCTTCGTGCCCGTCAGCATACGCGGCCGCATCGTTCCCAACTACGCGACGATTGACGACGACGACAAGATTCCCTTCTGGAAGGCGCTCGGGCGTGCCGTTCACGAATACGACTGCCGATACATTCTTCAGCTCAGCCACTCGGGCCGACAGCAGGACATCTCGGGCGTCGAGAACGAGTACCGCCGCGGCCTCAGTTCCACCAACAAGGTCGAGGCGTTCCACGGTCTGCTCTGCCAGGCGATGACGCTCGAAGAGATTAACCAGACCGTCGACGACTTCGCGGAAGGCGCGCGGCGAGCGCGCGAGGCTGGACTAGACGGCGTCGAGCTTCACGGCGCGAACGGCTACCTCATCACGCAGTTCTTAAGCTCGGGCATCAACGACCGCAAGGACGAGTACGGCGGCCCCCTGGAGAACCGCGCGCGCTTCGTACGCGAGATTGTCCGCGCCATACGCAAGAAGGTGGGCAGTGATTTTCACCTCGGGATGAAGATAAGCGCGACCGATTACAACAACGCAATCAACCCGCTTGAGAAGCGGGGCAACACAATCGAGGACTCGGTCAAGGTCTGCCAGTGGTTAATCGAAGACGGCGTTGACCACATACACGTCTCTACCGGCAGCATGTTCCCACACCCGCGCAACCCGATGGGCAGCTTCCCCGCCGAGCACGCCGTACGCTGGTACGACGGGCTGCTTTCGAGCGGCATCTACACGCACCGCAACTACAGACTCTTCGGCAGCCCGCTTCTCAGGCCCATCTTCCGATACCTCTGGGGCCGCTCGCAGGAGCACCCGAAGGACATCGAAGGGTGCAACCTGCGCGACTCGCGACGCATACGCGAGGCCGTGCGCGCGTTGACGACCGAAGTTCCGGTCATCTGCACGGGCGGCTTCCAGACGGCAGCGCGCATCGAGCACGCCATCGAGCGCGGCGACTGCGACGCGGTCTCAATCGCCCGCCCGCTCATCGCGAACAACGACATGGTTCATTACTTCGAGCGCGGCGAGGAGCTTTCGGAGAAGAAGCGCTGCACCTACTGCAACAAGTGCCTCTTCAACGCACCCGAGAACCCGCTCGGCTGCTACGAGCTTTCGCGCTTCGACGGCGACTACGAGGCGATGATCGCGCAGGTGATGTCGGTCTACGAGCCGCGGCCCGTCTACAGGGAGAAGGCGGTCGAGGTCGCGGGCGTGGTCGAGCCCGCTGGTCGTTGACGCAGGCGTCGGATGTAAAGACGCGGCGGCGGCAGTCCGTGTCCGCCTCAAACTTTCAAGAGCGGGGAGCGCGAAGCGACCCCGGAGGCCGTACCATGAGAGTCCCGAAATATCGCGAGGTGCCGACGCCCGTCGAGTTGGAGTTGAAGCGACGCAGGCTCAGGAATCTCTTCGTCCTCATACTCTTCCTGCTCGCGATCTTCCTGTGGCTCTCCTACGCATACTCGCCGAGCCGCCCCACCACCTACGCGGACGACGAGGAGCACTTCAAGTACGGCTCCGTCGGAAGCGACATAGAGAACGGCCTGCCGCTGGCGATTCTCCGTGTTATGCCGCGCATGTTCCCCGAGTACATGCCCGAGGGCGCGCCGCGCGACCTCACGGCCTTCGGCTTCATACAGGAGCCGGGGCGCGACCGCCCCATCGGCTTCTCGAAGCGCCGCCGCTTCATAGACCTCGTCGGCTTCAACTGCGCCGCGTGCCACGTCGGCGTCGTGCGTGAGAGCGAGACCGCGCCCGCGCGTATCGTCGTCGGGATGCCCGCGAACACCGTCAACATTCAAGCGCTCCTCAACTTCATGTTCGCGTGCGCCGCCGACAATCGCTTCAACCCCGACGCGGTCGTCGCCGAAATCAGGAAGGACGAGCGGCTCAACCCGTTAGACCGTCTCTTCTACCGCGCCGCCGTCACGCAGATGAAGGCTGGCCTTCTCATACGCAAGGCGCAGCTCGACCGCTTCCTCATGCCGTCTCACGCGGAGTTCGGCCCCGGTCGCGTGGACACCTTCAACCCATACAAGGTCAACCAATTTTCAGACCACTACGTCGGCTACAAGTTCACGGACGACGAACGCTACGGCAGCGTTGACTTCCCTTCCATCTGGAACCAGCACCCGCGCGAGGGGATGAACCTGCACTGGGACGGCGACAATGATTCGATGGGCGAGCGCAACTTCAGCGCGGCCTTCGGCGCGGGCGCGACGCGCGAGAACATAGACATCGAGGCGATGAACCGCGTCAAGGAATGGATCGAATACCTCAAGCCTCCGCCCTACCCGTTCGCAAAGAGTTCCGACGCCGCACAGCTTGCGCGCGGCGAACAGGTCTACAAACAGTACTGCGCCGAGTGTCACGCCTTCGGCGGCAAGTACACTGGACAGGTCACGCCGCTCGCCGAGGTTGGGACGGACGAGCACCGCTTCAACTCCTACACGCCGGGCCTCGTCCCAATCCAGCGCGATTACGGCAAGGACTATCCGTGGCGGTTCACGCACTTCCACAAGACGGACGGCTACGCCAACGCGCCGCTCGACGGCATATGGGCGCGCGCGCCATACCTTCACAACGGCTCAGTGCCGACGCTCTACGACCTGCTCACCCCGGCCGAGCGTCGCAACGGCGGCAACCCATCCTTCTACACGGGCCACGGCGTCTACGACCTCGCGAACGTGGGCTTCCGAACGGACGTTGCCACGACGAACGGCCACAAGTCTTTCGTCTACGTCATCAGTGAGCCGGGCAACAGCAACAAGGGACACACGGGCGCACGCTTCGGCACGGAGCTTAGCGAGGACGAGAAGCGCGCGCTCATCGAATACATGAAGACGCTCTAAACGGAAGATAGAGCTATTAGCAACCGCTCTTTCCGCACGAAAGGTTGGTCTCGGGATGAATAAATATCTGAGGTGGTACGCCCCTGCCGTGTGGCTCGGCGTGCTGGCGAACATACTCGGCTTCGTCGTCCCGGTCCTCCTCGCGCCGGGCTGGCTACTCGGGCGGCTGCACCTGCCCTACATGCCATATCAGGACGTGTGGCTGCGCGACGCCGCGCTGCTCCTGCTCTTTCTGTCAATCACCTATCTGCCTTCCGCGACCGACCCTCTGCGTTACAAGGTCAACGCGATAGTCGGCGCGGTCGGGCGGCTCATCTTCTCGCTCTTCTGGATTTGGCCCGTCCTCTTCGCGGGCGCGCCGCGCGGCTTCCTCGTCGTAGGCGCGCTCGACGGCATCATCGGCCTCACGCAGGGCATCCTCCTCTATCTGCTCCTGCGCGAGGAGGACAGGTTCGACTGAGAGCCTGAAGGCGATACGGCTCAAGACGCGTGACGTTGGACTGACGATGCAACGCTCGTCGTCAGTCACTTACGTTTTCGGTTTCAACCTCGCGCCGGAGTTAAAAGTCATGGCAGTACAGTTTGAAAGCAAACAGGTTGACGCGCTGCGCCGGGCGCTCACTTACCCGCTCGTCGAGTCTCTGATTCACCGTCGCTCGCGCCGCTTCAGCCTCGGCGCGCGCATGCCCGGCGGCGGGCTCGCATACAAGAGCCCGCACGCGCCCGTCCCCTTGAGCACGGCCGAGGAGGCGCTGCTCGCCTTCGCGGCGGCGGGCGTCAACGGCCTCTGCCTCGGCGACGTGCCGTATCGGCCGGGCGACTGGAACGAGGCGGGCGGCGGCAACGTCATGGCCGCGATGACGGGGCGCACGGGCGCGAGCGCCGACGCCGTACACGGCACGGCCCTCTTCGTCATCAACGACGAGGGCACGCACATGCTCAAGCGACCGCAGGACTTCACGCTCGAAGACATAAACGGGCTCGCGCAGCTCGCCCTGGACAAGCGCTTCGAGGAGGTCTACCGCCGCATGCGCGTCCGCGTGCGCGACGGACGCACGGCCGTGAAGAAAGAAGTCCCTTACGTCTTCCCCTTCAACAAGTGGTCGACGAACCTTCCGGGCAGCACATACTTTCTCCCCGTCTCAGACCTGTCGGGCATGTACATCAACGTCATCCTCTCGGCCTTCGACGAGCAGATGACCGCGTTCGTCCTTGACGAGCGAAACAACTTCAGCGCGGCGGGCATCAAGAAGTTCGGGCGCTCGAAGGGCGGACGCCTCCACGACGACCCCGCGGACGGGCGCGTCGTTACCATTCTCGGCCTTGAAGCCGTCGTCGTCGAGTTCCTGCTCGCCGAACAGGCGTTCATGCTCCACAACCTTTCGCTCATGGAGCAGGCGATGGGGCTCGGCGGCTGGACTCACTTCGCCACCGCCTCGGAGGTCTCCTGGTTCGAGGCGCTCGGCTTCAGGCTCGGCTCGCAGACCGTCGCGCAGATGCTCCACGCGGGGTTCTTCAGGAAGTTAATCCTTCGCCTGCTCCATCAGAACAAGGCAATCCCGCACCCGCTCGGCCTCTCCGTCGAAGGGCACGACCTCATCAAGCCCTGGTGCCCGCCCTACTACAAGAACATGGAGGAGGCCGTCCACGCCTTCATCAAGTTCAAGCGCGAGAACGTGTCGCGGGCCGACATCCCGCCCGGCTTCTCGGGCACATGGAAGAGCCCGAAGGACGTGCAGGGGCAGATACCGGGATTCAGCGACGAGTGCATCGCCGCGACCGTCGCATACTGCACGTACCTCTACGAGACCTACGGACGCTTCCCCGCAAACTTCGGCCCGCTCCGAACGACGCTCGCGCATCAGGCGCACCACCTTGAGCTGGACTTCTACGACCAGTTCTACCGCGAGGGCGCATACACGGCCACGCAGGCCGAACACATGGCACATTGGCACTGAAAGCATGTCGGAGACAAAAATACCCTCGGCGTCTCTCCTATACTCGCTGCGCTACAACCTCGCGCAGACGCTTCCCCTGTACATGCAGGGGCTCTTTACGCGAAGCAAGCTCTGGGTCTCGTTCTGGACGCGGCTCGGGAGCGACTCGCGCACCATAAAGCTGCTCACGCGCATGCGTGACAAGTACGGCCCGCGCGTCTACGTCAGCATCGGCGGCAATAAGACGCTCCTCCTGCTCGACCGCGAGGGCGCGGAGCACGTCCTGAAGAACTCCCCCGAGGTCTACGCCTCCGACCCCGACGCGAAGCGGCGCGGCATGTCACACTTTCAACCCGACGCGCTCACCATCTCGACGGGCGACAAGTGGCGCCAACGCCGGCGCTTCAACGAGGCGGTGCTCGACGGCGCGCTCGACGACGGCGGACACTCCGCCAAGCTCCTCGAAGTCGTGCGCCGCGAGGCACGCGCGCTCGCGGGCAAGGACGGGCGCACGCTCGCCTGGCAGGACTTCGCCGACGCGTTCGACCGCATAACTCTTCAGGTCATCTACGGCGAAGAGGCCGCGTTCGACACCACGCTCCTGCCGAACCTGCGGAAGATGATGCGCGAGGCGAACCGCGTCGCGGGGCTTCGGAAGTCGAAACACTTCGACGCCTTCTACTCTGCCGTCCACGGCTACCTGAAGAGCGCGACGCCGCACAGCCTCGCGTCGCTCTGCGCCGTGACTCCTTCGACGCCCGACACGTCCGTCCCGACGCAGATGACGCACTGGACGTTCGCCATGAGCGAGACGCTCGCCGCCAACACGGCTCGCGCGCTCGCGCTGATTCTCGCCGAGCCGCACGCGGAGGGCCGCGTCCGCGAAGAGATGACGCGCGCGGACATCTCTACGCCGGAGGGCGTGCTTGGTTTGAAGTACCTCGGCGCGTGCGTGCAGGAGGCGATGCGGCTTTGGCCTACGACGCCTCTGCTGATTCGTCGCACGCTCGAAGAGGACTATATCGGCGGCGCGCACGTCGAGCGCGGCACGCAGGTTCTCATCAACAACACCTTCAACCACAGGGACTCGGAGACTCATCCCTTCGCCAACAAGTTCGAGCCCGAAATCTGGCTCGAAGGCGTCGAGCACGACTACGATTTCAATCACCTGAGCAACGGCCCGCAAGGATGTGCGGGGCGCGACGTGGCGCTCTTCATCGCGAAGGCTTTCGTCTCGTGCCTGCTCGACGCGGGCCGCTACACGCTCGACGGCCCCGCGCTCGACGCGTCCCGGCCGCTGCCGCACATGTACAACTACTTCAAGGTCAAACTTGCGCGCGCGTAAACGTGCGCGTGCGCCGAAACCCCCAATCGCGGAGAGGAGAGCGCGATGACGTGGTTAATCAATCTGTGGAAAAGTCTTTCCGAGTTATTCGTGAGGAGGAGAACTGCGATGTGGCTACTGGATGATCTGATAAAGGCTCTGGCCGAGAGGAACGAGATAGTCCTCAACGGCGGCATCACCATCGGGCTGGTCAACGGCGGCGTCAAGTTGAAGGGCGAGATCAGCGGGGCTGTACAGGACAGGCAGAAGAACAACAAGACCATCGCGACGATGGTCGTCCCCTTGAGCGCGCAGGTCAACGTCGGCGAGCTTGTAATCCCCCTGCGCGTCCCGCAGAAATAGAACCGGCGCGCGTGCGCCGAGTAGGTAAACGACATCATACGGAGAGAACGAAATGTCCGACATCAACGAGTTCGTCAAGAAGATGGGCGACGACATCAACCTCAACTTCGCGCCGAGGGTCGAGTCGCAGATAGTCCAGACGGGAAACCAGATAGCAGACCGCGCCGCCCCGAAGGTTCAAGCCTTCGTAGACCAGTTGGTCAAAGAGATAACCGCCGCCACCACGCCCAAGGTGCGCGACTTCTCGAACCAACTCATCAAGGACGTTTTCACAACACAGTCCGGCCCCTTGCGCGACTTCATCATCAAGACGGTTCAAGACCTCATCGCGAGGTACGAGCCCGTGCTCGCGGGCAACGTCCACACGAGCCTCGTTGACCGCGCGGTACTTTTGACCTCGAACGACACGCGCGTCGAGATAAAGGAGCGCGGCACGGGCACGCTCATCGCGTCGCTCGACCTCCCCGTCAACCTACGCATCGAGTTCAAAGACCTCTTCGTCAAACTCGACCAGGCCAACATCCGTCTCGACAACGTGCAACTGTAGGCGTGAGCGCCCGCGCGCGCGCCGGAGGACTGATATGAGGATTCATGAAAGGTCACGCCGGAACGTGTCCCTCGCTCTCGTGCTCTTCGTCCCGCTCTTTCTGACTTCATTCGCGGCGAAGTGCGACGGGAACAAGAACGGCAACAAGACCGACGGCAACAAGAATACGGCCGTTACCCGAGAGGGTGACGACCAGCTCAGGGTAAAAATCCGGCAGAACCTAACGGAGCAGTCCGCGAACAGCAATACGGGCCTGAGCGCGCTCGACATAGAGGTGGGCGTATCGAAGGGCAAGGTGACTTTGACGGGGACGGTCAGGAGTCAAGGAGCGAAAGACGAGGCGACGCGCATCGCGGGCGATACGGAGGTCGAAGTGAACGGGCAGAAGATAAGACCGACGGAGGTGGACGCGAGCAGGCTGACGGTCGCGACGCCTTCACCTTCGCCTTGATGTCCGGGACGGGTTTGAAGCGTCGCGCGCGCGGTCGGCTGTGAAGGTTGAGGTCGGCTAAGGAGGACTTATGAGCGGCATCGTGGAGGGGAGGAACGTTTCCGGCAGCCGTGTGCTGACGCCGGACTTCTGCATCATCGGCTCCGGCGCGTCGGGCGGCGTCTGCGCGCTCAAGCTCTCCGAGGCTGGCTTCGACGTGCTCGTCCTCGAAGAGGGGCCGAACATCCCGAAGGAGCAGGGGCACGGTGGCCCCTCGCACGTACGCAAGATGCTCAACGAGCGCGAGGGCGACATGTATCGCACGCTCTATCAGGAGGGCGGCTCGCGTTTGACGAAGAACGGCGGCATCAAGGTCATGCAGGGCCGTTGCCTCGGCGGCGGCACGGCCGTCAACTGGTCTGCGTGCCTCCCGCCGCGCATCGAGACGTTGGAGCACTGGCAGAAGAACTTCGGCACGCCCTTCACGCGCGAGAATTTGCGCCCGTATCTGAAGGAGGTAGCGAACTACCTTCCCGTCGTACGCAACGACAAGTACAACACCTCCGCGCAGAAGTTCCTCGACGGCTGCGGCAAGCTCGGCATTGAGACGGAGAATCTCCCGAACAACACGCACGACTGCCGCGAGTGCGGAAGCTGCGGCGTCGGCTGTCCGTACGACCGTAAGATGAGCGGCTTCGTGAAGTGGCTCCCCGACGCCGTCGCCAAAGGCGCGACCATCTACACCGACACGAAGGTCAACAGGCTCGTCGCCTCCGACGGCGGACGCGTCAAGGAGGTCGAGGCAGTCTTCCTCGACCCGAAGACGCGCCCGACGAAGAGCACTCTGACCGTGCGCCCTCACATCGGCGTGCTGCTCGCGGCCGGAGCCATCGGCTCGCCCGCCGTCATGCTGCGCTCGGGGCTTACGCTCGACAAACGCGTCGGCAAGTTCACGCACATACACCCGGTCACGATCTGCATCGGCCGCTACAAGGACAGGACGTTCCCCGCCTACGGCGTGCCCGACAACATGTGGAGCCCGAAGTACGGCACAGGCCCTACGGGGTATCTGATGGAGACGGGCTCTTACTTTCCGGTCTTGAGCGCGTCGGGGACGCTCGCGCACGGCGAGGCTCTGCACCAGACCATGCGGGACTACTACCCGCAGGGCGCGATCATGTACGCGCACCACACGACGGGCTTCGACCCCGACCAGCCATACGGCACGACCGCGCT
>JBJMGR010000161.1:0-7808 GCA_045807805.1 Pyrinomonadaceae bacterium | reverse complement strand
TTTTCCAGAGTGAGCCCGCCCGCGCCTTGCTGCGCACCGCCGACGGAGAGTATGCGCTCGACGTACTTGGCGATGATGTCGGCTTCGAGGTTGACGGGGTCGCCCGTTTTCAAGTGTGAGAGGTTCGTGACGGCCCACGTCTTCGGGATGATTGCGACCTCGAAGTGCTCTTCGGCGAGCGCGGCGATTGTGAGGCTTATGCCCTCGACCGCGACCGAGCCCTTGAAGACGAGGTAGCGCGCAAGCTCGGGCGGGTATCCGACGCGCAGAGTCCAAGAGCCGCCGTGCTCCTCGGCGCTCAGGAATCTTCCGCGCGCGTCAACGTGCCCCTGCACGATGTGTCCGCCGAGCCGCGTCGAGGGCGTGACGGCGCGTTCGAGATTGACGACGGAGCCCGCGCGAAGCAGCCCGAGCGTCGAGCGCTGCAAGGTCTCGCGCGAGCCGTCGGCCGCGAACGAGTCCGCGCGCACTTCGAGCGCCGTGAGGCACACGCCGTTGACGGCCAAGGAGTCTCCGTCCCGAGTCCCCTCTGTGACGACGCGCGCCTCCAGAGTCATGCGCACGCCCTCGCCCCGCCGCTCGATTGAGCGCACGCGCCCAAGCTCCTCGATGATTCCAGTAAACATAAGAGTCGTCTGACAAAATGTAAGTCCGCCCGCGAATGACTTCACGGGCGGACTCGGGCCGCGAGTTCGCGGCGACTAAGGCGTGCGCTGCGATTCGAGTTTCGTGACTCGCTCTCGCTGGTCTCGCTGGTCAATGCGTATTCGCAGGTTGTCCTCGTGCAACAGCATGACGCCGTCCGCAACTGCCTTGACCTCTTTTTTTAATTCTCCGAGTTTGCTCTCTACGCTTCCCAGACGCGCCTCCACGTTTTCAAGATGCATCTGCACCGCTTCCCATATCGGCCGCGTCTCTCGGAGGCGCGAGTCAACCTTCTCTTCGAGCGTGGTCAAGCGGCTGTCGAGTGCATCAACTTTGGCTTCGACGCGGGATACCCGTGCGTCGAGTGCGTCCACCTTGCTTTCGATTGAATCGAGCCGAGACTCGATTCTGTCCATGCGCGCGTCGAGTGCGTCGAAGCGTGCGAAGACTCGCTCCTCGAAGGAGCGGGAGTCGTGTGTTTCCCGTGTGGGGTTGTCGCTCATGGCGCAATCCTCTGGCGGGAATTATGAGCCTTCACGCGGAAGCGCTCAAGCCTCAACCTCGCCCCGTTCGCCGCCGCCGGTCTGTCGGTCCCGAACGGTTCGGAGCATTCGCTGGAAGACTTCTTCAATCGAGAACTCCGTCGTGTCTATCACAATCGCGTCGTCCGCGATGCGGAGCGGCGAGTCGTCGCGCGTCGAGTCTCGCTGGTCACGCTCGTTTATGTCCGCCAGCGTCGCCTCGAAGCTCGCAACGCGCTCGCTCGCCTGCTCCTCGCCGAGGCGGCGTCGCGCGCGCTCCTCGGGCACGGCCGTCAGGAAGAACTTCACGTCCGCGTCGGGGAAGACGACCGTACCTATGTCGCGCCCGTCCAACACGACGCCGCTGCCCACGGAGCCCAGCTCGCGCTGGCGGCGCACAAGCTCGCGCCGAACCTCCGGCACGGCCGAGACGACGGACGCCTCGCGCCCGACGCCCTCGCCGCGAATCTCTTCGGACACGTCGCGCCCGTCGAGGATGACGCGCAGAGAGTCGGGGTCGCCTTCGAGACGTATCGAAGCGAGGCGCGCGACTTCGCCCACAGCCTCGGCGTCGGAAGTGTTGACGCGCGCGCGCGCACAGGCCAACGCGACGGCGCGGTACATCGCGCCCGTGTCGATGTAGAGCAGGCCCAACTCGCGCGCGAGCCTTCGGCCGAGCGTTGACTTGCCCGCGCCCGAAGGGCCGTCCACGGCGACGATGAAAGGTTTAGTCATCAGAAGAAGCACTCAGCGGTCGGCTTTAATGTCAACACAACGGTCGAACCTTTCACTTCAACGCTCCTCCTCGCAGAGGTTAAAAGCTGAAAGCTGAAAGCTGAGCGTTGACAGCCTCTAAACGAATGCGGAGAAGACTTCGTTCGAGAGCAGCGCGCCCTCGGGCGTGAGGCGCAGCACGTCGCCTTCGAGACGGACGAGCCCCGCCTCGTCGAAGCGCGCGAGGTCTTCGGCGTACTCGACGCGCACGTCGCGCGAGAAGAGCGCGCGATGCTCCGCGAGGTTTACGCCGCGCGAGAGGAGTCGCAGTCCGAGGAAGATCGCCTCGGCGCTACGCTCGCGCGCGTCCAACTCCGTGCGCTCGACGACCGCCGTCACGCCCCCCTCTATCAACTCGACGTAGCGTCGCGCGTCGCGCTCGTTAGACCAGCGCGACGCGCGCCCGTCGAAGGAGTGTGCGGAGCAGCCGAAGCCGTAGTAGGGCGCGCCCGTCCAGTATTTCATGTTGTGCCGGGACTCGCGGCCCTTCATGCAGAAGTTTGAAATCTCGTACTGCTCGTAACCCGCCTCGCGCGTGCGTTCGACCATGAGCCTGTACATCTCTGCGGCGAGGTCTGCGTCGGGCGTGGGGTATCGGCCCTCGCGTATCTGCGCGGCGAGCGGCGTGCCCTCGTGGACTTCGAGCAGGTAGAGCGAGAGATGTTCGGGCCGAAGGGCGAGCGCCTCGGAGAGGTTGCGCCCCCACGCGTCGAGCGTCTGGCGCGGAAGGCCCGCGATGAGGTCGAAGCTCACATTATCGAAGCCGGATTCGCGCAGAGTCTCGAAGGTGCGGCGCGTGTCGTCCGCGGTGTGCGTGCGCCCGAGGCGTCGAAGCTCCCGGTCGTCGAAGGTCTGCGCGCCGAAGCTCGCGCGGTTGACGCCTTCGGCGCGGAAGGCGCGCGCGAGTTCGCGCGTGACCGTGCCGGGGTTCATCTCCATCGTCACCTCGGCGTCGGCGCGCACGCGGAAGCGATGGCTTACGGCTTCGAGCGTGCGCGCGACCTGCGCGTGCGTGAGGAGCGAAGGAGTGCCGCCGCCGAAGTAGATTGTGTCAACCTCTTCGTCGGCCTCTTCGTGCTCGAAAGACCCTATCTCGCGCGCGAGCGCTCGCACGTACTGTTCGGCGAGCGCGCCATCGTAAGCGCCGGTCGCGAAGTCGCAGTAGGAGCAGCGCGCGCGGCAGAAGGGTATGTGTATGTAGATTCCCGGACGGTACATTTGTTCGACTGAGTTACAAATTATAGCACGGCACGCGAGAGAGAAGTCGCGGGCGATACCAGACCCGAAAGGCGTCGTCGTGTGTATGATTTTTGCGGGCCGTGTATGGGTTTAAAGTCGGCGATAGTACCAACGGGCGGACGCGTCTTTAAGGCGTGCGCGCCGGATGGCATGTAAATCAAAGAGAATTTATCTTCCACAATAGGCCGCTCGGAGTGAGCCGCGTGTGGCATGAGGATTGTGATACCAGTCTTCTACAAACGCGTAAAAGTTCGGACGAGTGTGCGGGGTTGTCTTCACCGAACCCCTCTCGGATAAGTCCCGTCGCTCGTCTACGTCCATTAATCTGTTCACACCTACGTTGGAGGAGATTGTTATGGCAGATAACGAAAGCACTGGCGGCGGCGGTAGTTCCTCTGGTGGCGGCGGCGGCGAAGGCGGAGGCGGCGGCAGCTCTTCCGGCGGTTCGTCGGGTGGCGGCGGCGGCGCAAGCAGCGGCGGCTCGTCCGGCGGTGGCGGTGGCACCAGCGGCGGTGGCGGTGGTACCTCGGGCGGCGGTGGCGGCACCTCGGGCGGAGGCGAAGGCGGAGGCGGTAGCACGTCCGGCGGCTCTGGCGGGGGCGGCGGCATGTCAGGTGGTGGCAGCGGTAGCTCCTCCGGCGGCGGCGGGAGTGAAGGCGGCGGCTCCGGCAGCGGCGGTTCGTCCGGCGGCGGTGGCGGCAGCTCGTCGGGTGGTAGCGGCGGCGGCGGCAGTTCCAGCGGCGGCGGCGGCCAGTAGTTAGCTTCAAATCCCGGCCGCACTATTTTAGAGACCACGGCCGGGCACAAACGTCTAAGACGAGAGGGCTCGCAGTCAGAGTTAACTGCGAGCCCTCTCTCTACGCGCGAGCGTAGAACGTTTCGCGTGCTACTACGCCGTTACTTCTTCGTGGCTTCGAGTCTGCGGATGCTTCCCTCGCCGCTTATCTGCCTCCTGTCGGTGCGCGCGACGCGCTCGACCTCGGCGAAGGCGCGCATGAAGTTGCCGCCTAAGATTTTCAGAACGTCGCGCTCGCTGTAGCCGCGCCGCAGAAGCTCGTACGTGATGTTGGGCAAGTCCGCAACGTCCCTTATGCCCTCCGGCAGATTCGGCACGCCGTCGAAGTCCGAGCCTATCCCGACGTGGTCAACGCCCGCGACCTTTACGATGTGGTCTATGTGGTCGACGAGCATCGAGAGCGTCGTGTTCGGGATTGGGTTCGCGTCGTTGAGCCTCTTCAACTCTTCATCAAGCCGCTTCTGGTCGTCCTTGAACTGCGCACGCAGCGCGTCGCGCTGTGACTTCAGCTTCGCGTCGCGCTCGATGTCCGCCGTTCTCACCTTCTCGTCTAAGAAGACCGGGTAGAAGTTGACCATGACGACGCCGCCGTTCCGAGCGATGCGCTTGAGAAGCTCGTCCGGAATGTTCCGCTTGTGGTTCGAGAAGACGCGCGCGGAAGAGTGCGACGCGATGACGGGAGCCTTCGTAACGTCGAGCACGTCCGACATCGTCTCGTCCGATACGTGCGAGATGTCCACGAACATGCCGAGGCGGTTCATCTCGCCCACGACCTCACGCCCGAAATCCGACAGCCCCGTGTGACGCGCCGTGTCGCAGCACGCGTCGGCCCATTCGTTCGTGTTGTTGTGCGTCAGAGTCATGTAACGCACGCCGAGGCGGTAGAACTCTCTCAGCGCGGAGAGCGAGTTCTCAATCGCGTGCCCGCCCTCTATGCCCATCAGCACGCCGACCTTGCCCTCGCGCTTCGCACGCAGGATGTCTGCGGTCGAGGTCGCGAGCATGAGGTCGCGCGGGTACTTCTCGATCATGCGGTAGCTCGCGTCGATCAGATCGAGCGCGCGTCGCGAAGAGCCGCCTTCTCTCACGTAGTTCTTCGCAATCCACTCCGGGGTCGCATACTGGCGGTCTACGTAGATTGAAAAGAACTCGCCCGTCATCCCCGACTGCTTCAGACGCGGAATGTCCGTGTGATACTTACCCGTCGAAGGCGTGCCGATGTCGTAACCCTCGTCAACCATTATCGTCGGGATGTCGTTGTGCCCGTCCACCACAATCGCCTTCTTGTGCAGAGCCAGCGCACGCTTCCACAACTTCTCATCCCTCTGCGGCGTCGCCCCGGCCTGCGGCGTCGGACTCGCCGCGGCCCGTGCACCGGCCTTCCAGACGCCCGCCGCTTTACCTTCCCTCGACATCGACGCCGACGCCGACACGCAAGCGACGACGCACACGAACAGACCAACGCGAAGAGTTCTCTTCATCACTTATCCCTACTTCTTTCGCCAGAGGTTTTCGGACGGAGAGCGCCGGATTGGAAACCTTCACTCCGGACTTGCGGATTATAGAAGCAGTCTAGAGGTTTGTCTCGCGCGTGCGTAGGTGTTCGAGGGCGAGGGCGATTCCCTCCTGAAGAGACTTGCGTGTGTTGACGCCGGAGAGGTTTAGGCCGAGGCGTACGAGGCTGCGTGCGACGCCCGCGCGTATGCCCGTGAGGATGACGTTCGTGCCGAGGAGGCGCGCGGCCTGCGCCGACTGCAAGATTGTGTTGGCGACGTGCTCATCAACGACCGCGACGCCCGTGATATCTATTATCGCGACGGGCGAGCGCGTCTCTTCGAGCCCGCGCAGGAGCGCGTCTATCATGCGGCGCGCGCGTTTGGCGTCCAACGCGCCGATGATAGGCATGAGGACTATCTCGCGCGTGAGAGGGATGAGCGGCGTCGAAAGCTCCGCGAGCAGTTCCTCCTGCGCGCGCATGACCTGTTCGCGAAGTCGCGCCTGTTCGGTCTCTGCTCGTCGGCGCTCGACGACCTGACCCAACTGACTCCCTACGTGCGACATCATCGCGAGCAGGGGCGCATCGGGCGGGCGCACTTCGCGGCTGAAGAATTCGAGGACGGCGATGGTCTCGCCGCGTATCGACGCGGGGAAGGCGAACGCGCCGTGCAAGCCTTCGCGCGAGGCGGCCGAAGAGCGCGGAAAGCTCTCGTCGGCCGCTATGTCCTCAACCCACAGGGGCACGCCCCCGTCCCACACGCGCGCGGGCAGTCCTCGGTCGCCGTGCGCGAACACGCGGCCGCGCGATAGCTTTACGAACTCGCGCACGTCAACGCCGCGCGCGCTCCAGGACTCCACGAACCGTAGCACTTCGGCCTCGCGTTCGAGCGCCCAGAGCGCGCCCATCTCCCAACCCAGAGCCTCGCACACGGCACGGAGTATGCGGGGCACTGCCTCGTCGAAGTCGGAGACCTCGGCGAGCACGCGCGTCACCTCGTACTGCGCGGCGAGACGCGCCTCCGCTCGCTTGCGCTCGGTTATGTCGCGCGCGACGCCCGTGAAGTAGCGTCGGCCGCCGAGCGAGAACTCGCCGAAGGAGATTTCCAGAGGAATCTCCCTGCCCGTCTTGTGAAGGCCGGGCAGCTCTACGCCGTCCCATGAGACGTGCTTGACGCCGGTCTCTACGTAGCGGCCTATTCCCTCTTCGTGTAGTCGCCGGAGGTAGTCCGGCATCAGCTCCGTCATGTGCATGCCGACCAGCTCGCCCGTCGCGTACCCGAAAATCCTCTCGGCCGCGTGGTTGACGAAACGTATCACGCTCGCCTCGTCAATCGCGATGACGGCCTCGGCCAGAGTCTCCACGACGATGCGGCTGCGCGCCTCCGACTCGCGCAACTCCTCCAACTCTTTTTCCGTGAGAGACACTGCGGCCCTACCTCTTCGGCTGCGTTTTCGTTGCTGTAGTGTTTGCCGGGAGACTATCCGACACGCTCCCGTAAAACACAAGCGCGGCCCGGGTCGTCGCTTAACCGCCGAAGGTCGGCGAATGAAGGTCGGCGAATTGATGAGACGTACCCGGCCGGGAGGCGCGGACTCGCGGCCGGGTCGCCTGAGCTTCGACGCGTACGGAGATATGAGGCGTCGATTAAACCACCGCGGACACCGCAGACACCGCCTTGACCTGTTATCTCTTCAAAAGCTGTGCCCGCGGTGGTCGACTACTTCTCTAATCACATTCAACCGCATACTCCTGTAAGCGTCCGCGCGAGTCGCGGCGCTACTTCGCAGGCGCGCCCGGCTTTCTACTCCGAGAAGGACTCTTGTACTCAGACTTCTTCTTATTACCGAGCGAGGCGTACTCGTCGGAGTTCGGCCCGAACTGCGCCTCGACCTGCGTGTTCGCGCCGAGCATCGCGTTGTGGAACTCCCACTCTCCGGCCGTCGCCGCGTCGCGTTTCGCCGAGGCAGCCGCCTCCGCCTGCGTCGCCTCGCGCAACGCGTCGTCCATGCGTTCGCGCACGGCCCTGATGGTCTCCGTCTTATACGACTGATTCGCGGGCGTGTAATTGCTTATCCCCTGCAAAGCGTCGAAAGCCTCTCGGTCTGCGCCGAGCACTGCGGACGTAAGGCGTCGTGTCTCGTTCTTCGCCATAAGCTTCTCTCCTTGGAATGAGGTTCGTGGATGGTTACGTGAGCCTGCAAATTAGGCTCACGCTCTTCCTGTGCGACTTGGCGGTCTGCTATGCGAGGTTTACGGCCTTCCATTGGGAGGACGCGCGAATTCTACGCCCCAAGCCCCGCCGCCGCAAGACTTTTTACTAACTCCGTGAGGTCTG
>JBJMGR010000160.1:0-3972 GCA_045807805.1 Pyrinomonadaceae bacterium | reverse complement strand
GGCTGTCGGTTGAGGGGCGGCCGACTCTTCCCCTCCCTTCGAGCCCGAAGGGATATAACGCTCGCCGACGACCATCGGGAAAGACCACTCGTATCTGCCGTCTTCGTACTTGAGCGTCTCGACGTAGCTGATGACGACCTTGACCGACTGGCCGGGCAGTATGTTTGCGACCGACTGCGTGAAGATGTTCGGGCGCTCCTGATCGAGGAGCGACGCGACGTTGCCGCGCGCCTTCGCCTCGTCGTAGACGGCCTGCGCCTCCTCGCGTTTCATGATGCGGCCACGGATGGTGCGCCCGCCGACCATCATCGTCATGTCGTCCACGGCCGCGGCCTGCGGCAGAGGGAAGACGTAGACCGCTTCTATCTTATCCTGAAACGGGTTCTCGAACTCCTGCGTGACCGTGACGCGCGAGATGAAGCCGCTGACTTCGGCGCGTACGTCCGTGTGCTTGAGCGGGCACTCGACCGTGCCCTTGCTCGAAGGGTCTATAGCGCGTAGAGAGCCCTGCGTGACCTTCTCGCCCGTCCGTGCGGCGGCGCTGACGCCGCCCGCGTCGAGCGTGCAGTAGAAGATGAAGGCGAGCAGTGCGAAGCCGAGCGGCGCGAGCACCGGCATGAGGAGAAGTCTGCGTTTCATGTTCCCTCCGTTCAAGACACACCTCGGCCACGTGCGGCCTTCGAGGAGCGCGGCCGCGCGGGTCGTCTCTGTTTGTTACGTAGAAGAGTCCTAAGACCCTTGACCCGCTTTGGTGGACTCCCCTGGCGGGCCGGGTCGAGAGAGCAAGAACGTCTCTCCTGTTTTTTTATGGATGCTGTCTTGAAGCGGAATGGTGGTCTGGGGTCGGGCCTCGCATACGATTTTTTAGATTTACTTGAACTCCATCACGCCGTCGTCCACGCGCCCGTAGCGAAGCATCGAGAGATCTCTCACGTAGTTCTGATGCAGACGCCACGGCGTCTTCGAGCCCTGCCTCGGCAGCGTGTGGAGAGCGCGTCGCACGTAGCCGGAGGTGAAGTCGAGTATCGGCTCCTCTCTGACTTCGGGGTCGTTCACGCACGGCGTGCACTGCCCGTAGCCGTGCCTGTCCATATGCTTTAAGAGGCGGCAGACGTACTCGGCCGTGAGGTCGCACTTCAAAGTCCAGGACGCGTTCGTGTAGCCGAGGGCGGAGGCGAGGTTCGGAACGTCGCTGTACATCATCCCCTTGTAGGCTATCGTCTTCGACATCTCTACGTGCGTGCCGTCCACGAACAGGTTGAGCCCGCTCATGAGCTTCAGGACGAGCCCCGTCGCCGTCACGATGATATCCGCGTCGAGGTGCTCGCCCGAGCGCAGTTGCAGGCCCGTCTCCGTGAAGGTCTCGATGTGGTCTGTCACTACGGAGGCGCGGCCCTGTCTTATCGCGCGAAAGATGTCCGCGTTCGGGGCGAGGCACAGACGTTGATCCCAGGGGTTGTACTGCGGCGTGAAGTGTTTGAGGTCGAAGTCACGGCCGAGTTGTTTACGGTTGCCCTTCGCTATCATCCGCTTAAAGACTTCGGGCCGCGAGCGCGCGAGGTTGTAGAAGAACATCCCGAACAGGACGTTCTTCCAGCGCGCGAGAGCGTAGGCTGTGCGTGCGGGCAGCCGCCCGCGGAGCCAGTTCGCGATTCTATCCTCGGCGGGCATCGAGGCCACGTATGTGGGCGAGCGCTGTAGCATCGTGACGTGCGCCGCGCGCTCGGCCAACGCGGGGACGAGCGTGACGGCGGTCGCCCCGCTGCCTATCACCACGACGCGCTTGCCCGTGTAGTCCAAGTCCTCGGGCCACTTCTGCGGATGCACGAGCGAGCCGCCGAAACGCTCGACGCCGGGCCACTCGGGCGTGTAGCCGCCTTCGTAGTCGTAGTAGCCTGTGCAGAGATAGAGGAAGTTGCAGGTGAATTGGACGGGGCTCTTATCCGGCCCGGTCTCAGCCTCCACCGTCCACAAGGCGTCGGCGGAAGACCAGTCGGCGCGGCTCACGCGATGGCCGTAGCGTATCATTCGGTCAACGCCGAACTCGGCGGCCGTCTCGCGTATGTAGTTGAGTATGGCCGACCCGTCGGCGATGGCCTTCGCGTCACTCCAGGGGCGGAACCTGTAGCCGAGCGTGTACATGTCCGAATCCGACCGCACGCCCGGATACCGGAACAAGTCCCACGTCCCGCCCATCGCGCCGCGCCCTTCGAGAATCACAAAACTCTTCTCGGGGCACTTCTGCCGTAGGTGGCACGCCGCGCCGATGCCGGACAGCCCGGCCCCCACCACCAGCACGTCTATGTGCTCCATCCTCCGCCCTCCTGAAAACATTTCTACGCGATGGAAAGCCTCACGAGAATCGCCGACCACGGAATTCTACATCGGTTCACTACGGATTTGGCGAATCGCTTTCCGCGTGGCCGGTAACAAGATTCGGGCCGCTAATCGGTTTGACTTGCGCGAGGACGTTACAGTAGGCTCTCCACCGCTTCCGCGGCACTAGTCCCAACAACCGCTTTCAGTCGAACCTACACTTGAGACTTCAGGGACGCGGCCGCCCGCCTCGTTCGGCGTCTACATTTCACAGTCGCACTTATAACCGCTTATTCGCCGCCGTCACGTTACGTTCCGATAAATGGATACATTTGATGTCAGAGGCCGACGCCTTCGTACATCGGGTCGAAGTCCCATCCAGCAGGTAGACCGGGCCAGGCCCGAGCGACAGAACTTGCCCCTTTCACGCCGTATAAGGAGAGTTGAAAATGCCTGACAACGAGAAACTCAACGAGTGGACTGTGATGTTCTTCTTCGCGGGCGACAACGCGCTCTCACCGCTTATCGTCTCCCAGCTCAAGGCCATCAAGGACGCGGGCTTTCACGAGGACGTGGACGTTCTGGCCCACTTCGACTCGAACGAGGCGGGGGTGCCGTCGAGGATTTTTAACGTCAACCGCGGGCGGAAGAAGCATCGTCGATTCATGATCGGCGACAACGGAAACCCGCTCGTCGGCGACATGGAGGGCGACAGCATAAAACCGAGCGAGATAGACGACACGGCCGGGCCCGCGGCCGATGTCAAGGCGGCGATGGAAAAACCCGACTCCGTCTCCTCTCTTAAGGCGCTGCAAAATTTCATAGGCTTCTGCGCCGAGAAATACAAGGCGAAGAACTACATTCTCTTCCTCGTCGGGCACGGCCTCGTCGTCGGCCATGAGGCCTTCCTCCCGGACGACAATCCCGTCTCCGCGATCAGCCTCTCGCAGATGCGTGAGACCCTCGAAACTTTCAATGCACAGATAGAGGGTCACAAGGGCACGCTCCAGTTACTCGCCCTGCACAGTTGCTCGATGAGCGCCGTCGAGGTCGCATACGAGCTAAAGGGTTTGGCGAAGTATATGATGGGCTCGGAGGGCATCTCCTACATCGGCAGTTGGCCTTACAGGCAACTGCTGATGAAGATCATCCACACGGTGGCGAAGGCGAAGGGTGACAGCGACGAAGACTCGTACGGGGAGGACGACGACGCCGAGGAGGTGGTGGTGGTCGCGGGCGAAGAGTCCGACGCGGTGCAAAAGTTGATTGAGAGGCTCTACTTCCTGACGCTCTCGAACGCCACCGACTACGCGCTCTCCGGTTACTCCCTCGACCTGTGCCTGTGCAGCCTCGACACGGGTAATTTCCATGAGCTAGCGAAGTCAATCCGGCTGCTCGTCCGTCGGATGGTGAGCGCCCTCGAAGAGAGCGCCCTCGAAGAGAAGGCCATCGAAGAGGGCACCCCCAACAATCCGAGCCCGAAGGGACGAATCATCAGGGAGCTAATCCTCCTTGCACACTGGGAGTCGCAGAGCTACTGGGAAGAGAACTACACAGACCTGTTCGACTTCTGCCAATGTCTGCACAAGAGATGTACTTTGCTAATCAACATGCTGGACGAGTACGCCGACCCCTTGAAGACTCGCGCGATGCACG
>JBJMGR010000159.1:0-15636 GCA_045807805.1 Pyrinomonadaceae bacterium | reverse complement strand
TAGACACTCTGCCAGTGTGGCAAGTCATGCGGCAGCGAACGCCGCGCGCCGCCCACCCTGATGAGGTACTCGATGGCGTTGATGATCTCGCGCGTGGCATAGCCGCGGTGTCTGCCGCCCGGCTTCTCTAGCGGTAGCAGCGGCTCTAAAATCTGCCACTCGGCGTTGCTGAGATCGCTCGGATATGGCCTGCGCGGTGTCATCATCGCTCGTTGCATCATGCAGCGAAGCTACCACGCAGATGAATTATTGACGACAACCCCTTGCTTCTCAGCTTTTTGAACAGCCTCTAAGGCTTGTTAGAAGAACGCGAGGGGCGAATTATAACCGGGGAGGGATTCCAGACCAGAGGTAAGTCGCCTTCCCGGAGCGGAAAATAATCGCGGCGCGCCTGACATCAACATTGAAGTGCAACACTGACTAAGATTCGTTGAAGCATTCGAGCGGCGTCCTGAACCCCAGCCGCTTCCTCAGCCGCGTGTTGAGCTTTCTGGCAATGGCGTTGCACTGGTGCTGACTGAGCCCCGCCATACTCACCCCCTTCGGCAGGTACTGGCGCAGCAGCCCGTTGGCGTTCTCGTTGCTGCCCTGCTCCCATGAGTGATAGGGGCGGGCGAAGTAGAACTCAGTTCCCGCCAGCCGCTCGACCCTCCGGTAGTTGTGGAACTCCGTGCCGTTGTCGGCCGTCACCGTCTCGAACCGCGCCCTGCCGGCGCATGAGGCTGATCGCCCTCCGGCTCAGCCCCTCGGCCGTCCGCTCCGAGAGCTTGCCGACGAGCACCAGCCCCGTCTTGCGCTCGACCAGGGTCAAGACGCAGTCCTTGTCGCCGGTGCCCGCCACGGTGTCGGCCTCCCAGTGCCCGACCCGCTCCCGCGACTCGACCTCGGCCGGGCGCTCCGAGATCATCTGCTTGCCTGCGAGTCTGCCGCGGCTGTCGTAGGCACCGTAGCGTTTACGTCTTCGCTTGAGGGCGCCTCTCAGGTGGGCGTAGAGTGCCCCGCCTGCCTTCTTATCTCCCCAGACGTGGCGGTAGATCGTCTCATGGCTGATCGAGAGCAGTCCCTGCCGCCGCAGGTAGCCCGCGACTTGCTCGGGGCTCCACTGGCGGCAGAGCAGCCCGTCTACCAGCGCGAAGTCACGGGCCGAGAAGCGGCTGTTGCGGCGGGAGCGGGAGCGGCGGCCGTTGGTGTGCTCCTGCGCCGTGGAGGCGCGGTACTGGCCGTCGGCCCTCGTGCTGTTACGCCGAACCTCGCGGCAGACCGTGCTGCGGTGGCGGCCGAGGGAGCGTGCGATCTCGGACTGGTTGAGTCCTTGCCTTCTCAGCGCGGCGAGCATATACCTCTCCTCGGGGGAGAGCTGGCGGTACGTCATGACTAGACCTCTTCGTCGTGGTTGAAGTCTTAGCCAGTATCACCGCTTCCCCCGCTTCAAGGAAGCGTGTTGCACTTAGTATATGAATCCGCGCAGCCTAACAACGGCATGCACCCGACCCGCAACAGCGCAGCTTTCATCCTCAATCTTGCGTGCGGGCGGGCGGGTGATGCCGGGCGTTAGACACGCTTCGGACAAAAGGGAGAAAGTCAGGGCATGTGTTATGTGTGTTGAGGTCGCGCGGGTTGAATGATTGAATCAATCGGCGGTCTAACAAGCGGCTGAACGCGACCGCCCATACGTAGCCTCTCATGAAGGTCGTGCGGGGCGGCGCGTTATCCGCAGCGTTAGATGCCTTCATTCTTGTGCGGCAGGGGAATAGTGATGAACAGAAAACCACTCGCTCTAGCTTCCGCCGTTCTTATCTTCTTATCAGCAAACATAGTTGCGCAGAAGCGGAAGCTCCGTGAGTACGTCATAGTTCCGGCCTGGAGAATCCAAATCGTTGATGAAGCGGGTAATCCTGTCAAAGGTGCGTTCGTGAGGCAGGTCTGGCAGGATTATGACGTAGAGAGGGAGGGTCATGAGCAAGATGCTGGCAGCAATAATGACGGGTATGTCAGCTTCCCTAAACGCATCATCAGAACGAGTCCTGAAGAGAGGGCGAAGGGGCGGGCCAGAAACATTCAGAGGCTTGGCGTGCATGCAAGCTTCGGTGTTCATGCATATGTCCTTGTTTGGGGGGAGATAGTTGGGTGTCAAAGGCTCGAAGGTGATGCAGATTATAAAGAAGGCAAACCACTGCCTAGCCAGCTAAAAATGCGCAAGGTGACATTGCCCGGCTTCAAATGCACATCTCGGGGGTAAATTGGTCTGTATGCTAAACGCGGCATCTAACAACGGCATGCACCCGACGCCCCATCACGCTGCCTCTCATGCACGTTGCGTAGGGGCGCGGGTGATGCCGAGCGTTAGGCGTATTTCTTATGGCAGCGATTACAGAATTTTTTGAAGAGATTAACGAAGTATTCGGATTCTACTTCGACATTGGACTGGCGTGCCATAAAGCAAAGACACGACTTGAAGAGATACAGCGTCAATATGGTTTAAGCGATGACTCTCCTTTCACATATCTTGATGCGCCTCCCCAAGGCCCACCAGAACAGGAAATTAAGAAGGCGCTTCATGTCACTCCCATCTCCACATTGAAACAAAGGCTTGGAGAAGAAGGCTTTGATATGCTGAAAGCTGCGGAAGCGGTGGTAATCATCGTGTACCATATCTGGGAGGAAAAATATCGACGTAATTTAACTGATCGTGATGGAAAGCCAATGGATGATATTGGCTCCGATATTATGGGCGATCTAAGGCTCGTAAGGAACTCTATTATTCATAACAAAGGAATTGCCAAAGACGATATTGTTAGGTGTAAGGTATTGAAGAAGTTTAAGCCCGGCGACAGAATTGCCCTGACTAAGTCGGATATCAATCAGATCATCAGAGCAATAACGGCAGATTTGAGTAGATAAGTAGTCTGACAGAAATAGATTAAACTATGCTCTGCCATGGGCAAAATCAAAACTGTCGAACTATCCAGAGTACAACGCGCCGCATTGGAGAAAGGCTATCACACAGGTTCAAGCCGTGCCTTTCGTGTCCGCTGCCAGATGATCCTGCTCAAGAGTGAGCGACGGACAGCCGCCGAGATAGCTGAGCTTTTGGACTGTTGCGAAGTGGTCGTCAACAACTGGCTCAAGCGCTACGAGTCGGAAGGCATCGAAGGGCTACGCACCAAGCCCGGAAGAGGTCGAAAGCCAATCCTGGATGCTGAAAAGGATTTGCCGAGTGTCAAAGCAGCGGTCACCGCTAATCGTCAACGGATCAGCGTGGCGAAGGCCGCGCTGGAAGCTGAGTTGGGCAAGACCTTCAGCACGAAGACGCTTGAGCGCTATATAAAAAACAGGGTGCTCGCTATAAACGAATCCGAAAGCGTCCCGCCAAGGAGTCGTGCCCGGAAGTCTACGAGTTGAAGGTCGAGTGCTTGAGCGAACTGGAGCACCTCTCAAAGCTGGGGCTGATCGACTTGTACTACGGTGATGAGAGTCGCGTCTCGATGGAGCCGTGCGTGCCTTACGGCTGGCAGTTCGCGGGCGAGGATGTTTTCATGCCGTCGATTAAGGGTGCGGGCTTGAACTGCTTCTTCCGAAATCATTATGAAGTGCGTGTCTGGGTAGCGTATTCGCATGGTCGGCAATCCTCCGAGTAAAGCGGCCGGGAAATACCTCAATGCCGAAGTGCGCGGGCCGCCTCGCGGCACGCCCGTGCCGCCTATGGAGGTCAAGTCACTCGACGGCTCGCCCGCCTCTGTCTCTTACGAGGGGCCGAGTACGACAGTCTTATACGTCTTCTCCGTCTCGTGCCACTGGTGCGAGCAGAACCTCGACAATATCAAGACACTCTCCGCGTCCTCCCCCGGACGGTACCGCTTCGTCGGCATATCGCTCGACCACGACGACCCGGCCGCCATCCGCGAGTACGCCTCAAAGAATGGGCTGCTCCGCCGAATACCTCTCGCAGGCTTACGGTCTCCGACTCGACGCGCTCTCGCTTCGCGTGCGTGCCGTGCGCGCTATGCTCTCTATTGACGCCGCGCGTGCTAGAGAGATGTTCGGGCAGATGCCGGTGAAGCTGCCCCTGTCGGCCGTCCAGAAGCTGAGCCGCTCGGTCGCGCCCTGCACGTACCCCTCCGGGCCGCTGAAGGTGAACTTGAGGCGGCCGGTCGCGACCTTGAGGTCGCCGCTGACGGCGGCCGTGCCATTCACGTCGAGCTTCGAGGTGAGCGCCGTGGTAGTGCCTACGCCGACGTTGCCCATGTTCGTGCTGCTGACGTTGCCGCTCGCGTCGGGCGTCGACCACTGCGCGCGCGCGACCGCGGGGGCGAGCAGAAGGATTGTCAACGCCGCGAAGGCCGCCGTGATGCTGGTCTTGTCGCGAATCTCTTTATGCCTATCATACCTGTCTCCTGTGTTTACTCTTCCGGCGTGCCCACGCGGGGGCGCGCGGCCCTGTTAGCTGGCCTGCGGCTAAAGGCCGCGACGCTCACTTAAATACCTCTCCTACCTGCCTGGGGGCGCAGCGTCGGCGGGCACACGTGTATCTCAGAGGGTGGGCCTCTCTAGCCCCGCGCCCGGAGACTCTTGATGGCTCTATCATGATGTTAGGTCTTCGCGGCGTCGCGCGCGGGGCTACGCGCTTTATTGCCGCCGCGTGTTGTAGGTCAAAGCTACCGGCGCGGCGCGCGCGGACTCACATGCCAGGGCGTGCGTGTACGTGTGCGTGAGAAGGCCGAGCGGGCGCATCCGTGTCTTAAACTTCCGAGTACTTGTCTGTTCGCGTGAGACTAGCGACGGGTAAGACTCGGGTCGGTAGCAGCGCGCGTGAGCTAAAGAACCATCACAGGGATGGCGGGCCGCAATCTATCTTTTCTTCCCGAGGCTGTTAACAATAAATTTTTACGAGGCCGAAATTGCCCGAGCAGAACAGAGAAGACTTAACCGCCCTGAAACATCTATCGTGCCCCCGACTCGCCGGCGAAACCCGGCGCTCATGGCGCGGGAGACGGCAACTCATGCGCGCCGTGGTACCTGTGACCTTCCATTCGGCCTTGCCGCGCTTGCGCCCGGTCATTCACGATTGTCCCGACTATGCGGTAAGGTGAGAGGCCCGGCATAAGGCGCGCGTGCGTATTCACCATTAGTCTCAGGGACGAGGGGAGTGCTCATCATCTCCTGCAAGTGTCGGTAGGGGAGTTGGTGGCGACTGTACCGGAGTACACACAGCAGGATGATTTGACGGCGTCGGAGTGATGCCGACTAAACGGTGCCTTGTCATGCCTCAGGGGTATAAGTCCCAGAGTGTGATGACCGAAGCAACTCCTGCGACACGGACATTTTATCAGGGCTCAGCTTACGGGCTGAGCCCTTGCGACTAACTCTAAGTCTAAACATGGACGTTAACGCGGGCCGGCGTAATTTTTCACTCGACGTGTTGCGCGGGGTCGCCATCCTGCTCGTGCTCGTGCGTCATGTCCCCGGCGGGGCCTCCGCCGGCCTCCCGCGCGCGCCTTACGAGTTGGGGTGGACGGGGGTCGAACTGTTCTTCACGCTGTCGGGCTTTCTCATCTCGAACATCCTCTACGGCGAGTTAGACCGCACGGGCACGCTGGACGTTAAAAGGTTCCTGCTGCGGAGGGGGATGAAGATATGGCCGAGCTACTTCGCCTGTTTCGGGCTGATGACCGCGGTGGTCGTCGTCGCGAACCTTAGCGCCGGGGACTCGGCCTCTGCGCTCAAGACCCTCCTGGCCGCGGCCCCCAACGTCGTCTTTCTTCAGAACTACCTCGGCTATCAGTGGCCGCACTCCTGGTCGCTCGCGATAGAAGAGCACTTCTACTGCGCGTTGCCCTTGGTGCTGCTCTCGCTCGGCCGGCGGGGCGCACTCCGGCGACTGCCGGCGCTCCTCCTCTGCGTCTGCGCGTGCGTGCTCGCGCTACGCGTCGCGATGTATTTTTCGGGTTGGGCCAAGTGGCAGAGTTATTACTACCCTACTCACCTGAGAATCGACTCGCTCGCGTGGGGCGTGCTCCTGGGCTACGCATACAGGTACCACGGGCGGCGGTTCCGTTCGGCCGCCCGCCACTGGCCCGTACTGCTGGCGGTCTCGCTCCCGCTGCTCGGCGTGGCGGTCTTATTCCCGCTGGGCACTTCGGCCTTCGCGGTGACCGTCGGCTTCACCTGCCTCTACGTGGCCTACGGCTCCCTCGTGCTAATAGCGGGCGCGTACCCCGACGCCGGGAGGCGGTTCCCGCCCGCGCGTGCTCTGGCGTGGTGCGGGGTCTACTCCTACACGATCTATTTAGCGCACAGCGCGGTCTCGTTGGTGCCGGCCTTCGGCTCCGAGTACGGGGGCGATAACCTTTGGGCGGCGCGGCTCGCGTTCTGGGCACTCTCAATCAGTCTGGGGGTGACGCTCTCACACCTCGTCGAGCGCCCTTTCCTACGCTACAGGCAGCGGGTATTCCCCTCGCCCCAGAGCACGCAGCCCGCGCCTTTACCCCGAGTCACTTAACTTCCGGTTAGAGAACTCTGTGTCGCCGCCGAAAAGTCGGCCACCGTCCGCATACGGTTTCTTGGGTTCCGTCCTATCCGCTGCGGCGATGTCGGCCCTCATCACGGTTGTGTTGCAGGAATTGCTTCGTTATATCAAATGGGATGCCCCAGCGTACGTCTAGTCGGCCGCAATTGCCTCAAGAGGTTTCAGGCTGCGCACTTCTCTACTACAGCGAGAACGGCAAAGCGCACTGTTGGGGTAGCTTGGTGTGACAAGTTTGGTGTGTCGAGTTATTGCATCGGACGGGGAGTTGTCAGAGGTTCTTCGTGATGATGCTGCGCAGACGCTTCTTGACGGGAGTCCGCTTCCGGGAGAGACCTTTGTGTCTCGTCTCAAGCATGGAGGTGAGCGTCTGGTGGCGTATGCCGAGCAGCTTGGCGGCGCGCGTGACGCTGCCGTCGGCCTCCTCAAGTGCCTGCCCGATGAACTTCGCCTCGAACTCGTGGACGGCGCTGAAGAGTGTGAAGTTCTTCTCCCTCAGTTGGACGCCCGTGAGTCTCCGTATGACGACGCGCGCGCACGCGCGCAGGCGCGCCATCTCCTCTGCCGTCTGTGTGTCTTTGAGGAGTCTGTCCGCGCGCCCGTAAAGCTCGTGCAGCTCGTCCGCGGAGATGGCGCGGCGCGTCCCGTGCTCCTCGATGAGCGCCAGCGCGGCGAGGCCCGCGTTCGAGACCGCGCCCGACTCTTCAGCCACGCGGACGGCGCGGCGCATGACGTTGATGGAGCCTTCGTAGCTGCCGAGCCTCGCGAGCGCGACGCCCTGCGTGGTCAACGCGTCGGCGAGCAGCGCGGCCTCGCCGCCCTGCTCAAGCGCGCTCACGGCGCCAGCGATAATCCTCACGGCATCCCTGTACCGCTTCTCAGCTATCAGCACCTCTGCGCGCGTCCGGTCCACCTGCGCCAAGATGCCCGCCTCGCCCAGCTTCGACAGGGCAATGCCCGCGCGGTCGAGGTGTTCGTGCGCGTCGGCGTATCTGCCGAGTTTGTAGAGCAGCATAGCGAGGTTGTTCTCGATGCCCGCGGCGTAGCGCTCGTGTCGCGCGCGCTCGTAGTGGTAGATGGCCGCGGTGAACTCCATGATGGCCCGGTCGTAGTAGTACTCGTCCTTATCCAGATCGCCGAGCCGCCGCAGCGTCACCGCGTGCAGGTTGTGGAAGCTGCCCCGCAGCGTGTGGTTCTCGCTCTCGTTCAGCATCTGCTCTGACTCTTTGAGGATGCTGAGCGCGCTGTAGAGCCTCCCGGCCGCGCACTCGACCGTGACCCACCTGAGGAGCACCACCGCCCGACGCTCGGGCGGAGCGTCGGCCAGTTGGTCGAATGACTGAGTCAGCAGTATTCGCGCCTCGTCGTAAGCACCCTCGCGCCAGTAACAGAGGGCGAGGTCGCTGCGCGCGGAGGCAGCCTTCGCCGCCTCGCCCGACCTTTCAAAGAGCGCGGCGCTCTCGCTGATGAGGTCTTTGGCGGACGCCTGCGCGCCGAGCGCCTGCCTGCTCGCGCCGAGCCACCCTGAAAGATTGCCCACCTGCAACAACACTTCGGCGGCCGCCTTCTCGTCGAGCGCCTGAACGTCCGGGCGCACGCCTATTCCGCGCCAAAAATCGCCCAGCGTCTCCGTCGCGGCCTCATACTGTCCCCTCTGAATAAGGTCTGATGCCACCGCGCAGCGCAGCAGCGCTCGCTCGCCGACGGTCAAAAAGGGATTGTCTAGTTCCTTCAGGCTGTCACATGCTAAAGTCATGTGAAGCAATCCTTTCCTGGTGTCTCCCATTTTTTGGCGGCATGATAAGACGACCATACTCCTGCACGAGTGTGCCGGTCGGCCCAACCGGCGACTCAAAAAAAGAGGAAGAGAAGAATGCTGAAAGCACTTAGGACTTCTGCGATGATATTGGCTTTGGTCGGCTCTGCCCGCGCCGGCGACGTTTTAACCCCGCCCGCGCCCCAGGCGCCACCACAAAGTATCGCTACTCAAGAGCCGACGGCGGATGACTCCGTCGTCAGCGACACGCCGGACACGCTGAATGGGATTGCGCTGGGCCTGCTCGCGGTCTTGCCGTCTCTGTTCTAATTCACGTGCCATTTCAGACGGGACAAGCTGCTGCTTTCTGGCGGCCAAATATTAGTGTGTTCGTCGTGAGAGCCCGAATGTAGAGGCGACGCCCACGGACGGAGATTAACGCCAGGCGAAGGATATTGCAATAGATTTCTGACCGCGCGACGCCCCGCGCCCGTCCCCGAAAAGCATCTTTTCGAGCTTCCGCGGGCGAGTCCGCCCCGGTCATTCTCATAGCGGACATCACTTCTATACCTGCCGCGCATAAATGCTTTACACTGCCGTGAACATTTGTTGGTTCACTGGCGGCGGGCCGGGCGGCGTTGCTCTATCATGACCGACGGCTTGGACAGCACGAATCACACGACCGGGGGGTTCTAGTCTGAATTGCCTATAAATTTTGATGCTTCGCGCTTGGGAAAGAGTTGGGCAGGTGGCGTGTCCGGCGGACACGAGATAAAGGGCGCGATTCTCGCCGCGGGACTCGGCAGGCGCATGGAGCCTCTGTCGGCGACCTACCTTCCGAAGCCACTGTTTCCACTCGGCGGGGTGGTGCCGATGGCCGAGGTCTGGCTGCGGAGCCTCGTCGAGTCGGGCATCACGGACGTTTCGATGAACGTCTCCGTGCTGAGCGAGACGGTCAGGAACCACTTCCGCGACGGCTCGAAGTTCGGGGCCGACGTTGACTACGTGTTCGAGGAGTTTCCGAGCGGGACGCTGGGCGGGGTCTGTAAGCTGGCTCTAGGCAGAGACGCGAAGCGACTCCCCGCCACCGGCGAGCCGCCTTCGATTGAACCGTTCAAGGGCTCGACCGTCATAGCGCCGAGCGGCGACATCGTCACGAACTTCGGCGCGGAGCAGTTGGAGGAGATGTACGCGCTCCACAAAAAGACGGGCGCGGCGTTCACGATGGTCTTAGTCCCCATCCCTTGGGAGCGCAGGAAGGACTTCGGGACTGTGATTCTCGACAGCGTGGAGCAACGGAGCGGCCCCATCTCGGGCTTCGGAAGAATCAAGGACTTCTTCGAGAAAGACCCGGACTCGCCGAGCAATTTGAACAACGCCTCGATATACATGATCGAGATGGAGTTGTTGAAGGTCTTAGACGAGCTACGCACAGAGGCGCGCGTCGAAGTCCAGAACCCTTTCTATGATTTCGGGAAGCACGTCTTCCCCGCGCTAATCGGCAAGTCGCATTATGATTCGATAGGCAAGAGGTTCCCGCTGTTCGGGGCGCAGTACGACGGCCTATGGTTCGACGTGGGGCAGAAGCGCGATTACATAACGGTCAACGAGCGCCTGCTCGAAGGGGCTTTGAACGTGCCGCTCCCTTACGAGAGTCTGCCGTGGGGTCACATGGGGACGAACGTGGAGATTGACTTCTCTGAAGTCACAGTCGAGCCGCCGGTCGTAATCGGGAACAACTGTGTCATCGAGCCCGGCGCGACCATCGGGCCTTACGCGGTCATCGGCGACGACTGGCAGATACGGAAGGGCGCGCGCGTGCGCCACTCCGTTCTGTGGCGTCGCTACTCTTACTACGACGCGGAAGGCCGCGAGACCACTGCCGAAGAGCGCAAGAGCGTAGACAAGCACATAGTTCAGAGCGGCGTCACAATCGAGCGGAGCATCGTCGCGGGCGGCGAGATAACGTCCGACGTTACGGAGAAGACCGTGGACGTGGATAACGAAGGCGCTTTGCGCGTCCTCTCGATTGACTACGTGCCCGAAGGGCCGCGCGCGTAGACGTATCGCTTGAAGTCCCAACACTACGTCGCCTACTTATGTCCGGCATGCGAAAGATTCTCTGCACAGTAATCGCCTGCGTCGCGCTCGCCGCGTCGCCCGTTTCACATCCGCGCGCGCAACAGCCGGCAGCTTCTCAGTCGAAGGCTCCGCACTTCAAGGAGTACAGGGTCGCGGTCAGTCGCGACCGCGTCACGCCGTTGGATTTGCGCAGCCACACGCTCGCGCGCCATTACCGCACGCTCCTGCGTCAACAGCAGAGAGACGAGGGCGTCAACTTCGCGGGCCGCTACACGCTCGCCTCCGTCGGCTGCGGCACGGGCTGCTCGATAACAGCGATCATAGACGCGCGCACGGGCAAGGCATACTTCCCCACGGAGCTTAACGGCTGGACTGGGATAGTCGGCGACTACGAGCCTCGCGAAGGAGAAGAGCCGTGGGAGTATCACGCCAATAGCAGGCTCCTGCGCGCGACGGGGCGGCCGAACATCGGCGACCCACTCGAAGAGCGTCACGGCCCGAGCGGAATCTACTACTACGCTTGGGACGGCGCGCGCCTGCTCAAGGTCGGCTTCATATACGTCGGCTCTTATCCTGAAACAGACCCGCCGAAGAATTAATACGCGAGGAAGAGAGTAGAGAGCGCGGCGCGCCTTGCGCAAACGGGCGGGAAGGGGTGTAATCTACTTACAACCTACAAGCAGGCAGGGAAGAAAGCCGTGGAGTTTTACGCCGCCCTCGTTCTCGCGCTGACGCTGGCCGCAGTCGCCTGCGTCCTATACTTCTACACGATGTTCCTCGAAGCGCGCTCGCGCCAGCAGAGGAAGTACATCGCGGGGCTCGAACGCGCCAACGCGGAGCTTCGACGAGAGTTGGCCGAGACGCGCTCGCTGCTCGAACGCGAACTCGAACACAGCCGCGCCCTCTGGCCCGAGACGCTCGACGGCAGCGGCGACTTCTCGCGCAACTAACCGCGCACGCCCTTCAAAAAATCTACTCGACCTTCGCGCGCAGGCTTATCTCGCGCGGCGCGCCCGCCGCGTCCGTCACCTCCACGGGCACGCGCCAGGAGAGCGTCTTTATGCGGCACACGCCCGTGTTATCCTCGCGACAGTAGTAGAGCGTGAGTTCCGCGCGCAGGCTCGCGCGCCCCGACCCCATGCCCCTCAAATTAATCCGCAGCGGGAAGCTTATCTCTTTCGACGTGTTGCTCACGCCGACGGATTGGCCCGCGGGAAGGCTTGCGGCGGGCACGCCCGACGAGGGCTTCCCGAACGTCAGGTAGTCTCCGCCGTGCTCGACAAAGACCTTGTAGCGATTCGGCGCGGCCGTGTTGAGGTGATATCCGGCGGGCAGCGAAACGTCAACGACCAGCGCGTCGTCGTCGCCGACGGCGAGTTGCTGCGCGGCGGCGCTCAACTCCGAAGCGTTCGGCCCCACGGACACGTCCGTCATGTACTCTTGCGCGTTCGTGTCGGGCTGCTTCGGCGGTTGCAGGCCGCGTATGACAAGGGTCGTCGTCCGTTTAGTCGCAAGCTCTACGACGCGCACGGCGTGGTTGTTCGTGTCGGCGACGTAGAGATGCCCGCGCGCGATTGATAAGCCGCCGGGCTCGTAGAACGATGCGCGCTCGCCGTCGGCCTGTCCCGGCTTCCCCGTGCCGACGAAGGTCTCGACCTTTCGCGTGCGCGTGTCGAGCGTCTTTATCTTGTGGTTGTAGGTGTCCGCGATGAAGAGGCGTTCGCCTTCGAGCGCGAGGCCGAGCGGGTGTTGGAGTCGAACGTCATCGCCCTCGCCGTCGCGGTCGCCGAAGTCGAAGAGGTCTCCGCCCGCGAGCGTCCGCACGTTCTCGCTAAAGGAGACGGGGACAACACCGCTCTTCAAAGCGGACGCGGCGGGGCTAACGCCTATCGCGCGTATGATGTTCGATTCGGCGTCGGCGACGTAGAGCGTCTTACCATCGGAGGCGAGGCCCGACGGCTGCGCGAAGGCCGCGACTCCTTCGTCCGCGTAGTCGCCGAGACGCCTTCCGTCCGCGCGCGCCTCGCGCCCCGTGCCCGCGAAGATTGAGAGCGCGCCGGTCGCCAAGTCCATAGCCCAAATCTGATGCGGCCCGGCCATCGCGATGTAGAGCGTGGGCCCGACCAGATGCACGTCCCACGGTGAGTTGAGCGGCGGCCGTTTCAAAGTTTCGAGCTTGACGTTGTAGTCGCGTAGCTGCTCGCCGGTGCCCGCGATGGTCTCGACCGCGCGCGCCTTCAAGTCCGCGCGCCGTACGAGATGATTCTCCGTGTCGGCGATGTATAACGTGTCGCCTTCGAGCGCGAGCCCCTGCGGGCGATGAAAGGAAGCCTGTTCAAAACTGCCGTCCGAAGTGCCGCGCGCGCCCGAGCCGATTGTGTAGAGGAGCGTGCCGTCGAGCCGCGTGACGACGACGCGGTTGTGGTTCGTGTCCGAGATGAAGAGACGTTCGCCCGCCGCGTCGGCCAGAATCTTTCCGGGGAAGGCCAAAGGCAGGTCGCCGACCTTCGCGCGTTCGAGCGCGAGCTTTAAGGGCTGCTCGTTGAGCGTGCCGCGCTTTCGCGCGTCGTCGGCGAGTTCGCCTATGGCCTTGTCGAGCACTGCATAGTGCCCCTCGCCCGAAGCGCGCCCGACGACGTAGCCCGCGGGGTCAATCAGCACCTGCGTCGGCCACGCGCGCACGGCGTACGACTTCCAGATGCGGAAGTCCGCGTCGTTCACGACCGGGTGCTCTATCTGATAGCGGAGGACGATGCGGCGTATGTTCTCGGTCTCCTTCTCGTTCTCGAACTTCGCGGAGTGGACGCCGACGACGACGAGTTGGTTCCGGTACTTCTCTTCGAGGCGCTTCAAGTCCGGGATGACGTGCATGCAGTTGACGCAGCCGTAAGTCCAGAAGTCGAGTAGCACGACCTTGCCGCGCAACGCCGTGAGCGAGAGCGGCGCGTCGGTGTTCAGCCACCCGCGCCCGCCTTCGAGTTCGGGCGCGCGCACGCGCCCCCGTTCACGCTCACGCGCCACTTCGTCTGAGCCTTTCTCGTCCTGCGCACGCGCTACGGCCGCGAGCACAAGGCACGCCAACAATGCAGACAGCAACACTCTCAAACTCATAAACCACCTCAACCCCTCGCGACCTTCGCGAAGGGTTATCACTTCTCTCCGAGCAGTTGGTCGAGCCTGTCCACGGCGCGGCGCAGGTGCGGGATGGTGATGGAGCCTCCGACGACGAGCGCGACGTTGAAGGCGTCTAAGAACTCCTCGCGCGCGACGCCGACCTCGACGCACTGCTTGACGTGGTATGTGATGCAGTCGTCGCAGCGGAGCACGGTCGAGGCGACGAGCCCCAGAAGCTCCTTCGTCTTCTTGTCGAGCGCGCCCTGCTCGTAGGCTTGCGTGTCGAGCGCGAAGAAGCGCTTGATGCCCAGATGATTGCTCCCCAGAAGCCGCTCGTTCATCTCCGCGCGGTAGCGGTCGAATTCGTCCATCGTCCCTTCCCTTCCTCAACTTTGATGTTTGGCTCGCCGACAGTTTATTACAGTATCGCGCACGGCAGCGAGCGCGTGCTTTAATCAGAACCGCGAACGGTAGTGAGCGGGTCGCGAGCTACGTCATGCGCGTGCTCGTCGAAGCCGCTACCCGGCTTGCTACCGCTCGCGGTTCTGACCCGGCTCGCTCTTGCCTCAAGTCCGACCGCGTGCTAGAACCGAACCGAAACCCCCGACACTCTCCAACGATGAAGGAACTCGAAGACACGGGCGCGAAGTCTCAGCCGCAACGGCGGGACGCGCCGCGCGAGACGCGCGAGCTGTTCGTGCTGACGGCGGGCGGGCAACTCTTCGCCGTGGGCGTCGAAGAGGCGGACGGCGTGGCCGAAGGCTTGACGCCTGCGCCGCTGCCCCATGCGCCCGCGTCCGTCCTCGGCGTCGTCAGCGTGCGCGGACGCATGCGCACGCTGCTCTACCCGCCCGCGCTCTTCGCCGACACACAAGCGCACGCGCGCCGGGACGCGACGACGACGGGCACGCCGCGCTTCGTCGTCGCGCTGCGAGGCGACGAACAGCTCGCGCTCGCGGCCGACGCGGTCGAGGGCGTCGTCACAATCGACTCGGACTCGCTCTCAACGTCGGATGCAGACGACTCCCCGCTCACCGCGACGCTCGAACACGAAGGCCGTCGCGTGCACCTCCTCGACACCTCGCGCCTCTTCGATGCCGCCATGCGCGGCGCGGAGCGCAGACGGCCGCGCGCCTGAATCGTCGGCAAACGGTCAACAGTGAATAGAGGTCGGGTGCTCGCATTCCTCTTCTGTCCCCCGGCCGACGGACTTTGTCTTAACCACCCTCAACCTTTACTATCTAACTTCCACTTATGAACGATCAGGCTTTTGCAACTCTTGAGTACGAGGGCGCACGCGCGCTCGTGCGCCGCTACGCGCAGACGCAGATGGGGCGCGAGCGTGCGGAAGAACTCGCGCCGCTCGCCTCCGTCGAAGAGGTGCGGCGTGCGCTGCGCGCGGTCTCGGAGTGCGCCGAGCTTCGCTCGCGCGGGGCGCGATGGTCTTTCTCCGAGACGGCAGACCCGGCCGAGGCGATTGCGCGCCTGAGAATCGAAGGCGCGATACTTGAGCCGCTCGTGCTGCTCGAACTCGCGCGCCTGTGCGAGCAGGCGGCGGACGCACGCGCCGCGGTCGCCGCGGAGCGCGAGGCAGCGCCCGTGCTCTGGGAGGTTGTCGAAGAGTTGCCGCGCACGCTGCCGGGACTCGCCGCGCGTGTCTTCTTAAAAATTCTCCCGTCGGGCGAACTGGACGACCGCGCGAGTCCGGAGCTTGCGCGCATACGCGCCGACATCGTGCGCATGCGCTCGACCATCACGCGCTCGCTCGAAACCCTGATGCGCCGCTCCGAGGAGGCGATACAAGACCAGCTCGTCACGCTTCGTAACGACCGCTTCGTGATCCCCGTCAGAAGCGACCACCGTGGCCGCGTCGCGGGCGTGGCGCATGGCTCCTCTTCCTCGGGCGCGACCGTCTTCGTCGAGCCTCTTGAAACCATCGAGTCGAACAACGAGCTTCAGGCGTTGCGCGAGACTGAGGAGCGCGAGATCACGCGCATACTCTTCACGCTCACCAAAGAGCTTCGCGCGGAGCTTCCCGCGATAGAGCTTGCCGCTCGGGCGGTCGCGGAGTTGGACTTCGTCAACGCGAAGGCCGCGCTCGCCGCGCACCTGCGCGCCGTCGAGCCCTTGATTGATGAAGAGAACGCCCTCGAACTCGTGG
>JBJMGR010000158.1:0-6047 GCA_045807805.1 Pyrinomonadaceae bacterium | reverse complement strand
TCTGATCCCAACCGCGCCCGAGGAGCCATGCGCCTTCGGGAAGCTCGCGCGCCTTCTCGGCCACGCGCCGCTTCGCCTCGGCGAGCGTGCGCGCGCCGTTCAAGTCAACGCGGAAGAGCGCGAGGCCGCCGTTGAGGAAGTGCAGGTGCGCGTCGTTGAAGCCCGCGGTGACGAGACGGCCTTTCAGGTCAACGCGACGCGCGCCCGCGTAGCGCGACTCTATCTCGCGCGTCGTGCCGACGGCGACTATGCGTTTGCCGTCCACCGCGACCGATTCGGCCACCGTGCCGCGCGCGTCGCCCGTGAAGACTTTTCCGTTGACGAGAATGAGGCTGACGCTACGGCGCGTCTGCGCCGAAGAGCCGCGCGGCGCGAGCGCGAGCGCGCCGTAGCACGCGGCGAAGGCGAGCGAGAGTGCGAACGTTACACGCAGGCGCATCTTTAAAGACTCTGTGGCGGGGTGACGAACGGACGACGCCTCTTATATCACAGAATCGACCTCTTACTGATTGAATGATTCTTCGTAGTCCACGTCCTCTATGAAGCGGCGGGCGGGCTTGACGCGCGTCGTCTTGTTGGAGACGACGACCGGGTCTGCGCCGCGCTTCACGATCTTCGTCTTCTTCGAGACGCGCAGCCCCGTCAGGTAGTTCGTGCTGACCGACTCCGAGTTGCCTTCGGCTCGGTCGTAGGTCTCTATGTCCTGCCCGATGAGCGCGAAGCGGCCCGACGCCGGGTCGTAGCGGAAGCGCTGCGTGAGGTCTGTCGCCTCGCGCGCGCCGCTCAGTTGGAGGACGTTGAGCACGCCGCTCTTAATCTCAATCGTGATGTTCCCGCCCTCCGGGTCTCCGAGCATCCCCGCGCAGAGCGTGCAGCCGAGAAGTCGCGTGGCGACGGCCGCGCGCTTGAGACCGCCGCCGGGTTGCGCGAGCAGGACGACGAGCGCGCGATAGCGAGTGTTGTATACGCCGTCGGGTCGCTCCACGGCGATGTCTTCGACAAGCCGCAGAACCCTGTCCGAGAGGCCGTCGCGGTTTAAGTCGCCCGTCGTCTCGCCCTCGTTGCCTTCGAGCTTCCAGCCGCGCGGCACGAAGTCGGCGACGGCGCGCCCCTCCGACGCGACGAGCTTCGCGTCTAGATAGCGCGGCGCTTCCGTATCGTCCTGACGCGCCGTCGCGCCGAACGCGGCCGCGTGGCAGAGCAGTAGTAATGCCGCAGACAGAATGAGTACGCGCATCGTTTCAGTCCTTATTCGTTTGAGAGTTCGCGTAGCGTTTCTAAGAGGTCTGCCCCTCGCCCGAAAGGAAGTTCTCAAGCTCGCGCGCGGAAGGCAGCGCGGTGCGCGCGCCGAGAGCGCGGCACTTGAGCGCGGCCACGGCGCACCCGAGCGCGAGACTCGCCTCCAAATCTTCGCCCTGCAAGAGCCCGTAGAGCAGCCCGACGTGAAATGCGTCGCCCGCGCCCGTCGTGTCGCGGCAGCCGCCGGGCACGGGCATCGCGTGCGACTCTATGAAGACGCCCTCGTGATATACGACCGCTCCGCGCTCGCCGAGCGTCATGCCCGCCACGCAGTCGCGCCTGAGGCGTGACTTCATCTCGACGAGCGCCGCGCGCTCATCCGTCAGCCCTGTCAGACGTACGGGGAACTCCTTCGAGGAGACGAGCAGGTCTACGTGCGGCAGAAGCTCCTCTATTCCGTCGTATATGTTGTCAACGTCGAGCGAGACAATCGTGCCCGCCTCGCGCGCCTCACGCGCCAGAACGGCGCACGCGCGCGGGTCGTGCGCGTCCATGTGCAGCACGCGCCCGAGTTCTGCGAAGTCGCGCGGCGCTTCGTCAACACGGTAGGCGAGGCGGTCGTCCCTGTCCCAGATGATCGTGCGCTCGCCCGTGCGCGCGTCTATGAGTATGAAGGCTATCTGGTTGCGCGCGCCATCTATCACTTCAGCGCGCGAGCAGTCCACGCCCTCGGCGCGCAGCGTCTCGAAGCCGAAGCGGCCCGCGTCGTCCGACCCGAAGCGCCCCGCGTAGGCCGTACGAAGCCCGAGCCTTTTCAGTCCGGCCATAGCCGAAGCGGTCTGCCCGCCCGCGCCCCGCTCGTGCTCTATCAGGCGCGTCTTCGTGTCGAAGTCGGGGTAGCGCGGCACGACGACGAGGTGGTCAACGGCGTTCAGGCCGAAGCCGACGGCGTCGAACTCTCTATGCGGTGGTGGCTCGAAAGGGAATCGCACGGCTCAAAGTATGCGCAGGCGCGCCTCGGAATGTAGCAACTCCCACGCGAAAGGTGAAACGCCGCCGCGCCGCCAGCGCGTTTCCGCGCACGCGCGGCGGTGCGCTAAACTGTAGTCAAACGGATGGCGCATGTGCGAGCCGGCAGGGTGATGCCCTTGACCCTTGAAGAGAAACTGAAAAATCTGCCCACCTCGCCCGGCGTCTACCTGCACAAGGACGACGCGGGGAAGATTATCTACGTCGGGAAGGCGAAGAACCTTCGCAACCGCGTGCGCTCATACTTCCAGTCCGGGCGCGGGCACGATCCGAAGACGCGCGAGCTTGTGCGGCGCATACGAGACCTTGAGTTCATCGTGACTGACACGGAGGTCGAGGCGCTCGTCCTTGAGTCGAACTTAATCAAGCAGCACAAGCCGCGCTACAACATCCTGCTCAAAGACGACAAGCAGTACCCGCATCTCAAGCTAACCATATCGGAAGCCTTCCCGCGCGTGATGATTACGCGGCGCATACAGCGCGACGGCTCGCTCTACTTCGGCCCGTTCCTCCCCGCCTCGCTCGCGCGCCGCACGATTGACCTCATCAACCGAACCTTCCAGCTACGCACGTGCGACATAGAGATTGACGGGAAACTTCCGCGCCCTTGTCTCGAATATCACATCAAGCGCTGCCTCGGCCCGTGCGTGCGGGGCCTCTGCACGCCGGATGAGTACGCCGAGTCCGTGCGCGATGTGCGGATGTTTCTCGAAGGCAAGAACAAGGAGCTTGCGGACGAGTACGGCGAGCGAATGGAGCGCGCCTCCGAAGAGATGCGCTTCGAGCTGGCGGCGAAGTACAGAGACCTGCGTAAGACCGTGCTCGCCGTCTCAGAGCAGCAGAAGATGGCCGTCACGCAAGACCTCGACGTTGACATCTTCGGCTTCTACCGCGAAGGCCCGCGCCTCGCCCTCCAACTCTTCACGATGCGCGAGGGGAAGATTGTCGGACGCAGAGAGTTCTTCTGGGAAGACTTAGCGCCGGACGACTCGTTCGACGTTTCGGCGTTCCTCAGTGATGTGCTGACGCAGTACTACTCGACCGACTACGTGCCGCGAGAGGTTCACGTGCCCTCGGACTTTGAAGACCGCGAGTTGTTGGAGAAGGCTCTGACGGAGCGCAAAGGTCGCCGCGTACGCATACTCGACCCGCAGCGCGGACCGAAAGCGGAGATGATAGAGCTTGTCGAGAAGAACGCGCTGATAGCGTTCGAGCAGCGCTTCCGAGTCCTGAAGCCCGACATGGAGCGCGTGCTCGAAGAGTTGCAGGAGGTGCTTGAGCTTCCGCGCTTCCCGACGCGCGTAGAGTCGTTCGATGTGTCGAACATCTCGGGCGCTGAGAACGTCGCGGCGATGGTCGTCTGCGAGAACGGGAAGATGAACCGGCAGGAGTATCGAAAGTTCCGCATCAAGTCGGTCGAAGGCTCGAACGACCCGGCCTCTATGCGCGAGGCTGTCTTCCGCAGGTACAAGCGGCAGCTCGAAGAGCATAAGCCTCTGCCCGACCTCGTGATGATAGACGGCGGGAAGGCGCAGCTCGGCGCGGCGGCCTCCGCGATGCGCGAGCTAGACCTCGAAGCGATTCCGATGATGGGCGTCGTCAAACCGCCTCGGCGTCACAACGATGTCTCGCACCTTCTTCTAAAGGGGCGCGAGCACGAGCCCATCTATTTGGATTCACACTCGCCCGTGCTGCGCCTCATACAGATGATACGCGACGAGACGCACCGCACGGCCGTCACATACCACCGCAAGCGCCGCGAGCTTCGCGACTTCACTTCGGAGCTGACCGCCATCCCCGGCGTCGGCGAGAAGAGGAGGAATCGCCTGCTCAGAAACCTCGGCTCTATCAGTAAGGTCGCGGAGGCTTCCGTCGAACAGCTCACGCCCTTCGTCGGCCGCAAGACCGCCGGGGACATAGTCGAGCATTTCCGCCGCCAGCGAGTCGCCGCCGGAATCGTCGAAGCGGACGCCGCTGTGACGGCCGACGCACCCGAAGCCGTTACAACGGTTGACGCCGCCGCATCGGAAGATGGCGTGGTCGTGACGACGCCTTCGGGCGAGGTCGCGGGCGTCCATCACCCCCAGGACTCGACCGTCATGACCGACGAGACCATCGGCGACGAGCACATAGAGACCCGTCTCGTAGACCCCGAAGGCGACGCCGAAGACCTACAGCCCATCCGCTCCGTAGACCACGAAGGCCGCCCGCGACAGCGCCGCAAGTCCACACGCAAACGCGGCGAGCGCTCCACCAATCCTCACACCGTGAAAAGGGAGAAGTAGAATCAGAACAGCGAGCGGAAGCCTCGCGGGTGTGTGCTTCGACGTGAGTCCGTATCTCGGGGCTTGCGACCCGGTCGCTACCGCTCGCGGTTCTGATTTCAGTGCGGGCGGAGCGAACGCGCGACTAGTCCGATGCCTCCGGCGAGGAGGACGAGCATGACGATTGTGCTGAAGAGGCTCGTCGGCTGGAAGTAGATTTGGAGGTTGGTGATGATGCCCGCGAATATGATGACCGCGCCCGCGAAGGTTAGAAGCCAGCCCGTGATTGACTTGCCGTTGTAGAAGAGCAGCCCGATGCCTACGACGAGCGGGAGCAGCGAGAGGCCGAAGGCGCTGTGGCCCCAGAGCGACCAATAGGCGCTCGTCACGGTCACGCGCTCGGTCAGCATGTACGCGCCCGCGACGGCCATCGCGAGCCCCCCGAGGAACTCGCCGATGCCGCCCGGCGTCCCGCCCGCGCCGCGCTTCACGCGCGCGCCTTCAACGTCATCCTCTTCCATCGGCTCCATACGAAGCGAAAATTATGAGCAGGGTTGTGCGCCCGGACTCAGAGTTATAACGCAGCCTCCGAAATCGAGTGGCTCGTCGCCCCCGCGCTCCGCGAGCACGATTGCGACGAGCGCAACCGCAGAGGCGATGCCGACGATGATTCCGGCGCGCTTGCGTCCGGAAAAATTCTGCCGCGTTTGAGGGCCGCGTGCGGCGCGCGACTCTTAACGGAGAGGATTCTTGACATGACTTTAAAACTCCCGTGCCGATTCCGTTCGTCGAGGCGTTAGACTTTTAAGACGGTTCACGCGCGAAGTCAACACGAGCGCGCTCAAGCGTTCATTCGTGAGCGCGTTCTACTTCTTCGAGAATCTCGATTGTCCTTGAAGCCCGTCATCACCCGCCGCACGCGGCCTTCACGCTCGGCGCGGGCGGGGCGGGCTTGTTCGTGCGCTGGAAGCTCTTGCCGTCGAAGCTCCAGACTTCGAGAGACTTCTTGACGACGCGCGCGGGCTCGCGTGGCCGCGTGCAGTCCGCGTCGTCGTCATTATCTATGCAGCGCGCCGTCGTCTTCTCAATGACGAGGTCGTAGAACTCTCCGCCGCCCGCGCGCGGCGAGATGAGCGAAGTGGTCTTTATGACGGGCATGCCTTTGCTCGCGCCCCTCGGGTACTCGCGCTCGACGACGGGCTCGGCGAAGACCTGTCGAAGTCGCGCGCCCTCGACGCGGTAGAGCGTGAGGTCTGTCGCGTAGTCCTGCGCGGGGAGCCACATGTGTTCGCGACGTATGCCGAGGAGAGTCTCGCGCTCGTTAAAACAGTAGGGCGCGAGGTCGAGCTTGACGCTCGGGTCGTGGCCCGAGATGAAGAACGGGGCGAAGGCTTCGTCCGATGCGCCGCCCGAAGTGCTCTCTTCGCCCGCGACAGCCGAAGCGGGCACGTCTTGCCGCGCGACGAGCGTAAGCGCGCGGCCGTCGCGCTTGAGCACGGCGAGCAGCGCGTACAT
>JBJMGR010000157.1:0-7700 GCA_045807805.1 Pyrinomonadaceae bacterium | reverse complement strand
GAGATTAAGTCAATCAGCGTCGCGCCAGCGCGCATGTGTACGAGCCCAAGGTCTTCGCGCACGCGCTCGACCGCGCAGCCGAGCACGTCCCTGTAGAAGGAGCTTGCGCCGTCGAGGTTCACTACGCGGATGACTACGTGGTCAATGCCTTTGATTGTGAACATGGATTGAAGTCGAGAGCCGGGCTTCCGGGTGTCGGACAGAGCGCGCGGATTATACAGCTTCGGGGGCGCGACGCGAGACTCCGAACGTTCTCGGCAGAGTTGAAGACCCGGAGTTTTCCGCCCAAATTAACCTGCATATCACTCCGAGCACCTCAAACTATAGTTTGACTCGCGTACCCAACTTAAATCCCATGACACCGCACCGGAGTTGTGTACTAATACGGCGTCACGCTTTCTAAACCCTTCGTCCGTCAACAGGCACAATCCGATGAGAAAAAAGATGTTGCTTTTAACCGTCGCGGTCTGCGCGGCGTTACTTCTTTACACGAACGTGTCCGTTCGCGCGCAGCAGCTCGGCGCGGCGGCGTTGCGCGGAGTCGTCACAGACCCGAGCGGCGCGGTCGTCTCGGGCGCGAACATCAAGGTTACGGGCAAGGCCACGGGCGTTACACGCACGACCACGACCGACGGCGAAGGCGTGTACGTGTTTCCGGGTCTGCCAGTCGGCGAGTACGAGGTGAGCGCTTCCGCGACGGGCTTCGACGTGAAGACCGGGGCCGTCGTGTTGCAGGTCGGGCAGAGTGCGACCGTTGACGTGGCGCTCGGCCTCTCATTGAAGGAGGCCGTCTGCGTTGACTGCGACATGTTCCCGCTCGTGGACACTAACACGTCAATAGTTGACGGCGTGGTAGATCGGCGGGAGATTGAGAACCTGCCTTTGAACGGCCGCAACTTCCTCGAACTCGCGCTGCTCACGCCCGGCAACGCGCCCGCGCCGAACTTCGACCCGACGAAGATGAACACGGTCGTCATCTCCTCGGCCGGTCAGTTCGGGCGCGGCGGGAGTGTGACGGTTGACGGCGTGGACACGAACGACGACGTGGTGGGCGGCGCGGTGCAGAACGTCTCGCAGGACGCGGTGCAGGAGTTCCAGATTGCCACGAACCGCTTCGACGCGCGTCTCGGGCGCTCGGGTTCGGCGGTCGTCAACATCGTGACGAAGACGGGGACGAACGAGTTTCACGGCTCGGGCGCGGCATACTTCCGCGGGAGTCTCTTTCAGGCGTTGCCCGCGACCTTCGACCGCGCGACGAATACGGAGCCGCCCTTCGACCGCGAGCAGTATTCGTTCACGTTCGGCGGCCCCGTTAAGCGTGACCGCGCGTGGTTCTTCGGCTCGCTCGAATATCGCAATCAGGACGGCGCGGTGCTCGTCGGCACGCGCGACACCGCGCGACGAATCATCACGCGCGGCTTCGCGGACGCGCCGCTCGACGACCTTCTCTCGACCGAGAGGCTCGACGCGCAGTTGAACGACAACAACCGCCTGACGCTTCGCTACTCCGCGCAACGCGAGGAGGACGTGGCGGTGAGCACGCTCATACGCTCCATCGGCTCCGCCTCGCAGCGGCAGTCGAGCCGCAACCGCGCCCACTCGCTGCTGGCGAGCCACACCGTTACGCTCACGCCGCGAGACCTCAACGAGTTCCGCTTCGGCTTCAGCACCTTCTCGAACGTCACCGCGCCCGTGACGACAGCGCCGCAGCTCACGTTCCCGAGCATACAGGACGGTGCGTCGTTCCGCGTGCCGCAGGCGACCACGCAGCGGCGCTATCAGTTCGCGGACGACTTCACGGCCGTACGCGGCAACCACACGCTCGTCTTCGGCGGCGAGTTCCAGCGCGTGCTCTCGGGCTTCGACCTCGGCGTCTTCCAGCAGGGGCGCGTCGAGTTGATTGAGGACTTCCCGGACTTCGACCGCAACGGCGACGGGCGCACGGACGACAACGACCTGCTCTTCGCTGTCACGCTCCGCAGCGCCTTCCCCACGCGCGCTCTCGTTATACCGGACGCTAACAACTCGTACGTCGCCGCCTACGCGCAGGACGACTGGCGCGTGAGCCCGACGCTTACGCTCAACTTCGGGCTGCGCTACGAGTTGGACACGAACGTCAAGAACCTGAGCGGCTACGGTGACATAAACCCGCTCGTGCGCCCCTTCCTTCGCGGCGACCGCTCGCGCGACAAGAACAACTTCGCGCCGCGCGTCGGCTTCAACTGGTCGCCCGACAGCGGGCGCACGTCCGTACACGGCGGCTACGGCGTCTACTACGACCGCGTGACGCTCGAACTCATCTCGCTCGAACGCGGACTCGACGGCCGCGCACTGCCCATCGAGGTGCGCGCGGGCAACGTCTTCTTCATCCCGCCGCCGTGCCTGTTCGACCCCGTGTGCGGGCAGTTCCCGCCGCCCGCGCCGACGCTCGCGAACCCGTTCACGGGCTTCGTGCTGCCGGGCGCGGGCGCGGGCGGCATAAACATCATAGACAACGGGCTTCAGAACCCGACCGTGCAGCAGATGAACGTCGGCCTCCAGCGCAGGTTCGGTTCCAACTACGTCGTGCGCGCCGACTACCTTCACAACTTCGGCACTCACTTCATCATCGGCCGCCAGATAGGTCAGGTCTTCAACCCGGTCGTCGGCGGCCCAGACCTTGTTAAGAACATCGAGTCGAGCGTGAAGACGAAGTACGACGGGCTGCTCCTGAGCTTCGAGAAGCGATACTCTCAAGGCTTCCAGATGCGCGCCTCCTACACGCTCTCGAAGGCTTTCAACTACGCGAACGACGACCAGATTCCGTTCTCGAACGGCCCCGCGGACCCGACGAACCTTCAACTCGAATACGGCCCCACGCCCAACGACCAGCGCCAACGCTTCACCTTCGCGGGCGTATTCGACGCGCCGCTCGGCTTCCGACTCGCGCCGCTCTGGACTGTCGCGTCGGGCGTGCCGATGGACATACTTCTGCCCGACGGGAGCGCGCGCGTCCCGACGTTGCAGCGCAACGCGGGCGGGCGTCTGTTCCGCAGCGCGGCGGAGCTTAACGCATTCATCACGCGTCTGAACGCGGCGGGCGGAGTCGGCGGACAATTGCTCCCGCTCGTCTCTCCTGACGCGCGCTTCAACGACTCGTTCAACTCGTTCGACCTACGTTTGTCGCGACCCATAAAGCTCGGCGAGCACGTGAGAGTCGAGCCCATAGCGGAGGTCTTCAACCTCTTCAACGTGACGAACGTGCTCGGCGTGTCGAACGTCAACTACTCGGGCTTCTCGAACGTGCTCGCGCGCGACAGTCAGGACGCTTCGAGCGCGGGCTTCCTGCGCTCATCATCCTTCGGCCGCGCCGTCACGACGGCGGGCGGCGTCTTCGGCTCGGGCGGGCCGCGCGCCTTCCAGTTCGCCGCGCGCCTGAGCTTCTGATTGTGTTAGTCTGCGAAGCCGTATGACTGAGCACGCGGACGGCCGGGGCGGACTCAAACGTCAGATAGGACTGTTGACGGCGACGGCGCTGGTCGTGGGCGAGGTCGTGGGCGTCGGGATATTTTTGACGCCCGCGCGCATGACGAAGTCGGTCGGCTCGCCCTTCATGGTGCTCGTCGTGTGGCTGGTCGCGGGCGTGATGGCTCTGTGCGGCGCGCTCTCGTTCGGAGAACTCGCGGCACGAAGGCCCGAGGCGGGAGGCCAATACGTATACCTGCGCGACGCGTACGGGCCGCCGCTCGCGTTCCTCTACGGCTGGATGGGGCTGCTCGTCTTAGACCCCGGACTGAGTGCGGCTCTCGCGGTCGGCGCAGCATCTTACGTCTCTTACGCGACGGGACTCTCGCCCCTTTTGACGAAGGCTCTGGCGGTCGCGCTCGTCGTCGCGCTCGCGTTGGTTAACGTGCGCGGCGTGCGTCTGGGCGGGTGGATCGTGCGCTGGCTTACGGTGTTGAAGCTCGCGCTGCTGCTCTTCATAGCGCTGTGGGGTTTCGGGATGAGGCTCGGAGACTTCTCGCACTTCACGCCGTTCGTCGCGCAGCGCGAGGGCTCTCTGCCTCTGGCGGCGGCGCTCGCGGGCGCGCTCGTCTCGGCCTTCTTCTCGTTCGGCGGCTGGTGGGACTTGAGCAAGCTCGGCGGCGAGGTGCGCGAGCCAGAGCGGACTCTGCCGCGCGCTTACACGTACGGACTGCTCCTCGTCATCTTCGTCTACATCCTTACGAGCGCCGCCTTCGTCTACCTCGTCCCGGCCGAGCGCGTCACCTCGGGCGAGGCGTTCGCGGCGCAGGCGGGCGAGGCGCTCTTCGGGCCGACGGGCGGGCTCGTCTTCACGGGCGTCGTGGTCGTCGCCGTAGTCGGCAGCCTCGCGTCCTTCACGATGTCCGCGCCGCGCGTCTACTACGCGATGGCGCGCGACGGACTGTTCCTGAGCTGGGCCGCGCGACTGCACGCGCGCTACGCGACGCCCGCGCGCGCAATCGTCATCCAGACCTTGCTCGCCTCGGTGCTCGTCGTCGTCGGCAACTTCGACGACATCATCGCCTACTTCCTCTTCGCCGTCGTGCTCTTCATAGGTCTCACTGTGGCCGCGCTCTTCGTGCTGCGGCGCGAGGGCGGGGCGGTCGGATTCCGTGTCCCGCTCTACCCTCTGACGCCCGTCGTATACATTCTGCTGACGGCGCTGCTGCTCTACCTTCTGGCGAGCAACAGCCCCGTGCAGGCGCTCGCGGGCGTCGCGGTCGTGGCGGCGGGGCTGCCCTTCTACTATCTCGTCTTCCGACGCGGGCGCGCGGCCCGAGTGTCGGAAGAGAAGGAATCTTAAACATGACGTGGATAAAGACCGTCCCCTTCGACGAGGCGGACGAACGCTTGCGCAAGGCGATCGAGGCGCAGCGCGAACTGTACCCGGCCGAGTACGCAGTGCCCGTGCACCCGACGCCCGACGGCGAGTCTTCGGGGATCGTCGCCTCGCACAGCCTCATCCCCGACGCGCTCTATCACGCGTTTGCGACCTTCGGCGCGCTGATGTCGCCCGACTTGCCGCTCACGCGCGCGCAGCACGAGATGATTACGACGGTCGTCTCCGTGACGAACCGTTGTCATTATTGAATCGAGTCGCACGCAGAGTTTCTGCGTAGGGTGACACTTGACGAAGAGTTGGTCGCGGCCTTGCGGGACGACTACCGCGAGGCCCCGATTTCGGAGCAAGACCGCGCGATGCTCGACTACGTCGCGCAGGTGACGCGCGACGCGACGCGCATCTCTACGGAAGACCACGCGCGCCTGCGCGCCGTAGGCTTCGACGACCGCGCCGTCTTGCAGATAACTCTCATAGCCTCCTGGTTCAACTACATCAACCGCGTCGCCGACGCCCTCGGCGTGGGACGAGAGTGAACAGAACCGCGAGCGGTAGCGAGCGGGTTGTGGCTCCGAGATAAGTCCGTATGTCGGAGCCACAACCCACTCGCTACCGCTCGCGGTTCTGTTTTCCTTTTGCCTTAATTGATACGTGTCGCGCGGTCGTTTATACTTTAGGCGCTGGACTGAAAGGATGAGCGAACCTATGTGGCGGGCAGTTCCCCTGTGACCATCCCCTCACAGCAAGACGTGACGAGACTCCTCGTGCGCCTGACCGACGGCGACCGCGGCGTCTTGGACGAGCTGCTGCCCGTCGTCTACGGCGAGCTTCGCAAGCTCGCGTCGAGCTACCTTCGGCGCGAGCGCGTGGGACACACGTTACAGCCGACGGCGCTCGTTCACGAAGCCTACATGCGTCTCGTTGACCAGACGCAGGTGCAGTGGCAGAACCGCGCGCACTTCTTCGGCGTGGCCGCGCAGATGATGCGCCGCATCCTTGTTGACCACGCGCGCGCGCACGAAGCCGAGAAGCGCGGCGGCGAATTCCAGAAGCTCTCGCTCGACGAGAACATCGATGTCTCGGGCGAGCGCGACGTGAACCTCGTCGCATTGGACGACGCGCTCAACCTGCTCGCGGAGGTTGACCCGCAGAAGTCGAAGATAGTCGAGCTGCGATTCTTCGGCGGGCTGTCCGTCGAGGAGACGGCCGAAGTCCTCGGCGTGAGTGCGCCGACGGTCAAGCGCCAGTGGCGCATGGCGAAGGCTTGGCTCTACGGACAGGTCAAAAGAACGTGAATGGTGAATGGTAAATGGTTAATGGTTAATAGCTCCGCCCCCTCTCCCGGACTCGCTTCACAACCAAGCAACGCCGCGCCGCTGTTCACCATCTACGAGTAGCAACTAACTCTAATTCACCATTTACCGTTAACCATTTACTATTTACCTTTCAGGCTTTGCCCCCGATGACCCCCGAACGCTGGAAACAGGTAGAAGAGGTTTTCCAGACGGCGCTCGACCTACAGGCGGACGAGCGCCGTCGGTACATCGAGATCGCGTGCGCGGGCGACGAAACGCTCTACGAGCAGGTCGTCTCGCTCGTCGCGCAGTACGAGGCCGCGGGCGACTTCATCGAAGAGCCCGCCTTCGCCTCGGTCTCGCTCGCCACGGGCCCGCTCGCGCAGACCGACCCTCACGCGACCAACCCCTTGACGTTCCCAGAGCTTGACCCGGCCATCGGCCGCCGCGTCGGCTCGTACCGTCTCGTGCGCGAGGTCGGCCGCGGCGGCATGGGCGCGGTCTACGAGGCTCTGCGCGCCGACGGCGAGTTTCGCCACCGCGTCGCCGTCAAGCTCATCAAGCGCGGGATGGACACTGACTTCATCCTCCGCCGCTTCCGCAACGAGCGGCAGATTCTAGCGACGCTCGACCACCCGTTCATCGCGAAGCTGCTCGACGGGGGCACGACCGACGATGGGCTGCCCTACTTCGTCATGGAGTTCATCGAGGGCGCGCCCGTCTACCGCTTCTGCGACGAGCGCACGCTGACCGTGGCCGAGCGGCTCAGGCTCTTTCAGGACGTTTGCGAGGCCGTTCATTACGCGCACCAGAAGCTCGTCATACACCGCGACATAAAGCCCTCGAACATTCTCGTCACGACGCCGGGCGTGCCGAAGCTTCTTGACTTCGGTATCGCGAAGCTCTTAAACCCCGAGTTCGCGGGCGAGATAACGCTCGACCCGACGGCGACGGCGATGCGTCTGATGACGCCCGAGTACGCCGCGCCCGAGCAGGTTCAGGGCCAGCCCGTCTCGCCCGCGACGGACGTTTACTCTCTCGGCGTTCTGCTCTACGAACTTTTGACGGGCCACCGCCCCTATCGTCTGCGCAACCGCTCGCCGCACGAGATTGCGCGCGTCATCTGCGAGGAGGAGCCCGCGCACCCGAGCATACGCATCACGAGCCCCGAAGACCTTCTGCCCGCGCCCGCATCAAATGGGCAGGGCGAGACGCTCCAATATCTCTACTGGTGTCGCGGCGCGACCGTCGAGACGCTGCGGACTGAACTCGCGGGCGACCTCGATAACGTCATCATGAAGGCTCTACGCAAGAGCCCTTCAGAGCGATACCAGTCTGTCGAGGCTCTGAGCGAAGACATCACGCGCCACCTCGAAGGCCGCCCCGTCAGCGCGCCGCCCTTCTTCCATGCGGGCTCGGGCCGGTTGCTTATGCCCGCGCACGACCCCGCCCCCGACATCACTTCGCTCGCCGTGCTGCCGCTGAAGATTCTCGACCAGCCTGCGACCGGCGACACAGGGATGGACTACCTCGGCGTAGGACTCGCCGACGCGCTCATCACG
>JBJMGR010000156.1:0-16891 GCA_045807805.1 Pyrinomonadaceae bacterium | reverse complement strand
GCGAGCACAGCGCGCCGCAGTTTCAGTCGTGCGCGCTCATCACCGCGCCCTACCGCCTCGGCGAGGGCTTCGTCGCGGGCACCGTCGGCGTCGTCGGCCCGATGCGCATCGAGTACGCGCGCACAATCGCGGCCGTCAACTATATCGCTCGCGTCGTCGAGCGCGTCCTGCGCGAGGAGGCTCGCGCTTAAAGTCATAGAAGCGCCGTCGCTCATGTCGCGGCGGCGTCGATGCAAAAACGCACCGGCTCGGACTCGGAAGGCTTTGCAAGGGATGACTCAATCGAACATGGCGGACAAGGACAGAAGTAAGCCGAACAGGATTCCCGTGCGCTTCGTCGGAGACGAGGGCGGCGCGGACGACAAGACCGCGGAAGAACTCGGGCGCGAGTCTTCCTACGAAGACGCGACCGAGATGGGCCAGCGCATCGAGAGCGGCGGCGAAGGGGGGACGGGCGAGGAGGGCGGCGGCGACTCGCAGGGAAGCCCAGATCCTTCCGAGCTTCCGCGCAGCCGAAGCGATCAGGACACGACCGTCTCGCACACCGACGACGCGGAGCAGCCTTCGGGCGGCGGAGGCGCGTCCGCCTCCGCCGGAGAGCAGGCTCGCAACGCCGTGCCCTCTTCGGGGCCGGTCATGGCAGAGCTTATCGCGACACGCGCGGAGCTTCGTCGCGTCGAAGGCGAGTTGAAGAAGTTGACCGACGAGCGCACGGACTTGACTGAGCTGCTCGCGCGGCGTCAGGCCGACTACGACAACTTCCGCAAGCGCACCGAGCGCGAGCGCTCCGAGACTTACAACCGCGCGCTCGGCGAGGTTGTGCGCCGTCTCCTCCCGGTGATTGACAACTTGCAGCGCGCTCTCGACACGGAGCGCACGATGGAGGTCGGCGAGTCGGCAGAGTTCAAACACTTCCTCGAAGGCGTCGAGCTGATAAACCGTCAGCTCGGCGTCGTCGTCGAAGGCTTGGGCGTCGAGGTCATCCCGACGGTCGGGCACCTCTTCGACCCGCACATACACGAGGCCGTCTCCACGGAGGAGACGACGGACGTAGAGCCCGACACGATTGTGCAGGAGATGCAAAGGGGCTACCGCCTCGGCGACAAGCTCCTGCGGCCCGCGATGGTCAAAGTAGCCACGAGAGGCTAAGGCGGCCGACTCGTCCGAGGCGCGAGCGACGAGCCCGCGCGCCTTAATCCACAAGCCTCTCCCAGTCTAATAACCTGAGCCCGTCGCTTCCGGGCGGCTCACGGCTTGTCCCCCCACCACGAGAGAGAAAAGTTATGGGCAAAGTAGTAGGAATTGACCTCGGCACGACCAACTGCTGTGTGGCCGTGCTCGAAGGCGGCGCCGTCCAGATAGTCCCCAACAAAGAGGGCGGGCGCACTACGCCGACGGTCGTAGGCTTCACCGACAAGGGCGAGCGCCTCGTCGGCCAGATAGCCAAGCGACAGGCCGTCACCAACGCCGCCAACACCATCTACGCCGTCAAGCGTCTCATCGGCCGCAAGTTCAACGAGGCCGAGTCGGAGCGCACGCGCGAGACAGCGCCCTTCGAGATAGTCGAGGCTTCAAACGGCGACGCGCGCATACAGGTGCAGGGGCGCGTCTACAGCCCGCAGGAGATTTCCGGCATCGTCCTTCAACGCCTGAAGGCCGCGGCCGAAGACTTCCTCGGAGAGCCGGTCACGGAGGCCATCATCACCGTGCCCGCATACTTCGACGACACGCAGCGGCAGGCGACGAAAGACGCGGGCAAGATCGCGGGCCTTCGCGTCGAGCGCATCATCAACGAGCCGACGGCCGCCGCGCTCGCCTACGGGCTCGGCCGAAACGCCACCGAGCGCATAGCGGTCTACGACCTCGGCGGCGGCACGTTCGACATCTCCATTCTCGAAATCAACGAAGGCGTCTACGAAGTGCTCTCGACTTCGGGCAACACCTTCCTCGGCGGCGAGGATTTCGACGAGCGCATCATCGGCTGGATGGTCGAGCAGTTCCGCAATGAGACGGGCATCGACCTTCGCCAAGACCGCCTCGCCCTGCAACGTTTGAAGGAGGCGGCCGAGCGAGCAAAGTGCGACCTCTCTACTCTGTCCGAGACGAGCATCAACCTGCCCTTCATCGCGGCCGACGCGTCGGGGCCGAAGCACTTCAGCAAGACCTTGACGCGCGAGACCTTCGAGGGGCTCATCTCCGACTTAGTCGAGCGCACGGTCGAGCCCTGCCAGAAGGCCCTTTGGGACGCGAAGCTTCAACCCACCGACATAGACAAGGTTCTGCTCGTCGGCGGGCAGACGCGCTCGCCCATCATCGGGCGCACCGTCAGAGAGATATTCGGCAAGGAGCCCTCTGCCGAGATAAACCCCGACGAGGTCGTAGCGATGGGCGCGGCCATACAGGGCGGCGTACTCACCGGCGACGTGAAGGACATAGTGCTCTTGGACGTGCTCCCGCTCTCTCTCGGACTTGAGACGCGCGGCGGCCTCTTCCACAAGATAATCGAGCGCAACTCGACCATACCTCTGCACAACAGCCAGACGTTTACTACCGTCGTCGACAACCAGTCGTCCGTAGAGATTCACGTCCTACAGGGCGAGCGCGAGATAGCGCAGCACAACCGCAGTCTCGGCAAGTTCGAGTTGGTCGGCATACCGTCGGCCCCGCGCGGCGCGCCGCAGGTCGAGGTGACGTTCGAGGTTGACGCCAACGGCATGCTGAGCGTCTCGGCGCAGGACAAGTCGAGCGGGCGCAAGCAGCAGATGAAGGTGACGCCCACCTCGGGCCTCTCTTCGGACGAGATAGACCGCATGATCGTCGAGGCGCAGACTTCGGCCGAGGCCGACCGCCGCACACGTGACCTCATCGCGCAACGCTCGCGGCTCGAAGGCTTGCTTCGCAACACGCAGCGCTCGTTCGCGGAGTTCGGCTCGTCGCTCTCGCAGGGCGAGCGGCTCGCGGCGCAGGACGCCTTCGTAGAGGCCGAGGAGCTGGTTAAGTCTGAGAACGTCGAGGCGATACAGGATGGCTTCAGCCGCATGGAGCGCGTCGCGGGCCTGCTCACGGTGGCGATGCTCAACCCCGTCGCCGAGTCGGACAGGAACAAGCCCGAGGTCAAGACGCACTAATCGGGAAATCACAAGTTCAAAGTTACAAGTTCAAAGTTCAGGGGCGGGGTTTGCCAAACTGAGCTTTGAACTTTAAACTTTGAGCTTTGAACTTTTATGCCTAAACGAGACTATTACGAAGTCCTCGGCGTGAGCCGGGGCGCGACCGACGCGGAGATAAAGAGCGCATACCGCAAGCTCGCGGTGCGCTACCATCCGGACAAGAACCCCGGCGACGAGGCGGCCGAGGAGAAGTTCAAGGAGGCGGCCGAAGCCTACTCCGTGCTCTCCGACTCGGAGCAGCGCACGCGCTACGACCGCCTCGGCCACGCCGGAGTGTCGGGCGCGTCGGGCGCGGCGGCGGGCTGGGGCGCGCAAGGCTTCGGCGGCATCGAGGACATACTCGGCGACCTCTTCGGCTTCGGCGATATGTTCGGTGGCCGTAGCGCGGGCGGGCGTCGCGGCACGGCGCAGCGCGGCGCAGACCTCCGCTACGACTTGGAGATGACGCTCGAAGAGGCCGCGTCGGGGATGACAGCGCAGTTGCGCATACCGCGCCTTGAGTCGTGCGAGACGTGCACGGGCTCGGGCGCGGCCGCGGGGACTCAGCCCGAGAACTGCACCACCTGCGCGGGCACGGGACAGGTTCGTTACCAGCAGGGCTTCTTCTCCGTCGCGCGCACGTGCGGGCAGTGTCGCGGCACGGGCCGCATCATACGCACGCCCTGCGAGACGTGCAGAGGCGCGGGGCGCGTCGAGCGCGAGAAGCAGATGGAGGTGAAGATTCCGGCGGGAGTCGAGACGGGTTCGCGCCTGCGCGTTACGGGCGAGGGCGAGGCGGGAACGCAGGGCGGCCCCTCGGGCGACCTGTACGTCGTCATACACGTCAAGCAGCACGACGTGTTCGAGCGGCAGGGAAATAATCTGTACGCGTCCATCCCCGTCACGTTCGCGCAGGCCGCGCTCGGTTCGGACGTTTCAGTCCCGACGCTCGAAGCGGAGCACTCTCTGAAAGTGCCTGCGGGCACGCAGACCGGCACGGTCTTTCGCGTGAAGGGTCAGGGCATGCCCGCGCTCGGCGGGCGCGGTCGTGGAGACCTCTTCGTCTCCGTCACGGTCGTCACGCCGACGACCCTCACGCGCGAGCAGCGGAAGCTCCTCGAACAACTCGCGCAGATCGAAGATAAAGACCTAACCGACAAGGGTCTCATGGACAAGGTGCGCGACATCTTCGGCTGAACGGGCGACTTTCAAGCAGGAATCACGGTGATACACATTTGAATCGCCCCGGTAATTACTTGAATCGCTTCAATTCAAGTAATTACCGGGGCGATTCATTTCGGTATCCAGGCGATTCAAGCAAGTATTGGAGCAACTCAAGCGGGTTTCAGGGCGAATCATTCGTGAGTTAAGATGGGGCAGACTCGAATCAGAGTAATTCGAGTCTGCCCCACCTTAACTACAGTCGGTATCGGGACGATTCAAAACCGATAAGCCCCGACGAAGATCAATATTGCCTCAATCTCGCTCGTGTTCGGGCTAATTCATTTAATGGCCGCCTGTGTGGCCCGAGCTTTCGGCCTCCTTCGATGTCATCCAGTAGTCGCGCGGGTAGATGCGGTAGAGCCGCGCGTCGGGGCCTTCGACGGTCTTGAGGTATTGCTCGTAGGCCGTGAGTTGCTTCTCCGGGCCTATGACGTAGAAGACTCCGCCCTCGACTGTGCCCGCCTTCGTGCCCATGCCGGGGAGAATGCGCGCGTAGACGGTGTTCATTCGCTTGAACAACTCGTCCGAGAGATCAGGCATGTTACGCAAATTCAGAAGACCTTGACGGAACTTGCGCACGGCATCGGGCGGCGTGCCGTCCGCGATGTCCGACGCCATCGACTCGCCGCGCGACTCGTAGGAAGAGGCCGAGCGGAACTGCGCGAACGCAATCGCAATCGCGTACTCGGTCAGCCCCGGATCGGGCTTCGCCTTCTTCAACTCGTCTATGACGAATCGCAGCGTCTGTGGAAGCTCCGGCGTGCGCTCCGCGTAGTAACTCAGACGCCCATTCGACGGCGAGCCGCCGAGCCCGTTCGAGTACGCGAGTCCAGCGCCCCAAGTCTTAATAAATATCGCGTGCGCGCCAGCGCCGCCGTAGAGTCGCGAGGCCAGGTAGTCGAGCAGCGCGTCTCGATTGTCCGCGTCCGAATACGTAGCCATCGGCGCGGAGTTTAGGAAGACGCCGCCCTGCGTGTTCGGGTTGACGAGCCCGACGAAGACGGGCCTCTCGTTCGACTTCAAGCGCTCGCGCACGCGCGACTCGACGAGCCGCACGTTCGCATACTTCGCGGGCACGACCTGACCGGCTTCGAGCGACGCGAGAATGTCGCGCATGCCCGACTCCAACGTAGCGCGCGTCGAAGCGGAGCTGATGAGGAACATTCGCGCGCCGCCCGTCTTCAACAGACTCTTCCTCACAGAATCCAGCTCCGAGAGCGCCTGCGCGGGCGGGACGAGCAAGTCGTCGCGCATCTCCTTCGTCAAATACTCCCAGTCCGCCGCGAGACTTTCGTCCGGGATATCCGAGAGCAACTGGTCGAGGTCTTTCGCGGCCTCGGTCGCAAGCTGTTTCGGGCCTTCGGGCAGGCGCGCGAAGTCGTCCGCGTAAGATTTCAGGCCCGCCGAGACTTGCGCGTCCTGTTTGCCCTGCATTGAAGAGAGAAGCGACTTGAGTTCGTCGCGACTTCCTTTCGCGCCCGCGAGTTTCGAGAGGAAGTCGGAGATTGCCTTGCTCTGCGCCGCGTCGCCCGCGTCCTTGAGCATCCAGCGCAGCCGGTGGACGTTGTGCGCCTGCGTCATGAACGAGGAGGTCGTGAGCAGCAGCGGACTGTCCTGACGCCAGTATGCGTTCGCGGGGTCGTTGACCCAATTCTCCTCGGACGACTGCGTGCGATTGCGCATGCCGCTCAAGACCTGATCAACGAGGTCGCGTATGCGCGCGATATTCTCGACGCGCCAGTCGGGCGAAGTCAAAACCGTCTTCATCCATTCGAGCGCGCGACGCGACTCGGCCGCGTCGTTGCCCGCGCCGCGCACGACCAGTTCCGCGCGGCCCGTCTTAAAGTTAGTGCTGTAGTAGCTGTTGAGAGAGAGAATCTCTTTTCGGAGCATCTCGCTCATCTGCTCGAAGGGAATCGCCTTACCATCACGGACTACGCCGACCTCTGTGAGAAGCTGCGGCAGAGCAGAGAGGTAGACGAGTCTGTCCTGCGGCACGCCGTCGAGACGCAGCGCGATTCCGGCCGTCGCGCTCGTCATGTTCTCGAAGCTCGACGCGACGAGAGGCACGCCGCCCTGCATCTGCGTCAACTTGTAGTCGAGCTGGTCGTCGAGCGTGAGCGGCGGGCGTTCGAGGAACTTCATGTTGGCCGATGCCTGCGCGAGACGTTCAAGCTCCGCGCTCTCCGCGTCGTAGTCCGCCTTGAACTTCTTCAACGCCTCCTGCTCGTCCGCGACTCCGTACTTCTTCTCGATCTCGGCGGCCTGCGCCTGTGCGCGTGCGGCGCTCTCCTGCTCGCCGCGCGCGATTACCTGCGGCGAGGGCTTCGCCGCGACCGCGTAAGGCACGGAGTCCGCGAGGTGCCAGCGCGCGACCATTTCGCGCCAAGCGTTCTTGTCCGACGCGAGCAATTCATCCACGGCCGCAAGCTCGGGCTTGAGCGTGACGGACTTGCGGAAGCCGGGCGTTCGGTTGAGGTCTTGCAGGTGCGTCATCCAGCCCGAGTCCGTGTTTCGGAAGCCGAATCCCGGCGGCGAGTTGACGAACTTCGAGAGCCCGCGTCGCGTCTGTATCACGCGGCTCTTCACGCGCTCGTTGAACTCCTTCAACTCGGCCGAGCCGTCGGCGAACGAAGCGACGCGCTTCATCTCGTCCATAATCTTCTGACGCACGGAAGCTATCTTCTCATCCGTCATGTTTGAAGGCACAACGTCGGTCAGTCCCACATAGACGGGATTGCCCGCGACCATCTCGTCGTCCAAGAAAGCGAAGACGCCCTTCGCACCCGTCTCCATCACGCGCGTCTTCGAGTCCACGAAGAGCTTGTAAAGATTCGTCGTCGCATCGCCCGCGACGTTCGAGAGGAAGAGGTTGAGAAGCGTCTTCTCGCGCGTGTCGAGCTTTAACTGCGCGGGGTACGCGAACATGACCCATCCCGGCTGCTGCTCGTTCTTGTGCGGATACTCTACGAGCTTTATCTGACCGGCGGGCGCGGGCTTAGGCGCGGGCATGTCCGACTCCGAAGTGTAGCGCCGCGCCGCTTGCGTCGGCTCAAGCTTGTTGAGTATCGCGTCGAGTCGGCGCAGCACGTCGCCCGCGGGCATCTCCTTCGGGAACGACGCGACCATGCCCATGTTCGCGAGGTGATAGTTGTCCGCGTGAAACTTGCGTATGTCCTCGGCCTTCATCGCGCGAATGGCCGAAGGCCAGCCGCCCGAAGAGAGCGCGAGCGGGTGGTCCGCGCCGTAGAGCATCTGGTTCTCGGCGCGGAAGAGGAGGCTGATTGGATGGTCGTAGGACGTAACCATCTCCTGGTAGACCGTGCCCTTCTCTTCGAGTCGGAGCTTGCCGTCGGCCGGGTTATCGCCGACGCCCCAGTGGCTCACCTCGCGCCGAATCTCTTCGTCTGTGTAGTCGGGATGCAGGAGCGCGTCCATCTGGCTCTCGAAGAGTTTGTAGAAGACTTCGGAGCCCGCGGCCGTGTGGAAGTGGTAGCAGGTGCGCCACTGCTGCGTGAAGGCCGAAGAGCCCGCGAGCGACATCCCTTCGAGGCCGGAGTGTGTGCGACCCTTGTTGCCCTTGCCGAGCAGAAGGTGCTCCTGCGTGTGCGGCTCGCCCCGGTCTGAAGTCGGGAAGGAGTTGACCCAGGCGAAGACCTGCGGGACGGACTGGATTTCGAGGAAGTCGAGCGTGAAGCCCGTCCGCGCGTGCCGGAGTCGCGCGCCGAAGGGCTTGTCGGAGTCGTTTAGGTAGACGGCCTCCGCGCGGAAGCCCTCGACCACGTCGCCCTCCTTGAGCGAGTCGAACGAAACGTTGGCGGACGTTCGCGCGCCGGGCATCTTAGAGGTTTGAGCGAAGGCATGGGGCACGCCGCCCGTTAAGACCGAGAGGCAGAGTAGAAGCGGCAAGATAGCCGCGGGCCTTTTCCTGTTCATGCGAGACTCCTGTCGAAAGGCTTCGCGCGCGCACGGCGTTCGAGCGCTCGGCGGCGCACGTCTGAAGTTTGTCGGATACGATTTTGCGGATTAAATACAATCCTCTCACGAAGGCGGAAGCACGGGAGACGGCGATGCTATCGCGCGCCCGCGCCGTTGGTCAAACGCGGCCCGGCGGATGTAAGTTTCAAAGGTGGAGGAGGGAAGTCTCGAACTTCGCGAAGCGAAGTTTTCAACGTCGAGGAGGCCGCGCCTTCGTCGGCGGGTGACAGACGAAGGCCGCGCTGTTTAGAATCAGCGCCGACTCCCTTCGACCATTGCGCACTAACACCCGAGAGGCTCTGATGAACCACATACGATACTCCGTCGCGGCGTGTCAGACGGACATGGCGAACCCGGTCGAACGTCGCGAGATGCGGCGCAACACGGAGCGCATGCTGTCGTTGATTGACTCGGCCGTGGCGGGCGCTGCGCCGTTCCTGCCGGTGCGCCTGTTGGTCTTCTCGGAGTTCGCGCACGCCGCGCCGGTCTTCGCCACCGTCGCGGAGCTGCTCGATAAGCTCGCCGTCGAGATTCCGAACGAGCACACGGAAGCCCTTCGGATGAAGGCGCGCGAGCATAACGTCTACATACAGTCGGGCACGATGCTTGAGCGCGACGCGCGACACCCCGGCGTCGTCTTCAACACGACTTGTCTCATAGGCCCGTCGGGCGTCCTATATAAATACCGGAAGGTGAACACGTGGATTCCATACGAGGTTCACGCGAGCCCGCACGACATTGAAGGCTACGACGAGCCGCTCTTCCCGGTAGCCGACACGGAGATAGGGCGCATAGGCTGCGCCATCTGCTACGACTGGCTCTTCCCCGAAGCCATACGTCAGCTCGCGGCCAACGGCGCTGAAGTCCTCGTGCGAGTCTCCGCGTACATGGATCCGTGGGGCGCGACCGCGCCGATGGACTGGTGGACGACCATCAACCGCTGCCGCGCGATTGAGAACACCGCCTACGTCGTCGCCGCGAATCAGGGCGCGAGCCTCAAGCACTACCCGCCATACTCCTGGCCGGGCGGAAGTATGGTCGTAGACTTCGACGGGCGCGTGCTGGCCGAAGCCTCACCGGGGCCGGGCGAGCGTATCGTCGTCGCGCCCGTTGACATCAGCGCACTACGCCACGAGCGCGCGACGCGGCGCGGCCACCACATGCTCTCGCACCTGCGCACCGAAGCCTACCCGGTCTATCGCGGACACATCTACCCGCCGCGGCCGGAAGGCGCGTGCGTCGAAGACGAAGCCGCGCCGCTCTCGTACGAGCGCAACAATCAACTCATAGACGAAGCGAAGAGGGGACTCGCCGAGGCGGATTTGAGTGAGCCGTCTTCGAGCAAGCGCGGCGACGAATGAAGTAGAGACGACGGCGAACTCACGTCGTTGGAGCGCGTGATTTCGTCTCGGCGCGAAAAATTTTTCGCTTATACCTCAGTCTATGTTTTCGGATGGACGACGAAAAAATGAATCGGTAACGCGGCCGTCTTTGTGCGTGCTGCGCTGATTTTCCCGCAAATGCCGCCGCGTAAGGCATGGCACCTTCGTTGCGTCAGCGCGTCGGCACTCTTTCGCACGCGGGTTCGTAGTGGAAAAGTTTTAAGGCTGCGCGACCTTCGCCGAGAAATTCGTTGACAGGTTTTCGATTCTGTATTTAAATGCACTTCGTTCGGGTAGGCAACAAACCCGAATCCCGTATTCCGTTTCCAACAATTCAAGTAGCGAAATCCAGTTGGGGCCGAAGCTCTGCGCTCCACAGGCTTGTTAGGTTTCACCCGTCCCCGCGCGTCGAGACCAGTCCGGCAAGTCGAAGTGGGAGTCCCATCTAGAACCCTTTGACCATGCGAGGCTCACTCATGAGTACACCGAGAGGAACTTTCACTGTCCCGAGACTGGCGGCGGCGCTCCTGTGCGCGCTCGCGTTCGCGCTGACGGCGGCCGCCCAGAGCAACAAGGGCACGATTACAGGAACCATCACCGACCCGAACGGCGCTGTCGTCAAAGACGCGAAGGTCGTCGTGACCAACGTCGCGACGGGCGAGGCGCGCGACGTGACGACGAGCGACGACGGCAACTACACGATCCCCGCGCTCGACCCCGGCGTCTACCGCGTGACGGTGGACGCCCAAGGCTTCACGCAGTCGGTCATCGAGCAGGTGAAGCTCGACACCGCCTCGCGCCAGCCCGTCAACGTACAGCTCACGGTCGGAGCGGTCGGCAGCGAGGCCGTCACCGTCACGGCCGAGGCCCCGCTCGTGGAGTCCGAGTCGAGCGTGCGCGGCGACCTCATCACGGGCCGACAGGTCACAGACCTGCCCATACCACAGCGCAACTTCGTGCAGCTCGCCGCGCTCTCTCCGGGTGTAACGCGCCCGAACCTCGGGCTCTTGGGCGGCGGCGGCAATTTCGTCGCGGGCGGCGGCGGGCAGAACAACACAGAGTCCACGCGATTCCGCGAGTCGGGCGGGTCGGTGATAGTCGTCAACGGCGCGCGCGCCACGAACAACAACTTCTCACTCGACGGCGTGGACAACAACGAGTCGCAGTTCGGCCAGATCGCCATCTTCCCGAACCCCGACGCCATCGCCGAGTTTAAGATCGAGACGAGCGTGCCCTCGGCCGAGTCGGGCCGCGCGGGCGGCGGCATCGTGACGACGACGTTTAAGTCGGGCGGCAACGACGTGCACGGCACGGCCTACGAGGTCTATCAGGGGCGCTTCCTCTCGGCGGCGGCCTCGCAGTTCGACGACGACTTGACGAACCGCGTCCCCAACTACGTGACGCACAACTTCGGCGGCGTCGTCGGCGGCCCGATATTCCTGCCACGCTTCGGCGAGGGCGGCCGACGCCTCTACAACGGGCGCAACCGCTCCTTCTTCTTCTTCTCGACCGAGCTGCGCCGAAACGCCACCCCCATCTTCGGCGGCACGGGCGACCCGCAGGCCGTCCCCGTCCCGACCGTGCGTATGCGCGTCGGCGACTTCTCTGAGCTGCTCCAGCCCGGCAACCTGCGCACCTATCAGTTGGCTAGCGGCGGCACGGTCGTCGCCCCGCAGGGGACTATCTTCGCGCCCAACGGCACGCCCGTTCCGGGCAACGACCTGCGCAACTGCCCCTCGTGCGGCGCGTTCTCGCCCTTCGCCCTCAACTACGTCAACGCCTTCCCGCTGCCGAACCTGCCGGGCGCGGGGCGTAACTACCGTACGAATCGCAAAGAGGGTTACAACCTCGACAGCTACGACATCAAGATCGACCACCGCTTCACCGATAGCGACTCGTTCTTCGCGCGCTACAGCCGCTCGAAGAGCGCGCGCACGCGCGACAACTTCTTCCCGCTCGGCGCGTCGCCCAACGGCAACGACCTGCCCGCCGGCCCCTCCGCGGGCGACGAGTTCGGCAACGCGCGCGGCTTCACGATGGGCGACACGCACACCTTCGGCGGATCGGTCGTCAACGATGCGCGCTTCGGCGTCACGCGCGTAGACATCGGCATCTTCAACACGGGCGTCAACGGGACGGGCGGCTTCAGCCCGAACGTCTCGGCCAACCTCGGCGCGCGCAACATCAACCTCGGCCCCACGTCGAGCGGCATCATCCTCTTCGGCATCGTGGACGAGTTGACGGGCACCGACCGCGCCACCGAGTTCACGGGCGACGGCGGTCCCTTCTACTTCCTCTCGAACAACTTCAACTTCGCCGACGCCGTGACGGTCGTCAAGGGAAACCAGTCGCTCAAGTTCGGCGGCGACCTGCGCGTGCGCCAGAACTCCAACTACGACGGCGGACGCAACGGCGGCACGAAGACCAACACGCAGTATGGCACGACGGGCAGCGGCTTCGTCTCGGGCAACTACAACGGCATCGGCGCGAACGACACCGGCTCGTCGCTCGCCAACTTCCTGCTCGGCTACCGCCCCGGCTTCATCACTCGCGGCGATCCGGGCGGCCCATACTTCCAGTCGAACAAGGAGATCGCCTTCTTCGTTCAGGACGACTGGAAGGCCACGCCGAACCTGACCCTCAACCTCGGCCTGCGCTACGACATCTTCACCGCGCCGACCGAGCGCTTCGACCAACAGTCGAACTTCGACCCGGCCACGCGCACCATCATCGTCGCGGGCGATAGCGCGCCGGGCGGGCGCGACCTCGCCAATACCGACAAGAACAACTTCGGGCCGCGCATCGGCTTCGCCTACAGCGGCTTCAAGTCGGATCGCTCGCTGGTGCTGCGCGGCGGCTACGGCATCGTCTACTCGACCGACGTGAGCGGCCAGCAGCCGCTGACCTCGAACCCCGGCACGGGCGCGGCGAGCTATAGCTGCAACCCGATCACCAACCCCGCGGGCTGCCCCGCCGGCATCGCCGTCCGCAACCTCTTCGACGTGGGCGTCCCGACCGCTACCGTGATTCCGGCCACGCCGGGCGCGCGCTTCGCCGCGCCGACCGACCGCCGCATTCTCTATAACGACCCGAACCGCCGCGACGCATACTTCCATCAGTTCAACCTGACGGGCCAGTGGGAGTTCAGGCCGAACTGGCTCGCCGAGGTCGCATACGTCGGCTCGCTCGGGCGCAACCTGCTCACCGTATCCAACATCGGCACGGCGGGCGATCAGGGCGGCCCCGGCTCGCGCGAAGTCCTGGGCATCAACGAGGTCATCGCCACACGCTACACCGGCAGCTCGCGCTACGACGCGCTTCAGTCGAAGCTTGAGAAGCGCTTCTCGCGCGGCCTCTCGATCATTTCGAGCTACACGTGGGCGCACGCCATAGACGATTCGCCGGGCGGTATCTGCTCGGGCGGCACGGGTGCGCGAGACTGCGGCCCCGACGATCCGCTGCGGCCCGAACTTGAGCGCGGCAACTCCGACACGGACACACGCCACCGCTTCACCTTCGCGAACGTCTACGACCTGCCCATCGGGCGCGGGCGCTCCTTCGGCGGCGACCTTCCGCGCGGGGTGGACTTCTTCATCGGCGGCTTCCAGCTCAACAACATCATCACGTGGCAGAGCGGCCCCGTCTACACGGTCACGAGCAACGGCGGCCGCGTAGACCTCATCGGCGACCCGACGCCGACGGCGGCCGACCGCGCCGCGGGGCGCGAGCTTAACCGGCTGGCCTTCCGCCCGGCGGTGACGCCCGTCTTCGCGAGCGACCCCGGCGGCCCGAAGATCGGCACGCTCGGACGCAACGTCTTCCGCGGCCGTCAGCAGTTCTACTGGGACGCCTCTCTCTTTAAGAACTTCCCCGTCCGCTGGATCAGCGAGCAGTTCGCCGCGCAGTTCCGCTTCACGGCCTTCAACGTCCTGAACCGAGTCAACCGCTCGCGCCCGAACGGCGACCTCGGCAACACGGGCGACTTCGGCCGCGACACGAGCGAGCAGCGTCGGCGGCAGTTGGAGTTCTCCTTAAAGCTGATCTTCTGAACCGTCACCGGCCTCTTCAGGCGCGGAACACAAACTCGGGTGGCGCGCGGGACAAGTCCGGCGCGCCACCCGACTCTTTTATGGCGCGGCTCCGCTTGAGAATCTGCCGCCGAAGGGCATAAGCTGAATTGTCCGTTGGTGAAGAATATGAAGAAGAGATTGATTGAAATAACTGCCGTGGCGTGCGCGCTGCTCGCGCTCTGCCTAACGCTCACTATCCGTGCGAGTGCACAGTCGGCCGCGCCTAGCGAACACGACGCGGAGATACTCGGCGTGCGCATCGGCATGGACGTGCCCACCGCGCTCGAAGCCGTCTTCGTCAACGCGAAGCGCAAGCCGGGCGAGGAGCGGCCCGACGCGAAGCGCAACGAAGGCTCGGACGTGCGCGTCATCTACAAGAAGCTCGCGCAGGGCGAACTACAGATCGTCTTCGCCGAAGGCAAGTGGGTTAAAGAGGTAGTCCTCTCGTACGCCGCGCCGCCGACCTACGAAGACCTGCGTCTCGCCCCCACGGGCTCGATGGCGGGCGCGGGGACGAGCGACGCCGCGGAGGGTCACCTCGTCATGGGCAAAACTTACGACGACCGCTACCAGATCGGCTACACGAGCGACCGCAAGCTCGAACGCTTTTGGTGGCGCGACGAGAAGACTGCGGCCGGTTACCGCGTGCGGGTCGGATTCGTCTCGGCCAAGTTGACGCAGGGCGAGATGGCGGGCAAGGAGATCGTCCGCAAGATCGTCAGCGTCCCCACTGAGGACAAGGACAAGTTCGTTAAATCGTTCCCGAAGGGCTGAACGCATACGAAGTGTCTCTCATGCGATTCGAGTTCGGAGTGAAGTGCGCGTCGGCGTGCCTGCTCGCGTCGGCGTTCTTGTCGTCAGCGCCCACCGCGCACGCGCGCCAGCGAAAGGGAGGGCAGCAACCAGCGCGCCCCGCGCAATCCGTCTCTGCTCCCGCCGCTCAGCAGTCGCAGGAGATTGCCGCGCTGATTCAGGCGGGCCGACTCGCCGAGGCCGAGGCGCTGGCGCGCCGGACGGTCGCCGCATCGCCGCGCGACTCGCAGTTGCACGCGCTGCTCGCAGTGGTGCTCGATAGGTCGGGGCGTGCGGATGAGGCCGAGCGCGAGTTCCGCGAGGCGTTGCGGCTCGATACGCGCAACGCCTCCGCACACGCGAACCTCGGCGTGCTGCTCGCGCGCACCGGGCGTGCGGAGCAGGCCGTCGCGGAGTTGGAGGAAGCTCTGCGGCTCGCGCCCGACAACAGGCAGGCCGCCTTCAACCTCGGAGCCATCTACTCCGGGCGCGGCGACTTCGAGCGCGCCGTCCCCGTGCTCGAACGCGCGGCGGGCGTGCGCGCGGGCACCCACGCGCAGGCCGCGGGCACCGACCCGGCCGTCCTGCTCCTGCTCGTCAGGTCGTACCTGCTCGGAGGGCGCGCGGCCGAGGGCGAGCGGCTCGCGGCGTCGATAGCCGAGGCCGCGCCCGAAGACCCGCGCGTGCTCTTCTCGCTCGGCCTCGTGCTCGCCGAGGCACGCGCGTACGAGCGCGCCGTCGAACTGTTCCGGCGCACGGACGCGCTCAGGCCGAACACGTACGAGGTGCTATACAATCTCGGCGTGGCGCTCTACAACCTCGACCGGCTTGACGAGGCCGCACGCGCCCTCGAAGCCGCCTCCGCACTCAGGCCCGATGATGCAGAGACGCTCTACCGTCTGGGCCTGGTCGCGTCCGCGCGCGGGCGGGGCGAAAGCGCGCTCACGCTCTGGCAGCAGGCTCTGAAGTCTCGCCCACGATTCCCCGAGGCCAACTTCATGATTGCCGAGGAACTCTTCAAGCACGGGCGCTTCGACGCTGCCGTACCCTTCTACAAGAGCGCCATCGAGCAAGACCCGACGAAGCTCGTCTATTATGTCCGCCACGGCGCGGCCTACTTCCGTCTCAGGAGCTACGACGAGGCGCGCGCCGCATACGAGGAGGCGGCGCGCGCCTTCCCCGAAGCGCCGCAGGCACACTACCTCGTCGGCTACGCGGCGCGCGCCCAAGGGCTCTTCGACGACGCCGTGGCCGCCTTCCATCGCGCGCTCGCCCTCCAGCCCGACAACGCTGACGTGTACGCGAACCTCGGCTACCTCGCCATCGAGCGCGGCGACTACGCGCGGGCCGAGCAGATGCTCCGCCGCTCGACGGAACTCGACGCGAAGCTCTTCCCGCCGCAATACGACCTCGGCCGACTCCTCGTGCGCCTGAAACGCTACGACGAGGCCGTCTCGGTTCTGCGCGGTGCCGAGGCGCTCAACGGGAGAGACCCCGGCGTTCACTACCAGTTGTTCCTCGCCCTCTCCCGCCTGAAGAAGTCGGAGGAGGCGAGTCGCGAGTTGGCCGCGTTCAAGCAGCTCGACGGCGCGCAAAAGGCGCGGCCGGGAGCCGAGGGCGACAAAGAGCCGCGACCGCCCGAGGAGCCGCCGCTCCCAGAACCTTCGGTCACACTGCCGGGGTCGAACGCTTCGGGCAAGCCACCCGAACGCTGACGCGCGGGGCCGAGGGGGGATGACTTTTAACACGCACGCCTCCAACTAAAGTTGGTTTCGCCCGCGCGTTTTCGTGTGATAAATTTACCCGGTTTCAAAAGAGTAAAGCGCCCCCGGCATACCCGACGCGCGCCGCGAAAGGCATCCCCGCCCGGCCGCTATGGTCTTAAGAAAAAGTTATAAAGGTCAAAGATGAGTAAGGCACATCCCCTTGTCGGTCGCCGCGCGGCCCTGAAGCTCGCGCTCGTCGCGCTTACCGCCGCGGTCGCCCTCTGCTTCTCCCTCACTCGCGCGAACGCCTTCAGCGGCGGGCGCAAGGCCGGGGACAAGAAGAAGGCAGAGGCGGTTAAGTCCGAAGAGAAGAAGGACGACAAGAGGGCCGAGTTGCCGACGCACTATCAGGAGATGGTTGCGAAGAGCTACGACCTACGCTTCGGCCAGAATCCTTTCGCGCCTTCCAACGCCTACTCCGCGACGGGCACCTTCATCCCCGGCTCGAAGTTCCTCCCCGCCGCGCGCTGCGCACAGTGCCACACGGACACGCACGCGCAGTGGCGTCAGTCCGCTCACGGCAACGCCTT
>JBJMGR010000155.1:0-15151 GCA_045807805.1 Pyrinomonadaceae bacterium | reverse complement strand
GATAGCCCGTGTTCTGAAATTCAATCGAGAGGAAGAAGGCCGCCGAGACGTTGATGCGCTTCACCTCGCGGCAAGCCGCGTCCGCCCCGCACTTCTCTATCTCGTTAAACCAGAACTGGAGGCCGCTCGCGTCGGCGGTGCGGTTGAGGAAGTCTCGGTAGTGCTGGCGGACGAAGAAGGCCGTGTCGTCCGCCGGGTTGCCCTGCTGCGGGAAGGGGTCGTCGTCCTGAATCGTTACCGTGCTGCTCGCGGGCGACGTTATCTCAGCGCCCGACGGGCCGCTGAGTGTGAGTGTGAACGTCTCGTCACTCTCCTGATACGCGTCGTTCGTCAGCAGCACCCGGACGGTCTTGTTCGTCTCGCCGGGCGCGAACCGCAGCGTGCCGACCGCGGTCGTGTAGTCCGAGCGCTCGGACGCCGTGCCGTCGGCCGTTCCGTACTCGACCGTCGAGGCAACGGATAGGTCGCCTGTGCGTGTGACGTTGAAGGTAACGGAGCTGTTGTTCTCCTGCGCCGTCAGCGCGGCCGAGGTGAGTTGAACGCCGGTCGGTACGGGGGCGGCCGTCGAGACGAGCGCGGTCTGAACGATGTAGAGCTTGCTGTCGATGCCCGAGAAGGTGTTCGTCGCGGCGCGCACCGCCAGCCCGTTCACGCCCCAACGCACGAGCCGCGTCGGGAACCCGACGAAGGGGAGCGTCACGCGCCCGACGGGCACGAACGTCGTCAGGTCGTAGGCCGTGATGATTATCGGGCCGGAGCCGAACGGGTCCGTCTGCGTCGCGAAGAAGACGCGGTTGAGCGCGGTGTCTATAGCCATCGCGCGGAATCCGACGGAGGTGTTGAACTTGCCGAGCAGCATGCCCGTGGAAGGGTTGAGCACCTGCCCCTGGGCTGAGTAGAGAAGGCCGTTCTTAAACTCGATGGCGGGGCCGAACTTGTAGGGTGCAGTGTTGGTGACGGTCGCGCCCGTCGAGTCTACGGCGATGGTCTTCAGGCCGGTATCCGTGCTGCCGCCGTAGAGCGTCGAGGGCGAGGCTGAGAAGGCCACGGACACGCTGCCTTCGAGATGCCCCGGCGTCGTCTTCTGTAGCTTAACGCCGTTGTCGAAGATGGCGACGCCCTGCTGCGGCGGGCTCCCACCGGCGTAGCGCGCCACGGCGATGAGGTTCGGGTTGCCGGGCGCGACGGCGATGTCGTAGGCGTGCTGCGCGCCGCCGAAGTTCGGGTCGGTGCCGAGCGAGATGTCCGGCCCGAGTGTCTGCGTGGCGATGTCGAAGCGGCGTATGGCACCGGGGCCTTGCGGCACGTTGATGCCGTTGTAGCCGAGCCAGAGCACCTGGCCGTTGTCGGAGAGTGCGAGCTTGTCGGGCTCAGTCCCGGTTCCTGTGGAGACGGACGCGCCGAGTGCGCCCGTCGCGGGATCAATCGCGGTTATGCTGTCGCCGCGCGGCGCACCCGAGGTGCCGGAGACGCTCGCGTAGAGCTTCTGCGTCGCGGCGCTGTAGACCACGTCCCTGACCTGGAGGTCAACCTGTCTGACGAAGGTCGGGAGCTGTGGGGTCGGTGCGGGCGTCGGCGTCGGTGCGGGCGTCGGCGTCGGGGAGGGAACGTTGCCGGGGCCGATGAGCGCGCTCTGGACAATGGTGACGTGAGAGGGCGTGCGGAACGCCAGACCGTTCTGCCCCCAGCGGAGGAGGCTCGAAATCTCGAAGAACTGCACGCCCTCGACCGGCTCGGACTTATATTGAACCGGAATGTCGCCAAGCGGTAGAAACGTGTTGATGTCGAAGACCCTCACGCGGAGTAACGAAGGCATAAAGAAGTAGGCTTTCCCGAGCGCCACGTCCACGGTCATCAGAGGGGGGCTTGAGCCGGGGTCGCCGAGCGTGAATGTCCCCTTCAACTCGCCGGTCTCGGCGTCCAGTACCGAGCCGTTCGAGGTGTAGAGCAGGCCGCCCGCGTACTTGATGGAGCCGCCCTTGCCCGCCCCGCTCGCGCTCTCGAAGGAGACGCCCGCGGCGCTGACGGCATTACGCTGGACGCCCGAGCCGAAGCTGAGCGGCGTGCTGTAGATGCGCGTGGGCGACGAGGAGAACTCGATGTCCGTGCCGACGCCGTTGCTGTCGTTGGGGCGCTTGACCCCGTCGTCGTAGACCGAGAGGCTGGTCGAGCTGTTGAAGGTTCCGGCGATGCGGCAGACGGCGACCGTGTTCGGGCTGCCCGGCATCGCGGCGAGGTCCGCGGCGGAGTAGAAGCCGTCCGAGATGGGGTTCGCCGGAGAGGTGCCAAGCGCAAATTGCAATCCGGGAGTCTGCGTCGCCGTGTCGAAGCGCCGTACGGAAGACGAGCCGTTGAGACCGACGTAGAGAGTGTGTCCGTCGTCGGCCAGTGCGAGCTTGGTCGGCTCACTGCCGACGAAGACGGGGGTGCCGACCGTGCCAGCCGAAGGGTCTATCGCCGCGACGCTGTTGCCCGACGGCCCGGCCGCCGAAGGCACGCTCGCGTAGATGGCTTGCAGGGGCGGGACATAGGCGAGGTCTTTCGTTACGAGCGGCACGTGGCGCACGCTCGCCTCGACGGGCACGGGCGTCGGCGTCGGCGTCGCGGCGGGCGTCGGCGTCGGCTCGGGCACGGACTCGTTCGAGGGGACGAGCGCGGTCTGAATCAGAAAGAGCTGGTCGGCGTTGGTGCGGAAGGCGAGTCCGTTCGCCCCCCAGCGGACGAGGCTCGTCGGCGTGCCTATGACGCCGCCGATCGATATCTCGCCGACGGGCACGAAGGTGTTGATATCGTAGGCGCGCAGCGTCAAAGGGCCGTTGCCGCGCGTCTGCGAGTTGACGATGTAGAAGGCCCGCCCCGCCGCCGCGTCCACCACGAAGGGGCCGACGCCCGCGTTCGTGAAGGTGCCCGCGAGCGCGTCGGTCGCAGGGTTATAGACCTGCCCGCGCTCGTTGTAGAGGAGACCGTTCTCGAACTGCAACTCGCCGACGAAGTTGAGCGAGGCGGTGCCGGCGGAACTCACGCCCGACGCGTCCACGGTCATCTTCTGGAGGTTGCCGCTAAAGAGCACGCTGCCGTAGAGGGTCGAGGCCGTCGCGCCGAAGGCGATGTAAGAGGGGCCGCTCCCGAAGCTCTGCGGGATGTTCGGCCGCTGCACGCCGTCATCGTAGACGCCGACGCCCGTGCCCGGCGGACTCTGCCCCGGCTGGACGCGCGCCACGGCGACCGCGTTCGCATTGCCGGGTACGACGGCCAGGTCGCCGGCCGTGAAGGCCGACCCCGAAAACTGGTCGGAGCCGAGCCTGAACTGCGTGCCTGCCGTGTGCGTTGCCACGTTCAAGCGGCGGACTGCCGCTGCACCGTCGAGGCCGACGTAGACGGCCTGCCCGTCGTCGGAGACGGCGAGCTTGTTCGGCTCGCTGCCGACGAAGACCGAGGCGCCGAGCGCGCCCGTCGCCGGGTCTATCTCGGTGACGGAGTTGCCGCCCGCGCCCGCGCGCGAGGGCACGCTCGCGAAGAGCTTCTTCGACTGCTTTTCGTAGGCGATGTCGTTGACGGGCAGATTGAGCACCCTGACGAAGGGCGCGGGGTCGGCCTGCGCTGAAGCGCGACGCGCCACGGCCGAGGCCGGACGCGCGGGCAGCAGGTTCAGTATCAGCGACGTGAGTAGCAGGACGGCGGCACGCTTACGCGACGCGTTGCGAGGAAGTGGGGTGAACATTGTTACCTCTCAAATCGGGGCGCGGTCTCATAAATGGACATTCACCCGGAAGGCCGGGCGGTGCCGTAATTATGACGGCGAATTGATGTCTGAAGTGGTCGCCCGCCGGGGAGGCTGCGTAGGAGCTGAGCCGGAAGACCGAGGGGTAGATTAAGCGTCCGTGCGGCTTCTGTCAAAAGGAGAGTGATGTGATGAAGCATGCACCTCCGGCTTGAACCGTCGAGTTGCGGTGAACTCACTTTGCGCATGAGACCGCCAGGGAGGTGCCCGTGGCTATCTATTGTGGAGCCGACTTTCACCCGCGTCTACTTTACGACCTGCTCGTCCGTCCACTCCGCGACCGGCTTAAGACGAAGAGACTCTGCGTCGTGCCGCACGGGGCGCTCAACTAACGGTGGACGACGAGGCGACAAGGCTTCTGATGGAGTCGTTCTTCACCAACCTCCTTCAGGGCAAAGGCAAAGCCGAGGCACTGCAACTGGCGCAGAAGTCTCTACGCGAGAGAGACGAAAAGTACCGCCATCCTTACTACTGGGCGGCTTTCGTCCTGACCGGCGACCCCGGCCCGCTATCCCTCAAGTAAGGGCGTCGCCTCGGCCCGCGCCGACCCTTCGACCAGAGAGCTTATGCCGGACATCATCCGGCGCGGGCTTGGCCGAGTACGCTCTCTTTCAGCCCTAACGGGAGCCTGCTGGCCTCCGCCGGAAAGTACGGAAAAAGCGACCTCATAAAACTCCGGGACGTGCGGCGCGGCAGCCTGATTAAAGAGTTCGGAGATGCGGTCGATCTTCGCCCCGGCCTTGCTTGTGAGGAGCGTCTCGGCTCCGCGATGTCCGACGCTTCAAAACGGCGTCGCGGGCGTGCGCAGCGGGTCGGGCGGCAGCGGGACGAACTCCGCGTTGTCCAAGTCCGGCAGCTTCATGCGCCCCGCGCGCCAATCCGCCTTCGCCTGTGCGATGCGCTCGCGCGAGGACGAAACGAAGTTCCACTCGATGAACCGCTTGCCCACAGGCGCGCCGCCCAGAAGCATCAACACGCTCTGCTCAGTCGCTCCCAAAACCGCTTCGGCGCCGCCGTCGAACACGGCCATCTGCGTCGCGGCAATCGCGCGTCCGTCCGCTTCAACCGCGCCGGAGATTAGATAGGCCGCGCGCTCCGCGTACTCGCGCGGCAGCGCGATGCGCGCGCCGGGCTGCATCAGGACGTGCGCGTAGAAGAGAGGCGAGTGCGTCTTAACAACCGAGCGCAGGCCGAACGCCTCGCCCGCGAGAAGCCGCATCCAGACTCCTTCGTCAGAATGCACGGGCAGGTCGTCGCCCTCGTGGTGCGCGAAGGCGGGCGCGGTCTCTTCCTCTCCGTCGGGCAGCGCGACCCATGACTGAATCGCGTGCATCGACCCGCCCTCGCGGCGCGCACGCTCGAAGCGTTCGGAGTGCGTGATGCCGCTGCCCGCGACCATCCAGTTCATCTCGCCCGGACGGATGGACTGCTCCACGCCGGTCGAGTCGCGGTGCATAATCTCGCCCGCGAACAGGTACGTGACGGTCGAGAGCCCTATGTGCGGGTGCGGCCGCACGTCTGCTTCGCGCGCCAGGTCCTTCGGCAGCTCGACCGGGCCGATGTGGTCGAAGAAGATGAACGGCCCGACCATGCGCCGCTTCCGGGAAGGCAGAACGCGCCCGACCTCGAAGCTGGTGAGACGGCTCCGCCTCTGGTCGATCAACAGTTCGATCATCGCTCCATCCTAAACGTATTTGGAGAAATTTCACCACCGTAGACGCAGAGGCATGGCTTGACGCGCTTAGCCGTGCCTCTGCCTCTGCGATGGTTAATTGCCTTCATGTTTCAGGATGCCGGAAATCCAGACGAGCAGGTTGGTGAAAACGTCGCGGCGCAACTGCTCGGGCGATAGCTGCTATCAATGACGCTCTTTTGTTAGATACAGATTCGATAGTGGTGGTTACTCACGGACGATTACTGACCTTGATTTTAAAGCACTTCGATTCAAAAGATGGTTTTGAAGAATGGCAGAATCTTACGACACCGGATGTATTTCGTATTGCGATAAAAGAGAATCAGTCTCAAGTGGATAGGATATGGCAATAAAATATTTTGTGTATACACCGTAGATAAGTTGTCACGACCGTGGGCGGGAGAATTTAGACCAGTCGGCAGTAAACTTCCTCGGCCACTCTGAATCCGAGTAACCCTTTCGTCGCCTTATGGATTACCCGTGGGTGCGAGGCGTAATCGCTCGGCCGTCTTCACAAGGTCGGCGAGAGAGTCGGCCTTCATCTTCTCCATCACCTTACCCCGGTGCGCCTTCACCGTGGTCTCGCTGATGCCGAGCTTTAGACCGACCTGCTTGTTCAGGAGGCCGGAGACCACCAGCGCCATCACTTCACATTCGCGAGGCGTGAGTGAGGCGTAACGGTCGCGGAGCGCCTGTACCTCCGCCTCGCCGCCGAGCGCGTCGGCGCTTCGCCCAATGGCCTGCCGGATGGCGCCGAGCAGCACCTCGTCGTCGAAGGGCTTCGTCAGGAACTCGACGGCCCCGGCCTTCATCGCCCGCACCGCCACGGGGATGTCGCCGTAGCCCGTGATGAAGATGATGGGCATGTCCGTCCGGTCGGCGACGAGCTTCTGTAGATCGAGGCCGTTGAGGTCTGGGAGGGAAACGTCGAGCACCATGCAACATGGAACATGGGCTCGCGGGCGGGCGAGGAACTCCCGCGCGGACGCGAACGTCTCCGGCTTCCAGCCCTCGAAGCGGATGAGCAGTTCCAACGACTCGCGCACAGAGATGTCGTCGTCAACAACGAAGACGATTGGCGTGTCTTGCGACGTGGCTGGTGGCATTGCCGAACCCGTATAAACTAGATGCTCGCGGGGGCCGGATAGATCAGACCAGTTGAAGCGCCGCGTTGAGCGCGTCGAGCAGGGCGTCCTCGCTGAACGGCTTGAAGAGGCACTCCACGGCGCCCTGTTCGATCAGTCGCGAGCGGATGTTCTCATCTCTTTGAGCCGTGATGAAGACGGTCGGAATCTCCTTCCGGCGTCTCCTCAATTCCTGTTGAAGGTCTGGCCCGCTCATCCCCGGCATGGCAACGTCGAGAAGCAGGCACCTGGTCTGCTCTATGCAATCGGACGCGAGGAACTCTTCCGCCGACGAGAACGCACTAGCCGCAAAACCGAACTCTCTCAGCAAGTCGGGCACCGACTCGCGCACGGATTCGTCGTCATCGACGATCGACACGAGTAAACGTTCGACGGCACTCCTTTTCCGAGGTAGCTCCATGACCTAAGAATGCGCCACTATCTTGGGCTGTGTCTATTGTGCTTTGGTATTGGTAGCGCGCTCTGTGTACGCGACCATACGCGTCAGGCTTGAGGCGGCTGTCGGCGTCCGTCAAGCCGACGGCCCGCACGGAATAGAGAACGAAAACGTGGTGCCCGGCCCGTCATTCGGCGTCGCCCACAGACGGCCCTGATGACTCTCGATGATGGAGCGGCTGACGGAGAGGCCGATGCCCATGCCGTCACTCTTAGTCGTGTAGAACGCATCGAAGAGTCTGCCCGCCATCTGAGGGTCGAAGCCGACTCCCGCATCCCGCACGCTCAGGCGCACGCGCTCGCTCCCGTCCCGCTCGGTTCGTATCACCAGCGGCGTCCGAGAGTCCTCGACGCCGTCCATCGCGTCTAAGGCGTTCCGGAGCAGGTTCAGGATGACCTGCTGAAGCTGGACGCGGTCGCCCGTGACGTGCGGGAGGTCGTTGGCAAGTTCCAGCCGCGGAATCACACGGCTTCTCCGAAGCTCACTCAACGACAGCGCTATCACCTCCCGCGTCGCCTCGTTCAGGTCAACAGACTCGGTCGCGGCCTCCTTCTTGCTAAAGAGTGCGCGCAAACGCGTGATCACCTCCGAGGCTCGATTGCCGTCGCGTAGCGTACGCCGCGCGGTTTCGCGCGCACCCTCGACGTTCGGCGGGTCGGCGTTCAACATCCTGAGGCCGGTGCTGGAGTTGGTGATGATGCCCGAGAGCGGCTGGTTGATTTCGTGGGCGATGGACGCCGTCAGGGCTCCCAGCGTCGCCACCCTCGACACGTGCGCGAGTTCCGATTGCAGGTTGCCGAGTGCCTCCTCCGAGCGTCGGCGTTCCGTCACGTCCTGTACCGCCGCGATGTACTCCAACTCACCATCCTGGTCATGGGTCGCACGGGCGACGGCGTGAAGATACTTGATAGAGCGGTCGGGCATCAGCAGGCGATACTGCCATTCAATGTCGTCGCCGCCGTTTCGCGCCTGTTCGACCATCTTCTCGTACAGGGTGAGGTCTTCCGGATGTACTCGCGTGCGTATCAGTTCGAGCGTCACGGGCGCGCCGACCTCAAGCTCGTAGATGCGATAGAGCTGCTCCGACCAGGCTATTCTGTTTGTCGCCACACGCCATGAGAAGCTGCCGGTCGAGCTAAGGCGCTGCGCTTCGCCGAGGAACGCCTCGCTGCGACGCAGGTCTTCCTCGGCAAGTTTTCGGGGCGTGACATCGATCGTGAATCCGACCATGCGAAAGGGCTCGCCCTGCGCGTCGAAAAACATCCGGCCATTCGTCGCGAGCCAGTGGAGGCTGCCGTCGGGCCATTGGACGCGAAACTCTACTGCCACCACTCCGGTCTCGTGGGCGTGGTCGATGGCTTTGAGCAGGACGTGCCAGTCGGGCGCGTAGACCAGCCTCTTCCAGCCCTGGAACGTCCCGTCGAAGCTGCCGGGCCGCAAGCCGTAGAGGGCTTCCTGCTCGGGCGACCAGACGTTGACCTCTTGTTGGATGTGCCAGTCGAAGGCCAGCGCGCGGGCGGACTTCTGCGCGAGGTCGAGCAGCTCCCGCTCGGCCTTCAGTTGCGCCTCGTGCGCCTCAGCTTGCGCGGCCACGGTCTGATGAAGGTCATCCGGATGCACGACCTCGGAGGTCTTCCAGCCTTTCAACTCCTCGAAGCTCTTGCCGAAGTATTCGAGGGTCGGTTGATTGAGCGCCTCGACTTCACCGGAGGGTGTCGTGACCGAGACGGGGGCCGGAATGCTGTCAACGATAAGGCGAAAATCAAGCTCTCGCGCCCGCAGGGCTTCCTCGGCCCGCCTGCGATCCTCAATCTCTGTGCTCACTCCGTACCATTTGACGACCTGTCCCGCCGCGTCGAGCAACGGATTGCTGGAGATGAGGAACCGGCGATACTCCCCATCAAAACGCAGCAGGCGCGCCTCCATCTCACCGGGCTCGCCGGAAACCAGAATGGAGCGCCAACGTCCGAGCAACGCAGGCAGGTCTTCGGGGTGGATCGCAGCCCGCCACCCCCAACCACGGGCTTCCTCAAGGCTCAGGCCGGTGTATTCGCACCAGCGTTGATTGACGAAGTCGATCTGCCCGTCGGCGAGTGCCGTCCAGACCAACCCTGCCAGCGCATTAAGAATACGGATGATGTCGTCCTCCATGGCAGCACTTTCTCAGAGGCAGGCGACACGAAGAGGCGTTTTCCAGAGACGGTTCACTGTACGTTGGAGTTGGTCAGAAGCTCGAATTGATCACTCTGTCGGGCGATGGGTCGAATCGATTCACTCGGCCAACCGTTGCCGGTGTTAGCGACGTAAATGCGAACTGCCGACACGTAAGACCTTGTCGCCACACTCGAACCCATCCTTGATGACATGTGAAGATATGATGCGCCACCCACGCATGAATGTCCATAGAGTTGATAAAAACGGAAGTGCCGACGCCACCTATAGCACCGACTAATACCAATGGTATCGACCAATACCTTCGTCTAATAGACGCGACTCCACGCCTGTGTTCTACTGCCGCAAGTTATCGCATCCGAAAGAATCGAAGACGTGCAACGGACAGGTTTTTATCCAGGAGAATAGACCATGCAATTCGACAAAGTGCGGTACACGGCTTGGGAACGCGCCGCCGTCGGCTCCGGCCTGCCCTCGCGAATTCTCGTCCTGCTCTTTGCGGTAACGATGCCCCTGGCGTCGCCAGCCACCGCGCTCGCGCAGCAACCCGCTCAGACCGCCGGGCAGTATCAGGGTGTTGCCGCCATCACTAAATCCCAAAAGGAGACCGCCATGACTCAACCGGGAACCGTGCGGCCCGCCGACACAGACGCGATCCGCCCCTTCCGCGTCAAGGTGCCGCAGGAGGCGCTCGACGACCTCCGCCGCCGCATCGCCGCGACCCGTTGGCCCGACAAGGAGACGGTGACGGACGCCTCGCAGGGCGTGCAGCTCGCGACGGTTCGGGAACTGGCGCGCTACTGGGCGACGGATTACGACTGGCGCAAGTGCGAGGCGCGACTGAACGCCCTGCCGCAATTCATCACTACCATCGACGGTGTGGATATTCATTTCATCCACGTCCGTTCAAAGAATCCAAACGCTCTGCCGCTCATCGTCACGCACGGGTGGCCCGGCTCCGTCATAGAGCAGTTGAAGATAATCGACCCGCTCGTCAACCCCACGGCACACGGCGGGAGCGCGGCGGACGCTTTCGACGTGGTGATTCCGTCGCTGCCGGGCTACGGGTTTTCGGGGAAGCCGACCACGACCGGCTGGGACCCGATTCGCATCGCGCGCGCGTGGGTCGTGCTGATGAAGCGTCTCGGATACACGCGCTTCGTGGCGCAGGGCGGCGATTGGGGGAACGCGGTCACTGAGCAGATGGCCCTTCTGGCGCCTCCGGAGTTGATCGGCATTCACACCAACATGCCCGCCACGGTACCAGACGATGTCGCAAATACACTACCGGGCGGCCAACCTCCGGCGGGCCTCTCCGCGGACGAGAAACATGCCTGGGATCAACTCGACTTCTTCTACAAGCACGGCCTCGGCTACGCCGACGAGATGGCGAACCGCCCGCAGACGCTCTACGGCATAGGGGATTCGCCCGTCGGCCTGGCCGCCTGGATGCTCGACCACGACGCGAGCAGTCAGGCGCTCATCGCGCGCGTCTTTGACGGAAAGACTGAGGGCCTGACGCGAGACGACATCCTCGACAACGTCACGCTCTATTGGCTGACGAACACGGCGGTCTCTTCGGCCCGCCTGTACTGGGAGAGCAAGCTCGCCTTCTTCGCCCCGAAGCACATCGCCATCCCGGTCGCCGTGAGCGCCTTCCCGGACGAACTCTATCAAGCACCGCGTAGCTGGACGGAGCGCGCGTACCCCAAACTCATCTACTACAACCGGCTCGACAAGGGCGGGCACTTCGCGGCCTGGGAGCAGCCGGAGTTGTTCGTGCAAGAGATGCGCGCGGCCTTCAAGTCGCTGCGGTAACTGCTCATCTGGAAAGGGGCGACGATGCAGACCGCACTGAAAAAACGCGCCGCGAGTGCTTCGATGCAGAGACCGTCCCATATCTTCTCCTTCCTTTGTGGGGCCGCGGTTGTGCTCGGCCTCAGCGCGCTCCGCAGGTCAAACGCACAAGCGCCGCATCACGTTTACGAGCTTCGCCTGTATCACATCATGGAAGGAAAAATAGATGCCCTGAAGGCGCGCTTCGGTGACCACACCGACGCGATCTTCAGGCGGCACAACATGAGGAGCGTCGGTTATTGGTCGCCCGAAGACGCGCCGGATTCTCAAAACCTGTTCGTCTACATTCTGGAGCATCCCTCTCGTCGGGAGGCAGAGAAGAACTGGGCCGCATTCCAGGCCGACCCGGAATGGCAGAGGGTGAAGGCGGAATCTGAGGCGAACGGGAGACTGGTGGATCATATCGATCACTACTTCATGGACCCGACCAGCTTTTCGGCGCTCAAGTGAAAGAGTGAACCTGACATTCGATGTAGGTGAACGCAGAGGAGGAGAGAAGATGGCAGAAGTGAAATATGAAATCCGCGGTGACCAAGCCGGAGACGCTGGCGTCGCAAGTGTTGACATGAAGCTCGAAGCAATCGTCATCCCCGTCTCGGATGTCGAGCGCGCCGAAGAGTTCTACAGGAGACTCGGGTGGAGGCAGGACGTTACGCCGCCCGGCTCCGGCGTGTTCCAGTTCACGCCGCACGGCTCCGGGTGCTCGGTTCAATTCGGCAAGAACCTCACTTCGGCCGCGCCCGGTTCGGCTCAGAGAACGTACCTGATCGTCTCCGACATCGAGGCCGTCCGGGAGAAGCTGGTCGCCGCGGGCTTCGAGGTAACCGAGGTCTTCCACTTCGGCCCCGAAGGCCCGGTCGGCGGCCCCGACCCCGAGCGTCGTACCTACAGCTCGTTCGCCTCGTTCAGCGACCCGGACGGCAACAGTTGGTTGCTACAGGAGATTACGACGCGGCTTCCCGGTCGCATCGACACGGGCGTGACTTCGTTCGGCTCCGCGAGCGACCTGGCAAACGCGCTCCGGCGCGCGGAGGCCGCCCACGGCGAGCACGAGAAGCGCACCGGCGGGCAGCGCGACGCAAACTGGGCCGACTGGTACGCCGCATACATGGCGGCGGAGCAGACGGGGGCGGAACTGCCGACGTGAGCGACTACGACTGCCCTCTGGGACGCCGACCGATTCAGAGGACACGCTGCGCTTCGCCGAGCTGTCCGGCGTGCGCCCCATGGTCGAAACCTACCCGCTCGAACGAGCGGCGGAGGCTTACGCGCGAATGATGAGCGGCGACGCGCAGTTCCGCGTCGTCCTGACGATGTGAAGAGGGTGACATACACAGGATTAAGAGCGGGGTCATCACACGTCATCGGAGAAGAGGTAGTGGAATGGCCGAGGAAGTTAATCACCAGCGCCGCCGCTTCATCGGCGCAGCGGCCCTGACCGTTGCCGCCGCCCGACTCGGCGTGAGCGGTTCAGGGCAAGTACAGGCCGGCGAGACAGGCCCGGTGGCCCTGCCCTCGATGAAGCAGGAGACACACACGTCGTTCGCCGCGCTGAAGCAGATAGAGGCTGGCGTCTTGAATGTCGGATACGCCGAAGCCGGCCCCGCCGAAGGCCCTCCGGTCATTCTCCTGCACGGCTGGCCCTACGACATCCAAAGCTACTCGGAGGTCGCGCCGCTGCTGGCGTCGAAGGGCTATCGTGTCGTCGTCCCATACCTGCGCGGCTTCGGCACGACGCGCTTCCTATCCAATGAGACTTTACGGAACGGGCAGCAGTCGGCACTTGCGGCCGACGTTATCGCGTTGATGGATGCGCTCAGGGTCGAGAAGGCGGTCATCGGAGGGTTCGATTGGGGCGCGCGCACTGCCAACATCGTGGCCGCGCTCTGGCCCGAGCGCACCAAGGCGCTCGTCTCGGTGAGCGGCTATCTGATCGGCAACCCAGAGGCCAACAAGGTGCCTCTGCCGCCGAAGGCCGAACTCGAATGGTGGTACCAATTCTACTTCGCGACGGAACGTGGGCGCGCGGGCTACGAAAAGTATCGGCGTGATTTCAACAGACTCATCTGGCAGCTCGCTTCTCCGAAGTGGAGCTTCGACGACGCGACGTTCGAGCGCAGCGCCGTGTCCTTCGACAACCCCGACCACGTCGCCATTGTCATTCATAATTACCGCTGGCGGCTCGGGCTGGCCGAAGGCGAGGCGAAGTATGACGAGCTTGAAAAGCGTCTGGCCGCGGCTCCCGTCATCAAAGTGCCGACCGTCACCCTCGAAGGCGATGCCAACGGCGCGCCGCACCCCGAAGCTGGCTCCTACGCAAAGAAATTCTCGGGCAAATACGCGCACCGCATCGTCAAGGGCGGTGTCGGACACAACCTGCCGCAGGAAGCGCCGCGGGAGTTCGCACAGGCCGTCATTGAGGTTGACGGCTTCTGATTCCTTGTCTGAATGAGCCGACTGCCTGTACCAGCACGAGTAAAAGGCATGCGACATGCGCCGCCTACGACATCGACGGCGGCCGGCAACTGATTGAGAACCTAGCTCTCCGGCGCCTCTGTACCAGGTTGCAGCTTTGAATTCTGTCGGGAGTAGCTGAATGTCAGAAGAGACCAAACATGATCGCCGACGATTTCTCAGTGCCGCGGCGATGACCGTCGCCGCCGTTCCATTCGGCGTGAACGGCTGCGCGGCGCGGCGGACGGCGCGCGCGGAGGTTGAACTGCCGGTTGAAAGCGAGATGCCTTCTCTTGAAGGCGCGACCGCGTGGCTCAACTCGCCGCCGCTGACCACGGATTCGTTGCGCGGGAAAGTCGCCCTCTTCCAATTTTGCACCTACACCTGCATCAACTGGCTGCGCACGCTCCCGTATGTCCGCGCGTGGGACGACAAGTACAAGGGCCGAGGGTTGACGATAATCGGCGTCCACACGCCCGAGTTCCCGTTCGAGAAAGACCTCGATAACGTCCGCCATGCCTTGAAGGAGATGAGGGTAGTTTACCCGGTCGCGCTCGATAGCGACTACGCAATATGGCGCGCTTTCAAGAACCAGTATTGGCCCGCACTCTATTTCGTAGACGCGCGGGGGCGCGTCCGTCATCATCACTTCGGCGAGGGCGAATACGAACAGTCGGAGATGGTCATTCGACAACTGCTGACCGAGGCCGGGGCGGGCGGCGTCGGTCATGAACTGGTTTCGATTGACGCCAGCGGTGTTGAAGCCGCCGCCGATTGGGATAGCTTGAAGTCTCCGGAAAACTACGTCGGCTACGAGCGCACGGAGAACTTCGCGTCACCCGGCGGCGCAGTGCCAGACAAGAGCCGCGTCTACGCCGCGCCCGCGCAGTTGATACTCAACCGTTGGGCTCTTTCGGGTGATTGGACGGTGGAGAAGGGAGCCGTCGCGCTGAACAAGTCTGGCGGGCGTATCGCGTACGGCTTCCACGCGCGCGACCTTAATCTCGTCATGGGGCCATCGGCGCGTGGCAGCTCGGTGCGATTCCGCGTGACTCTGGACGGGCAGCCGCCGCGCGCTGCTCACGGAAGTGATGTTGACGAGCAGGGCAACGGCACGGTTACCGAACAGCGTTTGTATCAGTTGATACGACAGCCGAAGCCCGTCAACGACCGGCGTTTCGAGATTGAGTTCCTCGACGCGGGCGCGGAGGCTTTCGCGTTCACGTTCGGCTGATCGACGCCGCCGCGTACACGCTTCATCCGTTACATACTTCGGAGGGGGATTGTTACGAGATGTCTGTCTACCTGCTCGCGCTTCTGATCGGTGTCATCGCGGGGCTGCGTACCTTTACCGCCCCGGCGGCGGTCGCGTGGGCGGCCCATTTCGGGCGCCTCGACCTGAGCGGAAGCTGGCTCGCCTTTTTCGGTAACGTCTGGGCTCGCTGGATACTGACGGCCCTCGCGCTCTTCGAGCTGGTCGTAGACCAACTCCCGTCCACGGCCAGCAGGAAGGTGCCGGCTCAGTTCGGCGGGCGAATACTGACGGGCGCGCTCTCCGGCGCGGCCGTCGGGACGGCGGGAGGTTCGTGGGTCGTAGGACTGCTCGCGGGCAT
>JBJMGR010000154.1:0-6450 GCA_045807805.1 Pyrinomonadaceae bacterium | reverse complement strand
GGTGATGAAGAAAGTTTTTGAGCTGTTCGGATGAAAGGAAGGTAGTAAGGAGTGGCGGAGAAGATAAAGAAGATTGTCCTTGCGTACTCGGGCGGGCTCGACACGTCCGTGATGTTGCACTGGCTGAAGGAGCAGTACGGGTGCGAGGTCGTGTGCTACTGCGCGGACGTGGGCAGGGCGAGGAGTTGGCGGGGCTCGAAGAGAAGGCTTTGAAGTCGGGCGCGTCGAAGCTCTACGTCGAAGACCTTAAGAAGGAGTTCGTCGAAGAGTATGTGTGGCCCGCCGTGAAGGCCAACGCTACTTACGAGGGCGTATATCTTTTGGGGACGAGCCTCGCGCGGCCCGTCATCGCGAAGCGACAGATAGAGATCGCGCGGCGCGAAGGCGCGGACGCGGTTGCACACGGCGCGACGGGCAAGGGCAACGATCAGGTTCGCTTCGAGCTTACATACTACGCGCTTGAGCCGGACATTCGCGTCGTCGCGCCCTGGCGCGAGTGGGAGTTCAAGGGGCGCAGCGACCTCATCGCGTACGCGAAGGAGAACGACATCCCCGTGACGGCGACGGCCGAGAAGCCGTACTCGACCGACCGGAATCTGATGCACGTCTCGTACGAGGGCGGCATACTCGAAGACCCCTGGGCAGAGCCGCCCGCGGACATCTTCCAGATGACGGCCGCGCCAGAGTCCGCGCGTGCTGAAGGCGTGTACGTGGTCATCGGCTTCGAGAAGGGCGTGCCCGTGAGCCTGGACGGCGAGAGGATGGGCGCGGTCGAGTTACTCTCGGCGCTCAACCGCGTGGGCGGCGAGCACGGCGTGGGTCGCGTTGACTTGGTTGAGAATCGCTTCGTCGGGATGAAGTCGCGCGGCGTGTACGAGACGCCGGGCGTGACGGTCTTGCAGGCGGCGCACCGCGCGCTCGAATCCTTAACGCTCGACCGCGAAGTCCTGCGCATGCGCGACGCGTTGAGTCTGAAGTTCGCCGAGAGCATCTACTACGGCTTCTGGTTCTCGCCCGAGTCTGAATTGATGCGGAAGTTCATTGACGAGACTCAAGAGACGGTGACGGGTGAGGCGCGTGTGAAGCTCTACCGCGGCAACGTCGTCATCGCGGGAAGGCGCTCGCCCAACTCGCTCTATCAGGAGAAGCTCGCGACGTTCGAGGCCGACATGGTCTACAACCAGCGCGACGCGGAAGGGTTCATTAAGCTTAACGCGCTCCGGCTTCGGACGCGTGCGAAGTCTGAAGTGAGCAGTAAGCGGTAAGCAGTGAGCCGTTAGAAGAGGATGAGCAGCGAACAGTAAGCAGTGATGGCGAGCGACGAGTAACGAGAGGCAGGTTCTTAAAACTGCTCACCGCTCACCGCTTATTCCAAAGGGGGGTGCCGGAGATGGAAGAGAACGGGGTGAAGGTCGTCGAGGCCGACAAGATAGGGTCGGTCGTCTCAAAGCTCGGGTTGCAGAGGACGCTCGCGGTCGTAGGCGGTCGAAGGCGCGCGCGCGTGGGCGACGTTGTGGCCGTGCGCGCCCTCACGGACAGCGCGACATACAACCAGCTTGAGCTTCCTACGGGCAGGCTCGCGAAGATAAACCCCGGCGACGTAATCGTCGGCGCGCTTGGGAGCCGCCGCGCGCTGAAAGGTTTTGTCGGCGACGTGCCCGAAGAGTCGGGCGCGGGCGAGCGCCTGCATCTACTCAACATGGGCGGCGTCATAGGCTGCTGCAAGGGCCACCACTCTTCCCTGAGCGACGCGATCGAGGTCGAGGTGCTCGGCTTCGTCGTCGGGGAAGACGGCGAGCCGCGTAACATATCTGACGCGGCGCTCCGTCTGCGCGAGAGTCTGCCCGAAGGGTGCGCGCCGCTCGTGATAGTAGCGGGCGCGTGCATGAATTCGGGGAAGACGTTCGCCGCGACCGAAGTTGTGCGTCAGGCTACGCGCGCTGGCGTGCGCGTCGCGGCGGCGAAGCTCTCGGGCGTGGCGGCTCTGCGCGACACGCTCAACATGGCCGACCACGGCGCGGTCGCGACGGCGAGCTTTCTCGACTGCGGGCTGCCCTCGACCGTGGGCGTGGGCGACCTCGCGCCCGTCGCGAAGGCCATCATCGCGCGACTCAACGAGTCTGCGCCCGACTTGATTGTGATCGAGCTTGGCGACGGAATCTTAGGCGGCTACTCGGTCGAGTCGGTCTTCGACGACGAGGAGTTGCGCGCGGCGACGGCCGCGATAATCTTCTGCGCGTCGGACTACGTCGGCGCGTGGGGCGGCGTTGAGTTGCTCAAGCGGCGCGGCATCGGCGTGGACGTGTTGGCGGGCTCCGTCACGGACTCGCAGATGGGCGAGGACTACATCGCGCGCGAGATGGGCGTGCCCGCGGGCAACGCGAAGCGCGACGGCGTGCGGCTCTTCGAGTTGGTGAGGAAGAGGGTTTCCAGTTTTCAGTCTTCAGTTTTCAGTGAGACGGCGGCCGTGCCCGCCGTCGACTAAGTAACGAAGGCGGACGCGAGGAAGTAACGGAGGGACTGAAAACTGAAGACTGAAGACTCAAGACTGAGAATAGGCATCTTCGGCGGGTCGGGCTACGGCGGCGCGGAGCTTCTTCGCATACTGCTCTTTCACCCGCACGCCGAGGTTAAGCTCGTGACGGCGAACGAGCACGCGGGCAAGGCCGTGGGCGAGGTTCACAGGAATCTTCAAGGTCTTACCGGCTTGCGCTTCGAGAAGGCTCCTGAGGACTTCGAGAGCCTCTCATCGCTCGACTGTCTGTTCCTCGCGCTGCCGCACGGGCAGGCTTTGGAGATTGCGCCGCGTCTGCCGACGGGCCTCAAGGTCGTTGACCTCTCGGGCGACTTCCGCCTGCGCGATTCGGCGGCGTTCGAGGAGCACTACGGCCGCGCGCACACGGCCGAGGAGTTGCAGCGCGAGTTCGTCTACGGCCTGACGGAGTTGAACCGCGAACGTATTAAGAGCGCGCGGCTCGTGAGCAACCCCGGATGCTTCGCGACGGCGACGCTCCTGGGCCTCGCGCCGCTCGCGTCGAAGGGCCTGCTTCAGGGGCGCGTGGTGGTTGACGCGAAGACGGGCTCTTCGGGCTCGGGCGCGAAGCCCGCAGCGAACACGCACCACCCGCAGCGCTCGAACTCCTTCTACGCGTACAAGCCCTTCACGCACCAGCACGTGCCCGAGATAGAGCAGACGCTCGGCGACGTGTCGGGCGCGTGGCGGAACGAGCTGGTGTTTATGACGCACTCGCTCCCGGTCTCGCGCGGCATCTTCGCGTCCGCCTATGCCGAGTTGAAGGAGGAGACGACGGCCGAGGCGCTCGCTTCGCTCTACGAAGAGTTCTATCGCGGCTCCTTCTTCGTCCGACTCGTTAAAGGCTCGCCCGACATCAACTGGGTGAAGGCGTCGAACTTCTGCGACATAGGCTTCGCCGCGCGCGGCCGTCAGGTCGCGGTCTTCTCCGCTATAGACAACCTCGTGAAGGGCGCGGCGGGTCAGGCCGTGCAGAACATGAACCTCATGTTCGGACTCGAAGAGACGACGGGACTCTTGCTCGTCGGCGGGAATCCTTGAAGGGATAGTTACAAGTTCAAAGTTGCAAGTTCAAAGTTAAGAATCCGGCTCTTAACTTTGAACTTGCAACCTGGAACTTTGAACTTATGAAAACAGAGACGATGACAACCTTTGAAGAGATAGCCGCGCGCGAAGAGGAGTTTCAGCTCGCGACCTATAAGAAGTTTCCGTTCGCGCCCGTGAGGGGCGAGGGCTGTTGGGTCGAGACGAGCGAGGGCGAGCGCTTCCTGGACTTGTACGGCGGCCACGCCGTCTGCGCGACGGGACATTGCCACCCGCGCGTGGTCGAGGCTTTGAAGGAGCAGGCGGGGCGACTGCTCTTCTACTCGAACGTGGTCTACTCGGACGTGCGCGCGGACGCGGCAGAGAAGTTGGTGCGTTGCGCGCCAGAAGGAATACGGAAGGCGTTCTTCTGCAACTCGGGCACGGAGGCGAATGAGAACGCGATGCGCATGGCGCGCATGAGGACGGGGCGCGAAAACGTCATCACCTTCACGGGCGGCTTCCACGGCCGCACGGCCGACTCAATCAGCGCGACCTTCCTCGGCAAGTATCGTGACATCGGAAAGCCGAACGTGCCGGGCCATCTCTGCGCGGAGTTCGGGTCAATCGAGTCGGTCTCGGCGCTCGCAGACGAGACGGTCGCGGCCGTGATGCTTGAGCCGATTCAGTCGATGGCCGGAGTGACGATGGCCCCGCCCGAGTTCTATCGGGAGTTGCGCCGCCTCTGCGACGAGCGAGGGATGCTGCTCATCTTCGACGAGGTGCAGACGGGCGTGGGGCGCACGGGCTCATGGTTCTTCGCGGGGAGCGAGGCGGCGGGACGTGTTGTGCCCGACGTGATAACGCTCGCGAAGGCTCTGGGGAGCGGCGTGCCCGTCGGCGCGTGTTTGACGACCGAACGGGTCGCGTCTTCAATTAAGGAGAACGACCTCGGCACGACCTTCGGCGGCGGCATGCTCGCGATGGCCGCCGTCGTCGCGACGCTCGAAGCGATTGAGGCGGACGGCATGCTCGCAAACGCGCGCGCGGTCGAGGCATACCTGCGCGAAGGTCTCGCGGGTGTCGAAGGCGTCGCGGGCGTGCGCGGGCGCGGGATGCTGCTCGGCATAGAGTTCACCGAGGCCGTCGCCGGGAAGGTGCAGAAGTCTCTGTTAGAGAGGCGCATCATCACGGGCACTTCGAGCGACCCGAAGGTTCTGCGCCTGCTGCCGCCTCTCTGCGTGACGAAGGAGGAGGCGAGTATGTTTGTGGAGGCCGTGTCGGAGCTTTGCGCTCAGGAGCGGAAGACGAAGTAGACCGCGCCGAGCATACAGAAGGCGGCCCAGAGGTAGTCGAGCTTCAAGGGCTGGCGCATGAAGTAGAGCGCGAAGGGCGCGAAGACCGCGAGCGTGATGACCTCCTGAATTATCTTTAGCTGCGGCAGCGTCAGCCGCGTGTAGCCGATGCGGTTCGCCGGAACTTGGAGCATATACTCGAAGAGCGCGAGACCCCAGCTAAGGAGCGCCGCGACGTACCAGCTTCGGTTGTTCAACTCCTTCAGGTGGCCGTACCACGCGAAGGTCATGAAGACGTTCGAGAGCGTGAGAAGCAAGACGGTCGGGATTAGAACTCGCATCTGAAAACCTTCCCCTTGTTCGACTATGTTTGAGCCGGATGGTCAGAAAGTACAATGCCGAGGAACTTCCTTTCAACCGCCGACTGGACGCGCGATGAGCTTGAGGGCCTGCTCGACGCCGCGCTTCGCTTCAAGCGTGGCGAAGACACGTCGAAGCCACTCGCGGGCCGCTCGGTCGCGCTCGTCTTCTTCAACCCGTCGCTTCGCACGCGCGCCTCGATGCAGGTCGGCGTCTACGAACTCGGCGGTAACGCCGTCGTCTTAGAGCCGGGCGGGACGAGTTGGACGCTCGAACACCGCGACGGCGTCGTGATGGACGGCGACAAGACGGAGCACGTCAAAGAGTTCGTGCGCGTGCTCGCGCGCTACACGTCCGCCATCGGCGTGCGCACCTTCGCCGCCTTGAAGGACTGGAAGGAGGAGCGGACAGACCCCGTGCTCGCGGCGTTTGCGAAGTACGCGGAAGTCCCCGTCATAAACTTAGAGTCGGCGATGCATCACCCATGTCAGGCGATGGCCGACATGCTGACCGTGCGCGAGAAGCTGGGCGAGGGACGCAAGCGCGTGCTTATGACTTGGGCGTGGCACCCGAAGCCTCTGCCGATGGCCGTGCCGAACAGCTTCGCGCTCGCCGCCGCGCAGATGGGCCACGACCTCACAATCGCGCACCCGCCCGGCTACGAACTCGACGAAGAGTTGATTCGAGAGATAAACAACCGGGCCTTCGACGCGGGCTCGACCGTGACGGTCACTCACGATGTCGAAGAGGCTTTCGACGGCGCGCAGGTCGTCTACGCGAAGAGTTGGGGAAGCCGTGAGTTCTACGGCTCTGCCGCCGAGGACATAGAGGAGCGCGCGCCGTATCGTGCCGAGTGGATTGTTGACGCGCCGAAGATGTCGCGCACGGACAGCGCAGTCTTCATGCACTGCCTACCCGTGCGCCGCAACTGCATCGTCACGGACGAAGTGATCGACTCTCCCGCCTCCGTCGTCATAGACGAGGCCGAGAACCGTCTCCACGTTCAGAAGGCGATTATGAGAGAAGTGTTGAGTGATAAGTGATGAGTGATGAGTGATGAGAAAAGACGGCGAGAGTGCTTTTCTCATCACTCATCACTTATCACTTATCACCAGCGAACGGAGCGAGCCCATGAGCCAGCCGAGACTAGACCTTCTGCGCGAGGCGCTGCCATACATTCAGCGGTTCAAGGGCAAGACGTTCGTCTTATAGGTATAGGGTATTGTTTGGTATGAGTGT
>JBJMGR010000153.1:0-2536 GCA_045807805.1 Pyrinomonadaceae bacterium | reverse complement strand
GTGAAGCGGCCGTAGGCGGCTTCGACTTCCGTTTGGCTCAAATGGAAGCCCAACTCCGTGTAGCGCTGCGCGAGCGCATGGCGGCCCGAGTGCTTGCCGAGCACGATTCGATTCGTGGGAACGCCGACCGACTCGGGCGTCATGATCTCGTAGCAGAGCGGGTTCGAGAGCACGCCGTGCTGATGAATCCCCGCCTCGTGCGCGAAGGCGTTGCGGCCGACGACGGCCTTGTTCGGCTGCACGTCGAAGCCGATGATTTCGGAGAGCATCCGGCTCGTCGGGTAAATCTCTTCGGTGCGCACGCCGCACGCGTATGGCAGACGGTCGGCGCGCACGTGCATAGCCATCACGACCTCTTCGAGCGCCGCGTTACCCGCGCGCTCGCCTATGCCGTTGATTGTGCATTCGACCTGACGCGCGCCCGCGTCCAGAGCGGCGAGGCTATTCGCGACCGCGAGCCCGAGGTCGTTGTGGCAGTGGACGCTGATGACCACGTCGCGCTCGCCCACAACCCGCTCGCGCACGGCGCTCACTATCTCGCGAAACTCCGTCGGCGTCGTGTAGCCGACCGTGTCGGGGACGTTCAAGGTGCGCGCGCCCTCTTCGACCGCCGCCGCGAAGATTTCGCAGAGGTATTCGAGGTCGCTACGCGTCGCGTCCTCGGCCGAGAACTCCACGTCGTCTGTGAGCGTGCGCGCGAGTCGCACGGCGTGGCGCGTCATCGAAAGGACTTCGGCGCGCGTCTTCTTCAGCTTGTGTTCGAGGTGTATGTCGGACGTGGCGACGAAGGTGTGCAGGCGCGGGCGCGCCGCAGCGCCGACGGCCTCCCACGCGCGCACTATGTCCTGCTCGGTCGTGCGGCAGAGCGCGGCGACCGTGACCTCGCGGCACTCTATGGCGACGGCGCGCACGGCCTCGAAGTCGCCGTCGGAGGCTATGGGGAAACCGGCCTCTATCACGTCAACGCCGAGCGTCTGAAGACGGCGCGCGAGTCGAACCTTCTCGCCGAGATTCATCGAGCAGCCGGGCGACTGCTCGCCGTCCCGAAGTGTCGTGTCGAAAATTTTGATGCGCTCGAACGCGGGCATAGACGTGGCTCCTCCGAAGGGGAGCCATCCTAGAAGCACGCGCGGGATAAAGGCAAAGTTAAAATTTTTATGAGCGGATAAGTTTCGACAATGAGGGCGCAAACAGAACCGCGAACGGTTGTGAGCGGGTCGCAATCTCCGACGAGAGCGAGCCTGATGAAACTCCCACCCGCTCACTACCGTTCGCGGTTCTGTTCTTAGTCATGCTTGCGCTTGCGGCGGAGCAGTTCGAGGAAGGCCGAGGCGGCGTGCGAGGGCGTCGCGCCCCGCAGGTGCGAGGCCCATATGACGCGCTGGTATGTGAGGCCGCGGACGGGAATTGTGGCGAGCGTGCCGCGCTCCAACTCTTCCGCGACGCACATGCGCGGAACGAAGGCGATGCCGACCTGCTTCTGCACGAAGCGCTTGATGGTCTCGATGGTGGCGAGTTCAATCGCGATGTTGAGCGGCGTGTGGTGGCGAGCGAAGGTCTCTATCACCTTCCGGCGCGAGGCGGCGCGGACGTTGTGCGCGAGGAAAGACTCCTCGCCGAGTTCTTTGACCGAGACCGACTCGCGCGCGGCCAGGTGGTGCTTCGGGCTCATGACGAGGACTAGCTCGTCGCGCAGGACGGGGAAAGAGGTGAGCCCTTCGTCGGTCGGCTCGAAGGCCATGAGCGCGAGGTCTATGTTGCGTCCCAGAAGCTCGCGCGGCAGACGTTCGGAGACCTGCCGCGTTATCTCGACCTTGACCTTCGGGTGGCGGCGGCGGAAGGCGAGTATGAAGTCGGGGAGGAAGTATAGCGACGTGCTCTCGTTCGCGCCGATGCGCACGCGCCCGCGCCGGAGTTCGCGAAGCTCCGCGACCGCGCCGCGCGCCTGATCGCGCAGAGCGATGATGCGGCACGCGTACTCGTAGATGAGCTGGCCCGCCTCCGTGAGCGTCGGGACTTTCTGCGAGCGGTCGAGCAAGGGCGCTCCGACCTCCTCTTCGAGTCGCTTGACGGCGATGCTGACGGCGGGCTGCGTGCGGAAGACGCGCGTGGCGGCCTTCGAGAAGCCGCCCTCCTCGACCACCTTTATGAAGAACTCTAGCTGCGTTATCTCCAAGTCAGTCTCAAGCCCTCCGGCAGCGCCCGCGGCAATGTACCGCAGCGCGCGCGTGTTGCTCAAGGACGCCCTCGGCGCGACCCTTCCGTGCGCTTTTCTCAAACTCCCCCTTTTCGTCCCCGCGCGTGCTATGCTTGGGCCGCTCACAGTTCGGAACGAAGGCTCCCCGACAGACAAGCGAAACGAGTGACATATGCTTAGAGGTCTGACCCGTCCGCGCCGCGTCGTCATCACGGGTATGGGCTGCGTGACGCCGCTCGGCGTCGGGCGCGCGGCCTTCTGGGGCGCGCTCCGGCGAGGCGAGAGCGGCATACGGCGCATCGAAGGTTTCGACGTTTCGCGCTCGCCCGTGCAGATAGC
>JBJMGR010000152.1:0-2036 GCA_045807805.1 Pyrinomonadaceae bacterium | reverse complement strand
TAAATCAATCACGTCACCGTCTTCGATGAAGCGTTCGACGCGCACGCTCCCTTCCAACACTTCGGCGGTCAGACGGTGCGCGGCGACAGAGACGCGCCCGCCGAGTTGTTCGCGAAGGCGCTCGACACCGCCGACGTGGTCGGGATGGTGATGAGTTAAGACTATCTCGCGCAGAGCACGGCCCTCGTCAATCAACTCTCCGACGAACTCAAAGAGCGCGTCCTGCTCATCATCGTAGGGCGAGCCGGGGTCAAAGACTACGAAGTCGCGCGTGCCCACGACGTAGCAGTTGGTCGTCGTCGCGGGCGGCTTCGTCGGCGTGCGAACGGGGAAGCAGACGAAGCCTGGAAGGAACTCAATCCTTCGCACGGGCTCGCGACGCGCCTGCGGCACCGACAGGAGCCTCTCCGTCAAGTCCTCGTCAAGCCCGCCCGCGAGCGTGCGTACGGCGTGCATGACCGGGGGCGCGGCCATCAACTCGAAGCGACGCCAGCGCGCGTGAGCCTCGCTTGCACGCTCCCACCCGCCCGTGTCGAACTCCGACGTGAGCAGGCGCGGCTCCTGCTTGCGCGGACATTCGACGACGAAGAAGAGCGTATCGAAGCGTCGAGGGCTGAAGGGCGGAGTGACCCAACGGCCCGCGTATCGGAAGTCTCGCGCGTCGAGCCGCAGGCCGTAGTGCGCGAGCAGTTCCGCGAACGACATGCGCCCCGATGTCATGTCGTCTAAGACGGAAGAGATCTGCCCCTTCGTCAAAAGCTCCGCTCCGCGTGCGGCGAGCACGCCCAACTCCTCGAAAAGCTCGCGGGCCGCGCACGCTATCATCTGGGCGGTCTCACGGTCTGCCGCGCCTTCGACTTCCACGTCCGCGTCCGCCTCGTCGCGCTGCCCGCCCGGAAAAGCGTAGAAGCCCGGCTGGAACGCCATCCTCTCCGAGCGCCGCGCCCAGAAGATTTCCGGCTCGCGCTCGCCCGCGCGCACCAGCACGACGGCCGCCGCGTCCTTCGGCACGGCGGGCCGTCTCTCGTCCTGAACTTTAACCGCTTCGCTCATGTGATAAGGGGCGTGAACCGTGAACCGTAAACCGTGACGAGATAAAACCTGCTTACCTCTCGTCACGGTTTACGGTTCACGGTTCACGGCTTTTAGTCTTCCTCGCTCTGCCGACGGAAGCGCTCGCCGTCGCGGCCCGCCCAGGGGTTGCCGCGCATGTGGTAGCCGCCCTCCTCCCAGAAGCCCGCCTGGTCTTCGGCGAGGAATCGCACGCCCTTGACCCACTTCGCGGACTTCCAAGCGTAGAGACGCGGGACGATGAGGCGCACGGGGCCGCCGTGCTCGGGCGGGATGGGCTGGCCGTCGTTCGTCCACGCGAAGAGAGAGTCTTCGGCGAGGAAGTGCTCGATTGGAAGATTCGTAGTCCAGTTGTAGTCGTAGCCTTCGGCGACGACGAACTTCGCCTCCGCACGGACGCCGGCCATCTCCGCTATCGTGCGCGTGAGCACGCCGCCCCAGAGATTGTCGAGACGCGACCAGCGCGTGACGCAGTGAAAGTCCGCGTAGACTTTCGCGGCGGGCAGTTGCAGGAACTCGTCGAGCGACCACTTGAGAGGACGTTCGACTAATCCGCCGACCTCGAACCGCCACGTCTCAAGGTCAACATGCGGCGTGCCGTGCGCGTCGAGCACGGGCCACTTGCGCGTGCGGGTCTGCCCCGGCGGCATGCGGTCGTCGCGCCGTGTGTCGGGGCTGATGATTACGTCCTCGCCCTCGAACTCCTCCGCGCGGCGCGGCGCGCCCTCCTGCCTGAAAGGGTCTTTGAACAGCGTGTCGAGAAAACTCATAGTTAAAGCTCTCAGCGGTCAGTATTCAGCACTCAGCTTAAGACCCTCCGCGACCTTCGCGACTACTCCGCGTGCTTTGCGGTTAGAGCCCTACCCAGTTTGACCGCGAAGGGTGCAAAGGTATCAAAGCTGAAAGCTGAGTGCTGAATGCTGACCGCTACTGACTACTTCTTCGACGCCCGCTCCGCGAGCTTC
>JBJMGR010000151.1:0-9664 GCA_045807805.1 Pyrinomonadaceae bacterium | reverse complement strand
GAGCGTGAAGAGGGCGATGATGACGAGGAAGCGTTTGAAGTTCGAGTCGAAGCCACGGAGCGTGAAGCGCGGCTTGGCGGGGGGCGTCGCGTCCGTCGCGGAGGCGGGGCGCGCGGCGTGTCCCGACTCGCGCACCGCGAATATCGCGACGAGCACGGCGAAGAGCGCCGGGACGGCCGCGAGCAGGAAGAGCGTCTTGTAGTTCTCCGCGGTCGGCAGTCCGCGCCCGGCCGTGAGGTAGCTCAGCACCGCGTAGGCGATGAGCGGCCCGATGACCGCGCCCGCGTGATCCATCGCGCGGTGGAAGCCGAAGGCGAGTCCGCGCTCGGTGGGCGCGGCCGCGTCGGCGATCATCGCGTCGCGCGGCGCGCTGCGCACGCCCTTGCCGAAGCGGTCAGCCATGCGTATGGCGAAGACCTGCGGCCAGTGTGTCGCAAGACCTATGAGCGGGCGGGCGATGGACGCGAGGCCGTAGCCGAAGACGACCATCCCTTTGCGTCGCCCTCGGCGGTCGCTGAAGTAGCCGGAGAAGAGTTTGAGGAAGCCCGAGAGCGACTCGGCCGCGCCCTCTATGAGACCTATCTGCGCGCGCGTGGCTCCGAGCGTGAGCGCGAGGAAGAGCGGCAGGACGGGGTAGATTATCTCGCTCGAAGCGTCGTTGAAGAGGCTGACGAGGCTTATCGAGAAGACGTTGCGCGGCAGACGCAGGAGACGCCGCCAGAGCCGAGGCTCGGACTCGACGCGTCGCGCCTCCGCTGCGTGTTCGTCGAGACGCCCGCCCGCGTCCGATTCCGAATCCCCCATGCCCGCCCTTATCTCGCCGTGCGCGCGGGGCGCGCCGCAGCGTTACTGTTCCGGCCCGGCGTCGAGCCCTGCGAAGGCGCGTACCACCACCACGCGACCGCGCCCGCGAGTAGCGCCAGAAGCAGCGCGCCGACGAAGGCAAGCCTTATTGCCATGCGCAGCACGCGCTTCAAAACGAAGAAGAAGAGCCAGAAGCCCACGAGCGCAGCGGCGATGATGATGACGGTGGACATGATTTAAGTAGGCAGAAGCCAGTAGGCGGAAGGCAGTCAAAACAACCGCGTGCCTCGGCGCGTGTAAATCAGAGAAGGCAGTCGAGAGGCCGGTTGCCTTTGACTGCCTTCCGACTACTGCTTACTGCCTTCCTTCCTGTAGCTCGCCCGCACGGTCGTCTTGATGTTGCCGCGTACGTTGAAGTCGCCTTCGAGCTGGACTTCTACGGGGTCGCAGGCCGCGACGAAGTCTTCGAGAATGACGTTGACGACGTGCTCGTGGAATATCTTCACTTCGCGGAACGAGTTTATGTAGAGCTTGAGGCTCTTGAGTTCGACGCAGCGCTCGTTGGGGACGTATTCGAGCCGGAGCGTCGCGAAGTCGGGGAAGTCCGAGAACGGGCAGACGCACGTGAACTCGGGCAGCTCGAAGCGAATTCTTATCTCGCGCCCGACGTAGTCGTACGGGAAAGTGTCGAGCGGGTAGAGCCGCATCTCGTCGCGCGGCGTGGGGCGTATCTCTAAGCCCTGCTGGTTCGCGGGCGGGAGCCCCGCCTCTGTCGTTGCCATTCGTGTTACTCCTAAATCTTTCAACGAATCTTAACCGACGCGCGCGCGCCGCATCAACCGCGAATCCGTTTCCGTGCGCGCGCGCGTATACACGTACGAAGCCCCGCGCGGGAGTTCAGAACAAGCGGCAATCTCAAACTCGTCACAATTTTTAGGAGGAGCTTATGAACGTGCGAAGAACCGCTTTGAAGAGTGTGCTCGCGTCCCTGACTCTCGTGCTCGCGCTCGCGGGCGCTTCGAGGGCGCAGGACGGGATGATGAAGAGGTCGCTGTACGACCGGCTCGGCGGCTACAACGCGATTGCGGCGGTCGTGGACGACTTCGTCGGACGCCTCGTCGCGGACAAGCAGTTTGAGCGCTTCTTCGTGGGCCACAGCATCGACTCGAAGAAGCGCATACGCCAGCACATCGTAGACCAGTTCTGCGCGGCGGCGGGCGGCCCGTGCGTCTACACGGGGCGCACGATGAAGGACTCGCACGCCGGGATCGGCATCACGGACGCCGATTGGGACGCGGCGGCCAAACACCTCGTCGCCACGCTCGACAAGTTCAAGGTCGGCGAGCAGGAGAAGAAAGATCTGCTGGCGTTCGTCTCAAGCCTCAAGGGCGACATCGTGGACAAGAAGTAGCCGCCTTCGACGGAAGACAAAAGGTAAAAGGCAAAAGTGAGGCGGTGCCCCGCGAAGTTGAATATAATCTCTTCGCGCGCACCGCATCCTCACTTTTGCCTTTTACCTTTTGTCTTTCTTACATGTTCGAGTTCGAGTTCGAGTTCATGTTCATGTTCGAGTTCGAGTTCATGTTCTTCAGGTTGCCGCTCTTGCGCAGTCTCATCTTGGCGTCGATGCGCTGGATCATTTGCAGGTGCTCTTGCAGCGTCGGCAGCGTGCGCGTGGCGAAACTCTTTACGTCCGCGTCCGCGCCGCGCGTTGACTCCTTCTGGAAGTCGGCCACGTCCTTCCTGTGATCCTTGACCATCATCTTGACGTACTCGCGGTCGAACGCCTCGCCCGACATCGCCGAGAGCCTCTGCACGTCCGCCTGATGCTTCGCGTCGAGCCCGGTCGGCAGCGTCCAGCTCTTGCCGGATGCGACCTGCATCAAGTCCTGGTTGGCCTTCGTGTGGTCGTCAACCATGTGCTGCCCGAACTGCCGCACCTCGTCGCTCGCGCCCTTCTGCGCCGCTACCTGGCCGAGCTGCACCTCCTCCATGCCGCCCATCGCGGCCTCCATCGTGAACTTCATGTCGGAAGTCATACGGCCCGAGCCGTGGCTCATGCCGTTGTCGTTCTGCGTCGAGCCTGAGTTCGCGTTCTGCGTCCCCGTCCTCACCTCGGCCGCGGCCACCGCCAGCGCCATGCACGCCGCGGCTATCAGTAGTGCCGCGCCGCTCCAACTGCTCTTGCTCATAACTATCTCCCCCCTTGCAGTTCTCGTCTGCCTGAAAAAGAAGTGTTGACGCGGGCTTCGTGCGGCGGTCGAGAAAAGCGCCGCGCGTCCCGCGTAAAGAGATGTCGTCGTCTGAGTCGCGGGCGCGCACTAGGCAGGGCGTGCCCGCCCGTCTGTTTCAAAGCGTCAAGCGCCCGCGCCCGCGGCCCTGTCGAGGTTGCGTATGCGGTTGTGCGCCTCCTTTATCTCGGCGAACTGCCGCTCGACTATCTGGCGTACGTTCGCGGGCATGTCCGCGTTGAATGCCGCGCGGTAGTTCGACATCGCGGCGTCCTCTCCGCGCTCGCACTCGGCGAGGACGGAGGACTCTTCGCCTCCGGTCACGGCCGCCTTTATGTCCATCCATCCGCGGTGCAGCGACGCGGTCACGCTGCCCGTCTCCGCGGGCTCGCCGCCGAGTCGCCGCACCTCGTCCTGCAACTCGCCCGCGAAGCCCGCGCGCTGCTGCGAGTAGGAGTAGAAGAGTTGCTTCAGCTCCGCGCTGTTGACGCCCTCGGCGGCCGTCTTGAAACCCTCCTGCCCGTCGCGGCACGTCTCTATCAGGCTGTTCAGAGTCGAGACGACCTGCTCAGTGCTTGTCATGTTCTTAACTCCTTCCCTCGCGTAAAACTTCTTCAGTAGTCGCCGCCGCCCCAACGCGCGCGCGCGGTCGGCGCGGACGACGCGGGACGCCCCGCCGCGAACAGCTTCACGAGCGCGAGCCCCGCGATGAAGCCGCCGATGTGCGCCGCGTATGCGACGCCGCCCTCCTGCGCGCCGCGTCCGAATACGTTAAGCCCGCTTAGGAACTGGAACAGGAACCAGAGCCCGAGCGCGACGTACGCGGGCACGGTCGTGAATATTCGGAAGATGAGTACGTGGACGCGGTTACGCGGGTAGAGGAGCACGTAGCCGCCGAGCACGCCCGAGATAGCGCCCGACGCGCCGAGGCTCGGGACGAGCGTCTCCGAAGCGTTGTGCGCGAGCGCGACGGTCGCGAAGACGTGCGCCAGCGACGCGAGCACGCCGCAGATTAGATAGAAGAGCAGGTAACGAAGATGGCCGAGACGGTCTTCTATGTTGTCGCCGAATATCCAAAGGAAGAGCATGTTGCCGCCCAGATGCGCCCATCCGCCGTGCATGAACATCGAGATGAGCAGCGTGAGGTAGACGCTGCCGGGCGTCGGTTGAAGTCCCGGAATGCGTAGGCGCTGGCCCGTCGGCTCTACGCGCACCGTGCGGTCGGGCGTCACCACGTCGCGCCCCGAGGCTATCTCCTGCGGCACGGTCGCCCACGCGTACGTGAAACGGTTGTTGTCGGAGCCGAGGCCCTGAAAGAGGACGAAGACGAGTATGTTCGCGGCGATGAGTACGTAGTTGACGAGAGGAGTCGTCGCGCGCCCTGTGTTGTCGTCGCCGATGGGTAGAATCATTCTCGCTTGCCTCGGCTCTTTGAAACCACGTCCCTGAAGGCTCGCGGCGCGCTCGGGCGAAAGGGCTAACGCGACGGCCGCAAAAGAGAGACTGACGCCTTCCGACGGGAGCCGTCAGCTTCCGCCAGAAGACTGTCGGAAGTTTTACGGGAGTATCAAGAAAAGGCAAAAGGTAAAATTAAAAAGGCAAAAGTTAAGGCGGAGCACAGCGCGGCCCTCATCAATCGTTGACGGGGCCGCGCCGTTTTTCGTCCTCATTTTTGCCCTCCGCCTTTTTACTTTTGCCCTCTTTCAATCGCCCATCTTCGCGGCCTGCGCGAAGGCGGGCTCGCCGTGCCCGAGGTCGTAGGTAATCTCCTCGGGCGTGCCAAAGACTGCGGCTCGCTCGTCGTCGAACTCGCCCTCCCACCGCGCGACGACGATGGTCGCGAGGCAGTTGCCGACGACGTTGATGCAAGTGCGGCCCATGTCCATCAACTCGTCAACGCCGAAGATGACCGCGACGCCGAGCGGCCCCCAGCCGGGGACGAACGAGTTCAAGGTGGCGAGCAGTATGACGAGCGACGCGCGCGGCACGGCCGCGACGCCTTTGGACGTGAGCATCAGCGTCAGCATCATCACAATCTGCTGGCCGAAGTCGAGGTGGGGGAAGCCGGAGCCTTCCGCCGCCTGCGCGACGAAGACCGAGGCCATCGCGAGATAGAGCGTCGTCCCGTCGAGGTTGAAGCTGTAGCCCGTCGGCATCACGAAGCCGACGATACGCGGCGGGACGCCGAGACGCTCCATCACCTCCATCGCCTTCGGCAGAGCAGACTCGCTGCTCGTCGTCACGAACGCGATGGTCGCGGGCTCGCGCACGGCCTTTATGAACTTCCTGATGGGGACGCGCGCGATGAGCGCGACCGCGCCGAGAACCACGACGACGAAGAGGACGAGCGCGAGGTAGAGCGAGCCGATGAGCAGTCCGAGGTTCTTGAGCACGCCCAACCCTTGAGTCGCGACGGTGTGCGCCATCGCCGCGCCGACGCCGATGGGCGCGAACATCATCACGTAGCTCGTGAACTTGAACATTATCTGCGAGAGGCTCTCGCACGCGCGAAGTATCGGCCGCCCCCTCTCGCCCATCGCGGAGACGGCCATCGCGAAGAGCACGGAGAAGGCGACTATCTGTAGAACGTCGCCGCGCACCATCGAGTCCACGATTGAAGAGGGGAAGATGTGTACGAGCGTCTCGACGAACGTCTTCGGGTGGTTCTCGCCAATCTTCGTGGCTATCTCCGTGCTCGACGCGACGAGCTGCACGCCCTGTCCGGGCTTGATGAAGTTGACGACCGCCAGGCCGATGAAGAGCGCGGCCGTCGTGACGACCTCGAAGTAGAGCAGCGCCTTCGCGCCCATGCGCCCGACCTTCTTGAGGTCGCCGCCGCCCGCGACGCCCACGACGAGCGTCGAGAAGACGAGCGGCGCGATGATGGACTTGATGAGGTTCAGGAAGATGTCGCGCAGGAAGAAGACCGCGTTGCCCCAATCGGGCTTCACGTACCCGAGCACGCCGCCCGCCACGAGCCCGATCATTATCCATGCCGTCAGCGACAGCCTCCACCACTGCCTCCGCCGCGTCTCCCGCGCCGCGCTCTCTAAACCGTCCCTGTTTTCGTCAGACATTTCGGGAAGTGATGAGTGATGAGTGATGAGTGATGAGAAAGAGCGTTGAGTTCTCTCTTATCACTTATCACTCATCACTCATCACTATTCTCACCTCCCCCATTTGAGCTTGTTGCGAAGAACGTCGAAGTAGTTGCGCGTGTGCGCCTGAATCAGGTTGAAGGTCGTGCGGCTCTTGCGCACCGTGACGCGGTCGTCGTATTCGAGCGGCATGCCGACCTGCCCGTCGAGCGTCAGCGCCACCTCTTCGCGCGGCGTCTTCAGCACCAGCTCGAAGTCAACGTCGTCGGGAACGACCAACGGGCGGTTCGAGAGCGTGTGCGGGCAGATAGGCGTCACGACGACGGCGTTCATCGAAGGATAAATTATCGGGCCGCCCGCCGAGAGGTTGTAGGCCGTCGAGCCCGTCGGCGTCGAGACGATGAGCCCGTCGGCCCGGAAGCGGTTGACGAACTTCTTGTCCACCCACGTCTCTATCTCGATGATGCGCGCGAGCGCGGACTTCGATATGACCACATCGTTCAAAACGCGGTCGTGCATCAACTGCTCGCCGCCGCCGCGCGTGACGGTGGCCGAGAGCATGAGGCGGCGGTCGAGCGTGTAGTCGCCCTCCAACACCGCTTCGAGCGCGCCGGTCATGTCCTCGACCGTGAACTCCGCGAGGTAGCCGAGTGTACCGAAGTTGACGCCGAGCACTGGCGTGCCCGCGTCGCCCACCATTCGCGCCGCGCCTATCATCGTGCCGTCGCCGCCGAGCACGACGATGAGGTCTACGCCGCGCACAAGCTCCGCGTGTGGCACGGCCTCGACCGCGCAGCCCGTCTCCGCCTCGACGCGCTCGCGCTCACGCTCAAGGCGCGGGCCGCCGACGACCGTCACTCCCTTCGACGCGCACCACGACGCGAGCCGGCAGATGGTTTCGAGTGCCTCCGGCTGGTTGGGCTTGACGAGTACGCCTACGCGTCGGACGCTGAGCTTCTCCATAAGCGCGGACGGGGGGCCGAATTTGCGAATGACTCTGAGTGGCGCGGAAAACTTGCGCGGATGATAGCCGCGCGCCTCGCGGAGGGTCAAGGGGAATTACGGAGTGATGAATGATGAGTGATGAGTGATGAGAAGGAACGGCCGCAGCTTTTCCTTATCACTCATCACTCATCACTTATCATCTCCTCTTTGCGTGTTCGAGCGTGCGGGTGGTGTGTTCGGTGACGCTTGAGACGGGTGCGTCGTGGAGCGCGCCGCCGAAGCGTTGCGGGCCGAGTTCGTTTGTGTGAGTGGGCGGTGCGTAGAGGCGCTGCGCGTCGTCGGGCGCGGACTTGCCGCCCGAGAGCATTCGCATCCAGAAGCGCGTCAGCATGAAGACGCTCGCGAGTATGGTCAGCGAGCCGCACATCATTATCATGACGAGCGGCTCGGGGCGCACGCCGCTGTGCACAAGCTCCGACATCAACGCGACCATAAGCCCGAGGCCGAATACCACGACCGCGATGAGCGAGAAGCCGACGGCACGCACGGTGCCCGTCGGGAGCGCCTGGCCTACTTCACGCGGCGGGCCTTGAGCGAGCGCACCCATCTGGCCGCCGCAGCGGTTGCAGTAGTTCAGACCTTGCGTTGATTCCGCGCCGCAGTGCTGGCAGTACATCCCGTCTCCTCCGTGCGTCTCTTTGTGTCTCTCTTTAAAGGGGCGGCCGGGCGGCACCCGTCCGGAGTTACGAGCGCAGCACCGGCAAAGTTCTGTTCTTGAGCGCCGCGCGGCGCGCGACTTCGGGTTCGCGCAGGCGTCGCGCGTCGCCGCCGTGTCCGGCCGTGCGTCGAGACTCCCAGACGCGCGTGAGCCTACGGAGTTCGGCGCCGTCCGAGTCGGGGTCAACGAGCGTGAGCCAGATGGGCAGGGGCAGCCAGCCCCAAGCCGCGCCGTAGACCTCCGTGTTCAACTGCTCGACGCGCCGCTCCTCGCGCCACTGCGAGGCGGGCGGCGGAACGTCCAGCCAGTCGTCGTAGCAAGCGTGCTGTATGCAGGGCGCGGGCTTCGCGCGGCGGTGTACGAGGCAGCCCACATCTTTGACGAAGAGCGGGCACGAGTAGGTCTGCGCGAACGTGTCGCCCGAAGCCGTCAGGCCGTAACGCTCGACCCCCTCGCGCGCGCGCGTGTAGACGGCGCGACGCTCTTCGTCAGTGAGACGCGGCGTGCGCTCTATCGTCTCGCGCACGGCGACGGCTTCGAGCCGCGTGATGTGTACGTTCACGAAGTGCGCGTCCGTGCAGCAGACGCCGGGAGTCGGACAGGCGCGGCAGTCCAATGCCCTGTGCTCGAAGTTGAGCTTGACGTGCGTCTGAAACGCGGCCTTGCTCCGCTGCAAACGCGCGAGCGCCTCTTTCTCGGAGAGCCTTCTCATAGACCTCGAACCTTCAAGGATTTGAACTTTGAACCTTCAACTTTGAACCTTCAACTCTTCTCGTAGAGCGCGAGGAATTCGCGGTTGCCGTCAGCGCCTTTGATAGGCGAGTCCGTGACGCCGCGCAACAGCAGGCCGAGCGCGCGAGCGGAGGCGTTCACCTCTTCGACTACGCGCGCGTGCTGCGCGGGGTCGCGTACGATTCCGCCCTTGCCGACTTCACCACGGCCTACTTCAAACTGCGGCTTGACGAGGACGACGGCCCGCCCGCCCTCCTTCAAGAGCGGCACAAGCGCGGGCAGGACTTTCGTCGCGGAGATGAATGATACGTCAACCACGACGAGGTCGAAAGACTCCTCGAAGTCTTGCGGCGAGAGGTGGCGCGCGTTCACGCCTTCGCGAACCTCTACGCGCGCGTCCGTGCGCAGACGCCAGTCTATCTGATTATGTCCAACGTCTATGGCGACGACGCGGCGCGCGCCGTGTTGAAGAAGGCAGTCGGTGAAGCCGCCCGTCGAGGCCCCAACGTCGAGACAGGTGAAGTCCGTCGGGTCAATCCCGAACTCTTGGAGCGCCCGCTCCATCTTCAGCCCGCCGCGCCCGACGTATCGCGCCGCCGGGTCATCAGCGCCGCGCACGCGCAGAGGCGCGTCGGACGCGACCGACTCCGAAGGCTTCTCGACGCGGCGTTCGCCGACGAGCACGAGCCCCGCCATCACGAGCGCCTGCGCGCGCGTACGCGTCGGGGCCAAGCCCCGCTCCACAAGCAGCCTGTCCACGCGCTCGCGCTTCACGAGACGATAATAGAGTTTCAAGTTTCAAGTTGGAAGTTCAAAGTTAAAGGCAGCGAGCGTGCTCTTAACTTTGAACTTTCAACTTGAAACTCTATTTCTCTTACGGTTGTCCTTCAAAGATTCGGCGGAGGCGGTCGGCGTTGCCGTAGTTGTCGCGGCGTGCGCGGCGAGAGCGGTATGTGATTACGCCGACGCGGCGGGCTTCGCGGCGGTCGTCGCCAGAGTCGTCGGCGCGAACGGGTTGGTCGTCGTCGTCGCGGCGTGCGCGCCGCTCTTCACGTTGCGACTCTTCGTCGCGCTCGCCCTTCTTGCCGTGCTTCGGGGCGGCTACAGGGTCGCGGCTTTCGGAGACGTTGCGGCGT
>JBJMGR010000150.1:0-5643 GCA_045807805.1 Pyrinomonadaceae bacterium | reverse complement strand
CTCTACGCTTCTTCCGGTCGCCTCATTCTCGCCGTCGGAGGTTCGGTATGCTTCTCGCCGAGTTTCTCATCATCACGCTCGGAGCCTCTATCGGGAAGGCCCTCGCCAAGTCGCTGCTCGGCGAAGGGTTCGCCAGCGAGGTTGTGCCCGAACTGGTCGGCCCGCTTGAAGGTTGGGTTAAGGATAAGACGACCCGGCGGGACGCGGCGAAGCAACTCGAAAGGCTTGGTCAGCGCGTGGCCGAGAGGATACGGCTGCTCCTAAACACATAGACCTCGGCGCTCAAGGTCAGTCGCTTCGCTAAAGCGCGACGGTATGCCATTCGAGGCCGTGAGGTAGCGGATGGGCGGCGAATTCGAGGTGGATGACACGGCGGCGGCGCGGGAGGCGCGGGGCGGACGAGGAGTGGAGCAGCAGCGGTCTCATGAGGACTGCGCCGCCGCGCGGGACGACGCAGGTCGAGGGGCGCACATGCTCGCGCCAATGAGCTATCTCTTCCGCGTCGAGTCGGCCTGAGAGGTGCGAGCCGGGCAGGACTTTGAGCGGGCCGTTCGACTCGTCGCAGTCGTCGAGGTGCAGACGCACGGCGAGCACGCTTTCGAGCACGCGCGCGGGCGGCTGCACGTGCATGACGCCCGCCTTGATTGACCACGGCCCGAACCCTTCCGCCTCGACGCGCTCACGCACGGCGACGGTCAGGTCTTGATGCCACGCGACCTTCCAAGGCGCGGCCGGAGTCTTGTCAAAGAGGACGCCGCGCACTGGGAAGCAGTCAGCGCCGAGGACGGGCTCGACCAGCGCACGCACCGCCGAAGAGCGCGCCAGAGCGCGCGCCGCCGGCAAGACCTCTAGCAGATTGCGAATCGCGTAGACGCCGCCGCGCCGCAGCACGCCCTCGCCGCCCTCGACCGCTTCAAGACTCTCCTCGAACGACGAAACAGTCCGCTCGTCCAGCACGCCGGGCACGACCGCGAAGCCTTCGCGCCGCACACGCTCGACCAACTCTTCTTGAACGGTCGCACTCACCCGGCATTCTCGCTCGTCTCGGGCGCGGCGTCGCCGCCTTCGGCCGCGGTCGCTCGCTGCTGGCTCCTCTGGTAGAGATAGGAGACGGCGAGGAGTATCGCGCCGAGGACGATGAAGGAGACGATGCGGTAGACGCGGTCGAGCGAAGACAAGTCCCAGAAGAAGACCTTCAGCGCCGTGAGTGAGAGCAGCCCGAGCCCCATCAGGCGCAGCAGTCGCACGCGCCAAGTGCTGCCCGCGAGCAGAAGCCCCGCGCCGTACAAGGCCCAGATGACGGAGAGCGAGAGCTGCTTCGCGAGTTCGAGGTCGCGTATGCGCGCCGCGTCCATGCCGCCCGCCGCCGCGCCCGAGTCGAAGTACCCGGCCGCCTCCGCGCTCAGCGCGACGAGCATCAGCACGTTCGCGATCACGACGAGCACGGGCACGGCCGAACGCTCGTCGCCCAGAGTAGGCTCGCGCACGTATAGACGTATCGCGAACGCGTATCCCGCGACGAGGAGCGCGAAGGCCATGAAGGTCTGGTTGAAGATGGGCACGTGCCAGACCGAGTCGTAGAAGCGCAGGTCGAGCGCGAAGACTTTTATCGTCGTCGCGATGAGGAGCGCGAAGCCCGCGTAGCGCAGAGCGCGCGAGCCGCGTCGCACGCCGTACGCGATGAGCCCCGCGCCGTAGACAGACCAGAGGGCCGTGAGCGAGAACTGGCGCGCGTTCTCCGCGCGAGCCGCGCCGAACCCGTCAGCCTGTGACTTGCGCCAGTCGAAGTAGTCGCTCAGGTCGAGCGAGAGCAGCGCGACGGCGAGCCCATTCGCCGCGAGCGAAAGCGTCGCGGCCACGGACTCGCGCTCCTCTTCGGCGAGCACGCTTGCCCCGACGCCGCCCCCCGCCTCTTTCGCCGGGCCGCGCGCACGCCTGTAGAGCCACGCGCCGAGGAGCAGCGACGCGACGAGCACGGCGCACGAGCGAGCGCGCGGGTTGAGCAGCGGCACGAAGTCCGTGCCCGCTGCGAAGGCCGACGCCTGCATGTCGAACGTGAGCCAGTGGAGCACTGCGGCCGTGAAGATCACGAGCGCGTAGCGCCGCGCAGACCTCTCGCCCGAACGCAGGCCAACCCACGTCAGCGCCAAGCCCTCGACCGCCCACACGGTCGTCACCCAGTACAGCTCAAGCTGAATCGCCACGGCCGCTGTGAAGCAGGTGACGGCCGCGCCCACGTAGCCGTACGTGAGCAGGCGATCTTCGCGGCAGCGGCTCCAGGCGAAGTAGAAGAGGCCCGTGAAGAATGCCGAGAGCGCGAGCGCGTGCGCGGCGGGCGCGGCCGGGGAGTAGCCCGCGTCCACGAGCATGAGGTAGCTGAAGCCGAAGTAGAGCGTCGCGTTCCAGGCGAGGAGCGCCACGTCGAACCAGCGCGAGCGCCTTCGCGGCAGCACGTTGTGGAAGACCGCGAGCAGTGCGTAGAGGACGAAGAAGACGCTGAAGAAGGCAAGCGTCGTCCAGAGCTTCTCGGGGCCGTAGAACTTCGCGGCCCAGCCGAGCGACATCAAGACCGTCGCGGTGAACGAGAGGAAGTCGAGCGAGCGCCAGCGCTTGAAGTATCCGACGGCGAGCACGCCCGCATCGAGCAGCGCGACGTAGGTAAAGAGCGCGACCTCTTTGTCTTGATTCGACGAGATGAGCACGGGCGTCAGGAAGCCGCCGACGAGCCCGAGTATCGCGATGGCGAGCGCGTCCAGACGCACGGCGAGCAGCACGGCGAGCGCCGTCACCAGCGTCATCGAGAGGAACGCGACGGGCTGCCCGAGCAGTTGATAGAAAGTGTAAGAGGCGTAGATCGAAAGGTAGAGAATGAGCACGCCCCCGCCCGAGAGCACGAAGGCGTACGGGCGCATACCGCGCGCGCGCAGGCGCTCGCCCAATCCGAGCAGCGCGAGGCCGGCCAAAGCGCCGAGCGAGACGCGCGCGCCGGGGCCTATCCAGTCTCGCTCGAATGCCTCCTTGAGGAAGAAGCCCACGGCGACCACGCCCGCGATAATGCCGACCCACGCGAAGATGCTCCCGCCTATCACCGATTCGATGTCGCGCTTCGGCGCGCGCGCGCGCGGCGGAGACGGCGAAGACTGCGGCGGCGCTTCCCGCCGTTCAGACCGCGCGCGTTGAGTCTCGTATGCGAACCCTCCCCGCTCCGTATCGCGCTGCTGCTGCTGCTGACGCGGCCCCGTAGCGCGCGGCTCGAAAGGAGGCGCGCTCGCATCGCCCGCGCCCGCCTCTGTATGCGTCGGCCCCGCGTCGCGCGGAGTCCGCGGAGCAGCGCCCGCGTCGTCGTGCGGCGTGCGCTGTTGCGTCGCGGGCTCGTCGCGCTCGGCCTGTTCGATGCCGAGCGGTCGTGGTCGCGGGCGCGGCTCGAACCCGAGCCTCTGCTCGACGGCGTAGATGCGCGCGGTCTGCGTCTGCAAAATCCGTTCGAGGTGGTCGAGCCGCTCGACAATGTTTTCGAGCAGCTCGCGCGAGGGCGTGTCTTCGGCCATAAGTTCTCCGGAAGGGGTCGGAGTATGCGCGGGCGCTCTCGGCGGAGTGCCCATTGCGGACGCACGTATGATAGTTCAAACGGGCGCGGAATGGGATGCTTCGGAAGGATGAAGGCGGAAGGATGAAGGATGCAGTGAAAGCTGTTGAAGCCTTCCCTTCATCCTTCATCCTTCCGCCTTCATCCTTTTCTTCAAGAGGCCGTCAGGAACTTTTCGACGAAGCCGCGCAGCTCTTCGAGCGAAGATTCCGCGACGACGCGATAGACGCGCGCCTCGACTCCCGCTGGCATCCGGCGTGCGGTGAGCGCGTCCGTGATGACGTATGCGCTCGAACGAAGGCCGCGCTCCCAACCCTCTTCGCGCGCGTCGCGAAGGTCGAGCGCGTCCGACTCGACTCCGGCGGCCGTCAGAAACACGTGCGCCCATTCCAGAAAGGCGGGCCAGCGCGAGACTACGGAGACGAGCGCGTCGGGCTCGGGCACGCGCTCACCTTTGAGCGCTTCGGGGACGGAGCTTGTGTGGAGGAAGATGACGGACGCGCCCGCGTGCAGAGCGCGTCGAACCTCATCGGCCTTGCTGTAGAGCGCGACGACGCTCGCGCCCGCGAGCCTCGCTTCGTCGGCGCACTCTTCGTAGCCGATGCCGCGCGCGGGGAAGCCTGTCGCGTCGGCGATCTCCGCGAGCAGGATTTCGCGCAGGTGCTCGTCGGGCTCGACGACGAGAAAGTGGTCGGGCGGCTGTCGCGCGAGCCAGTGACGCAGGCGCGCCTGCACCTCCGCGAGCGAGAAGCCCTGTCCGCGCGCGAGCGTGAAGAAGGCGGAGATGAGCCGGTCGAGTTCGAGCCGCGAGTCGAGCGGCGCGTCGCCCGTCGAAACGTCTCCGCCGAGTTGGCGCACGTAGACGCCGCTCCCCTTCCTCATCTCAAGCCAGCCCGCGCGCTCAAGGTCTCTGTAGGCGGCGCTCACCGTGTTCGAGTGTATGCGAAAGCGCCGCGCAAGCTCGCGCGTCGAAGGGAGACGCTGCCCCGGCTTCAGGTCGTCGCTCACGACGCCGAGCATCACCTGCCGCACGAGCTGCTCGCGCAGAGGCACGTCCGAAGTCTTCGAGAGCCACAAACGCATAAGATGCTTCGGAGTTTAAAGTCCGAAGCCCGAAGTTGAAAGCTTTATTTGAGGTAGCCGGGACGCGTGCGGACAGCAACGTCTTTGCGCGTGGTGCGGACGCGTATCTTGCGATACTTGCCGGAGCGTTCGGGGTTGGTCGGGTAGTAGCCGATGCTGTACTGCGTGCGAAGCTCTTCGGCTATCTGCTGGAAGGCGCGCGGGAGCATGGCGTTCGTGTCGGCGCGCACGAGGCGGCCGCCGGAGGTGTTCGCCATCTCGTTGAGGTAGTCGTCGGCGAGCTTGTAGATGCGATCCATAAGCGAAGTGATCGACTCGTCTTCGCGCTCGTCGGGCGTGCGCGAGACTGTGCCGGGCATCGAGCCTGTGCCGTTACCGGGGCCGCCGCCTCGGCTCGCGTCGCGCGAGGGGTCGCCGCCGCCGCCGTCGCGCGTGCCCGTGGTCGTGCGGCCGCCGCGCGTGCCTCCTATGACGGTGCCGCCGGGCAGACCCGGAATCTTGCCGCCGAAGATCGTGCCGAGGTCAACGGACTGGCCGCCCTGCTGCTGCTGTCGTCGTGCGAGCTGTTCGGTCTCCGCGCGCGTGTCGAAGCGCACGGGGTAGACGACCACGTCCGACTCCTCTATCGCGCGCCGGTTGTCGGCGTAGGTGCGACGGTCGCTGTGCCAGTCAACTCCGTCGGTGAGCATCACGATGGCCTTGCGCCCCTTCAGGCGTCGGAGCGAGCGGAAGGCGAGGTCGAAAGCGTCATAGAGTTGCGTGCCCTTGCCCGGTCGCGTCGCGCGTATCGCGGAGGCTAACGTGGCGTGGTCGCCCGTGAAGTCGCAAAGCTCACGCACGGTGTCGTCGAAGGAGACGACCTTGACGCGGTCGCCCTCTTGCAGGTTGTTGATGAAGGTGACGGCGGCCTCCTGAACCTGCCGCATCTTCTCTGACGTAGTGCTCGCGCTCGTGTCGAGGAGGAGCACGACGCT
>JBJMGR010000149.1:0-34063 GCA_045807805.1 Pyrinomonadaceae bacterium | reverse complement strand
GAGCTTGAAACTAAAACGGAGCGAAGCATTGAGAAAAGTCTCGACGTTAACGACCGCGGCGTGCGCCGTCGTGCTCATCTTCGCGGCGGCGCTCGACACACAGGCGCAGCGCAGGCCCGCGCCGACGGCCGCGCGCGTGCTGTTCGACGACTTCAGCTATTCGAGCCGCGCGCAGCTTCAGAGACACGGCTGGATAGTCCGTACGGCCGAAGGTTGGCCGGGCGTGCCCGGTGCCGTCTGGTGGAGCGAAGGCGTCACGTTTGTTAAGGACGACGCGACGCCGCGCAACCGCGTGCTGCGCATGACCTCGAAGACGAGCGGCGACGGCGCGCCCACGAACCAGACGCAGGTCTGCCACCAGCGCAAGTACCTCGAAGGCACATACGCCGCGCGCGTGCGCTTCTACGACGCGCCCAACGCGGGGCCGGGCGGCGACCAGTTGGTCGAGAGCTTCTACGCCATCAGTCCCTTGAAAGCACCCTGGGACATGGACTACAGCGAGCTTGATTTCGAGTACCTGCCGAACGGCGGTTGGGGCATCGCGGGGCCGACTCTGTACGCGACGACGTGGGAGACCTTCTACCCCGAGCCGAACTGGAAGAAGGACAACGTCTTCGACACGTGGGCGGGGAGCCGCGCGGGCTGGCACACGCTCGTCACGCAGGTCGCGTCCGGTCACGTCAAATATTTCGTTGACGGCAAACAACTCGCGGACCACGCAGACCGCTTCTATCCAGAGTCTCTGATGTCGGTAAACTTCAACCTCTGGTTCATACGCGACGGCATGCGGAAGGAGCAGGGCGAGCGCAGCTACAGCGAGGACATCGACTGGGTCTTCCACGAGGCGGGCTCCGCGCTCACGCCCGACGAAGTCGAATCGCGCGTCGCGACGCTTCGACGCATGGGCGTCAACTTCCGCGACACCGTGCCCGCGCCTCGACCGGCGCTCGCGTCGCCGTGTAATTTTTAAGCTGTCAGCATTCAGCGGTCGGCTTTCAGCTTAAAACTTTGGAAGGGCGGGCGACCCATCGAAATACTTCATGCGGCGGCGAGGCGTAAAGCTGAAAGCTGACCGGTGAATGCTGAGTGCTCTTATGAGAGCAATACCGACACTGAAGATAAGCATCTCGGGCGTGCGCGGCGTCGTGGGCGAGTCTTTGACGCCGACGCTTCTGACGCGCTTCACGCAGGCGTTCGGCACGTTCGTGGGGCCGGGCACAATCGTCATCGGCCGCGACACGCGCACGTCGGGCGAGATGGTTCGGCAATCGGTCGTCGCCGGGCTGCTCTCCTCCGGGTGCAGAGTCTTAGACCTCGACGTGTGCCCCGTGCCGACCGTTCAGTTGCTCGTGCGCGGGCGAGGCGCGCGCGGCGGAATCGCAATCACGGCGAGCCACAACCCGGCGGAGTGGAACGCGCTCAAGTTCATAAACTCTTCGGGTCTCTTCCTCGCGGGCGCGCAGGCGCGACAGCTCTTAGACATCTATCATCAGGGCGAGTACGTGAAGGTGCGCGGCGCGTTGATGCGCTCGGTGGAGCGCGAGACGGGCGCGTTAGACACGCACGTCAAAGCGGTGCTCGACGCGCTCGGGCCTCTGCCCGCGGGCGCGCGTAAGCTTCGCGTCGCCGTTGACTGCTGCAACGGTGCTGGCTCGGTCGTCGCGCCGCGACTGCTGGAAGCGCTCGGCGCGGAGGTCATAGCAATCAACGCCGTGCCCGACGGCACGTTCCCGCGCGGCGCGGAGCCCGTGCCGGAGAATCTCGGCGCGCTGTGCGAGGCCGTGCGCGCGTCGGGCGCGGACGTTGGGTTCGCGCAGGACATGGACGCAGACCGCCTCGCGGTCGTTGACGAGCGCGGCGAGCCTCTGGGCGAGGAGTACACGCTCGTGCTCGCGGCGCGGCAAGTGCTCGCGAAGGAGCGCGGCGCGGTCGTCGCGAACCTCGCGACGACAACTGTGCTCGACACGGTCGCGCGTGAATACGAGTCTCCCATCTACCGCTCGAAGATCGGCGAGGCGAACGTGACGGAGGAGATGCGCCGCGTCGGCGCGGTCATCGGCGGCGAGGGAAACGGCGGCGTCATATACCCGCGCATAAACTTCGCGCGCGACAGTCTGGTCGGCATGGCGCTCGTCCTGCACCTGCTCGCGGACACGAATCGTGCCGTCTCGGAGTTGACGGCCGCGCTTCCGCGCGCGCACATGGTGAAGGAGAAGCTCGCGTGCCGCTCGGACAGAATCGGGCGGGTCTTGAAGACTGTGCGCGCGGCCTACGCCGACAGGCCGCAGGACAATCGCGACGGCGTGAAGGTCTCGACGGGCACGGGCTGGTTCCTCGTGCGCGGCTCGAACACGGAACCAATCGTGCGACTCGTCGCGGAGGCGGAGACCGAAGAGGAGGCGCGCACGCTCGTCGAAGAGTTGCACGCGATTGTCGGCGAGTGCATCAATTAAAGGATGAAGGCGGAAGGATGAGGGATGAAGGTAGTGCTGACGGAAAGAATCGCGTGTCTGACAGCCAGGCTTTCATCCTTCATCCTTCCGCCTTCATCCTTCCGAAGAGGAGGCGAAGCGCATGGGTGATGCGTTGACGGGTGAGCACAAGGGGACTGAGGACACGGGGCGCATGCTTTCGCTCGACGCGTTCCGCGGCATCACCATCGCCGGGATGATTCTGGTCAACAATCCCGGCAGTTGGGAGGCGATATACAGCCCGCTCGAACACGCCGCGTGGCACGGCTGGACTCCGACCGACCTGGTCTTCCCCTTCTTCCTCTTCATCGTCGGAGTCTCCATCACGCTCGCTCTCGGGCGGCGTGCGGAGTCGGGCGGGAGCAAGCGCGACCTCTACGTGAAGATCGTGAAGCGCGCGCTCATCATCTTCGCAATCGGGCTCGCGCTGACGGCCTTCCCTTACAACGACGCGGCGGGCTTCCGCATCCCCGGAGTGCTTCAACGCATCGCCGTCTGCTACTTCTTCGCCTCCGTCATCTTCCTCAACACGCGCTGGCGCGCGCAGGCCGCAATCGCCGTCGCGCTGCTCCTGGCCTACTGGGCCGCGTTGAAGCTCATACCCGTGCCGGGCTTCGGGGCGGGGAATTTAGAGATGGCGGGAAACCTCGCGGCCTACGTTGACCGCACCGTGCTCGGCAAGCACACGTGGAAGCCCTTGTACGACCCGGAAGGAATCTTAAGCACCGTGCCCGCGATAGCGACGGCGCTCGCGGGCGTGCTGACGGGACACCTTCTGCGCACGCGACGCGAGCCCGTGGAGAAGGTCGCGGCGATGTTCGTCGCGGGGGTCGCGTGCGTGGTCGCGGGTTGGGCGTGGAACTTCTGCTTCCCGGTCAACAAGGCTCTGTGGACAAGCTCATACGTGCTTTTGACTGCCGGGTTCGCGTTGCAGACGTTGGCCCTCTGCTACTGGCTCATAGACATCAAGGGCTATCGCGCTTGGGCGAAGCCTTTCCTCATCTTCGGCTCGAACGCGCTCGCGGTCTACTTCCTCTCGGAGGCTTTCGTGCGCGCCGTCGATGCCTTCGGGTTCAAGACGGCCGACGGCCGTGAGACGAACCTGCTCGCGCTCATATACGAGAAGCTCTTCGCCCCTTTGGCCTCGCCGCTGAACGCGTCGCTGATGTTCGCCGTCTGCACCGTGCTATTCTGGCTCGGCGTGCTGGCGATACTCTACCGCCGACGCATCTTCATAAGGGTCTGAAGCCGGACGCCCGTATGTTCAAATGGCGCGTAGGTCGGGCGTATACTCACGTCAGTTCGCGAAGACTTGAATTGAATGTCGGAGGTGCGCCGTGACTCTCGAACGCGAAGCTTTTTTGTTCTCCCGCGTGACGCGTCGCGCGCTCGCAACTGCCGCGCTGCTGCTCTCGCTGCAAGCGCTCTGCATGGCGCAGGGGCAGGGCGTGCCCCTCTCGGGCACGCCGCGCGTAGACCCCGCGGTCGAGCGCATACGCGACGAACAGCAGCGGCAGATGGTGCTCAGAAGCGGCGGCCGCCACGAAGACGGAGCGCCCGTTGACGAGAGAACCGTCAAGGCCGCGGCCGAGCAGCTCAACAGCGACTTCAAGCGCGTGCAGGTCATACGCAACGAGCTTGCGCGCGCGGCCACCTCCGGCTCGGCGCTCGACTACAGACGCGTCTCCGACGAGGCGGCCGAAGTCAGGAAGCGCTCCGTCAGGATGCAGACCCTCCTCGCGCTGCGCGCGGAGGGCGACGGCGCGAAGCAGCAGCGCGAGGACGACGACGCCGCGTACGACGAGGCGCATCTGCGGGAGGCGCTCGCGCGACTCTGCAAGCGTATCGACAGCTTCGTCGCTAACCCGCGTTTCAAATCGCCCGGCGTCGTTAACGTTGACTCGACGGCCAAAGCCGCGCGCGACCTGCGCGAAGTGATAGCACTCAGCGAACGTATAAAGGGCGGCGCCGAACGTCTCGGCCACAAGGACAAGTGAGACGCGTCCTCCGAGTTCAAAGTTCAAAGTTGCAAGTTCAAAGTTGCAAGTTCAAAGTTAAGAGCATGCCTTCCAACTTTGAACTTTGAACTTTGAACTTTCAACCTACAAAAGATGCGACGTATTGACCTCAAGAGCATACGCACGGCCCACTTCGGCACGATGCGCGCAATCAACCGCCAGATCGTGCTCAACTACGTGCGCGACCGCGGCCCGATCTCGCGCGCCGAGATTGCGCGCTGCACGAAGCTACAGCGCTCGACCATCTCCGAGATCGTCGACTCGTTGCTCGAAGAGGGGCTCATCGAGGAGGTCGGCGCGGGCCAGTCAACCGGCGGACGCTGCCCGACGCTCCTCGCGCTTCGCACGACGGGCGCGGCGGCCATAGGCATCGACATCGCGCCGACGCGCACCACGGTCGCCACGAGCGACCTCGCGGGCGGACTGCTTGAGAGCGAAGAGTTCGAGACCGACCACGACTTCGAGCGCACAATCGCGCGCGCGGTCTCGGCCGCGCACCGCCTCACCGAACGCGGCGGCGGCCGGATAGAGGGCATCGGCGTCAGCCTCCCCGGACTCGTGGACAGCTCGAAGGGCCGTCTCCTCTACGTGCCCTACTTCAACTGGCGCGACCTGGACATCGGCGCGCGTATAGCCGAAGCCACGGGCCTCAAGGTCACGATTGACAACGACGCCAACGCGGCCGCGCTCGCCGAACTCTGGTTCGGCCGCGCCGACGTGAGCGAGGCGCGCGACTTCATAATGGTCTTCATCGCCGAGGGCGTCGGCGCGGGGATAATCTTCGACCGTCAAGTTTACAGAGGCGAGGGCGGCGCGGCGGGCGAGTTCGGCCACATGATAATCGGCGACCGCGCGCCCGTGCCCTGCTCGTGCGGCAGCTACGATTGCTGGGAGGCGTTTGCCTCTGGACGCGCGGCCGTCGCGCGCTACGCGAAGCTCGCGGGCGCGGGCCCGTCGCGCGCGATGAGCTTCGCGCAGTTGATCGACCGCGCGCTCGCGGGCGAGGCGGCCGCGCGCGAGGCTCTGGGCGAGACCGCGCGCTTTCTAGGCATAGGCATCTCGAACCTCATCGTCGGCTTCAGCCCCGAGGTCGTCATCGTCGGCGGCGCGATAACGCGCGCGTGGGACTTGGTCTCAGACCTCTTCAGCGAGACGGTCAGGCGCAGCGTCCGCCGCGACCTCCCGTTCACGCGGATAATCCCCTCGACCATCGGCGACCGTGCGAGTCTCATGGGTGCGCTCAGCCTCGTCCTCGCGGATAAGTTCGGCTCGGTCGCGGCCGTCTGAACTCCGCGAGTTAATAGAGTGTTGAGTCGGCGCGTCAATAAAAGTGTTGACGGATAGCCCCGCCTGTAATACTTAATACTCGTTCTACGGACACGCACAACCGTCCCGCATTTCAGACTGTAGCTTCTCGGCACTCGCTCGCGGCTCCGCCAAAGGGGCGGCCGTCGAGCCCACGCGCGACCCTGCAAAATGCGACGAATAGACCTTAAGAGAGCGAATGTCGCGCGGCCCACGACCATACGCGACATCAACCGCCAGATAGTCCTCAACTACATACGCGAGCGCGGCCCCATCTCGCGCGCCGAGATAGCGCAGGAGACCGCGCTCCAGCGCTCGACGGTCTCGCTTATCGTGGACGAGCTGAAGATTGGCGGGCTCATCGAAGAGCTTTCCGGCGAGTCTACGGGAGGTCGCCCGCCGATACTGCTCTCGCTGCGCTCGGCCGACGCAGTCGCGATAGGCGTTGACCTCGGCACCATCCGCACGGTCGTCGCCACGAGCGACCTCGCGGGCCGAGTCCTCGAACAGGAGGAGTTCCCCACAGACCCCGACGCCTCGAAGACCATCTCGCGCGTCATCGAATGCGCGCGCAGGCTCGACGCCAAGAGCAAAGGCACCGTCGATGGCGTCGGCATAAGTCTGCCCGGACTCGTTGACCCGGAGACGGGAAGCGCCGTCTTCATCCCGCACTTCCGCTGGCGCGACTTCGACATCGCCCGTGAAGTTCGCGCCGCGACGGGCCTCGCCGTCAGCGCCGACAACGACGCCAACGCGGCCGCGCTCGCCGAACTCTGGTTCGGCCGTCCCGAGATTCGGGAGGTGCGCGACTTCATAATGGTCTTGGTCGAAGAGGGCGTCGGCACAGGGATAGTCTTCGACGGGCAGGTCTACCAAGGCAAGAGCGGCGCGGCGGGCGAGTTCGGCCACATGACCATAGGCGAGGGCGCGCCCGTCGCGTGCGCCGCCGGGAGCCGACGCTGTTGGGAGGCGTTCGCCTCGCAGCGCGCAGCGCTCGCGCGCTACCACAACCTCAAGCACATCCCGGAGGGCGAGACGGGCGTGGACTTCGAGACGCTCGTAGACTTCGCGCTCGGCGGCGACGCGGAGGCGCTCGAATCGCTCAAAGAGACCGCGCGCTACCTCGGGCTCGGCATCGCCAACCTGACGCAGGGGCTCTCGCCCGAGGCCGTAATCGTCGGCGGCCCCATCGTGCGCGCGTGGCCTCTCATAGCCTGCGACGTTCGGGAGGCCGTCGGCGAGAGCATATGCCGTGGACTGCCGCCCGCGCAGATAATAGCCTCGACGCTCGGCGAGCAGCCGACGCTCATGGGCGCGCTCAGTCTCGTCCTGACGACGAAGTTCACGCCCGTCTCTCTCGCCTGACCTTTAAAAGTTCAAGGGCAAACGCTTACTTTCAACTCCGGCGACGGACTTTGTTGGCAAAGGCAACATTGTTTCGCGCTAAGTGCCTATAAGGGTTTGCTTTAGCGGTTTAAAATATTTCTTGACAAGGACGCAAATTCGTATTAAATGCTTTTGATAGAACTTGCAACAAAGTGTCCGGGGCCGGGTCTTTTCCTTCAAAGGCTATTTCAAGGCGGGGGTGGCGAGTAGCGCGAGTGTTCGCAGACTACGCCGCCGAGTCGCGCCCCGTTCGCAGGGTTCACGCAACAGGGTTCTCTGTCCAGTAATTTCGTTCAATCAAGAATCTTTAGCCGCCGGATGTCGCACACGCGACAGGCGGGAGATGTTTGTGGCGTCTGCCGACTAAGGCCCGCTCCCCGCGTGCAGGCCGAGGCCAGCGAGCGCGCATAGGCCCAGAGCGTGGGTCGAGAGGGCGTTCGGAGGCGGTCTCGCCCGGCGAGGGGCGTCGTCTGGCGTCGGGTTTCGGCGGGCGGGCCTCGTATCAGACGGCTTCCGACGCCGGTTGAGGATCGTGGAAGCGAGGAATGCTTATCATGATTAGAAAGTTTGGACTGCAAGCGTTAATGCTTTTACTGTGTCTCGGCGTCTCGGCCGCCGTACACGCGCAGGTGAGCACGGTCGGCAGCATCAACGGCACCGTGCGCGACCCGCAGGGCAACGCCGTGCCGAAGGCTGAGGTCACCGCCGTCGAAGAGTCCACGGGCAGTTCGCGCAACGCGACCGCCGACGACAGCGGCACATACACCTTCTCGGCTCTGCCCCCAGGCCGCTACACGGTCAGCACCGCGCCGCAGGGCTTCAAGAAGACCGTCAACAGCGGCGTGGAACTCCACATCGGCGACAGGCTCACCGTAGACCTGCAACTCGAAGTCGGCAACGTCAACGAGGTCGTGACGGTGACGGGCGAGACGCAGCAGGTCGAGACGAGCAGCTCCGAGGTGAGCAGCCTCGTCACGTCGAAGCAGGTGACGGAACTGCCCCTGAACGGGCGCAACTACGCGCAGCTCGTCACGCTCGTCCCCGGCATCTCGCCCGTGACGCAGGCGGGCGCGGGCGGCGCGTTCGGCACGGGCGGCACGGGCCTCGACTCGCACGTGGACATGTCCGTCAACGGCAACGGCTCGAACACGAACCTCTGGACGGTTGACGGCGTCAACAACATGGACGTGGGCTCGAACGCGACGCTGCTCGTCTTCCCGTCCATCGACTCGATTCAGGAGTTCCGCGTCGAGCGCAACAGCTTCAGCGCGGAGTACGGGCAGGCGCAGGGCGCGGTCATCAACCTCATCACGAAGGGCGGCGGCAACGAGTTCCACGGCACGCTCTTCGAGTTCCTGCGCAACGACGCGCTCAACGCCTCGGACTTCTTCAACAACCGCGCGGGTCAGCCGAGGCCGACGCTGCGCTACAACAACTTCGGCTTCAACTTGAACGGCCCCATGGTGCTGCCGCGCTTCGGCGAGGGCGGGAAGAGCACGTGGAACGGCAAGAACCGCGCCTTCTTCTTCTGGAACGAGGAGTGGCGGCGAGAGCGGCGCGGGCTGGTCCCGCCCCTTCAGTTCCTCGTGCCGACCGCGCAGGAGCGCTTGGGCGACTTCAGCGGCTCGCTCACGGACGCGCTGCCGCACAGGCCCGGCGCAGGCCCCTGCACGGTAGGCGGCCCGAACCCGACCGGCCCAGGCAGCGAAGGCTGCTTCCCGAACAATCGCATACCGGCGAGCCAATTGAGTCCGGCGGGCCTCGCCATAGTCAAGTTCTTCCCACTGCCGAATACGGCGCTGCGGGGCGGCATCAACTACGTCCAGTCTCCCACCGAGCCGGTCAACACGCGGCAGGACACTCTGCGCGGCGACATCAACCTGACCTCGAAGATGAACCTGATGGTTCGATATATCAACGAGACCTGGGTTCACGGAAACGCCGCCGGAAACTTCTGGGGCGACACGGGCTTCCCGACCATCAGCTCCGACTGGTCGCAGCCCTCGCACAGCTTCGCCGTCAAGCTCGCGACGACTCTGACCTCGACCTCGGTCAACGACTTCCAGTTCTCGGCCGCGGGCAACGAAATCTTAGCCACGACGAACGAGGCCGGGCAGTCGCTCAACTCCGAGATAGCGTCGGTCTTCCCGACCGTCTTCCCGAAGCCCGGCGGCGTAGGGCTCCCGACCTTCTGGGGCGGTGACGGCTACCCGGCCCTCTGGCATCAGGCCCCTTGGCAGAACTCGGAAGACCTCTTCATCTGGAAGGACGACTACACGAAGGCCGCGGGCTCGCACGACCTCAAGATCGGCGGCCTCGTCAGCCACAACAAGAAGATCGAGCAGGCCAACGGCGCGAACTCCTTCGCGGCGATCTGCAACACCAACTCGCACACGGGCAACGTCATCGCGGAGATGCTGGTCAAGGACATCCCGCTCGGCTGCTATACGGAGATCAACTCGCTCGGACTCGGCGACGGACGCTGGCACGACTTCGAGGCTTACGGCAACGACTCGTGGAAGATTCGCCCGCGTCTCACGCTGAACCTCGGCATGCGCTGGTCGCGCTACTCGCCGGCCTACGCCGACGACGACCGCATAAGCAACTACATCCCGAGCCTCTACAACGGCGTCAACCCGCTCAGCGGTCTCGTCCGCGCGGATCAGGCGTCGAGCGTGGGATTGGGCCGCTCGCTCGTCGATCCCTACAACATGGGCTTCCAGCCGCGCGTCGGACTCGCGTGGGATGTTTTCGGCAACGGCAAGACCGCCCTTCGCCTCGGCTTCGGTCGCTTCATGGGCCGCGCCAACGTCATCGAAGACATTCTCCGCATGACAAACAACCCGCCGTGGACTACGACGGTCAACTCCAACTGGGGCGGCGACGCGACCGCGCGTCTGAGCGACGACCCGACCTTCCGCAGCCTCGACACTATCAACCCCGGCCTTCGTAACGCGACCGCGGGCGTCAGCACGAGCACGGGCTTCAACGCCGTCGCCACCGACTTCCGTCCGCCCGACAGCTACCAGTGGAACCTGACCGTCTCGCATCAGGTGATGAAGGACACGGTGCTCGAAGTCTCCTACATCGGCAACGAGGGGCACCACATCTGGCGTCGCGGCGTAAACTACAACGACGTGATTCCGTCGAAGAGGGGGGCGATTGCGACGGCCTTCTTCAACCACGACCCGAACATCAACACCCTCGTCACGGCGAGCCGCAGGTATCCGAACCTCGGCCCCATTACGATGAGCGAGTCGACGGGCAACTCGAACTACAACGGGTTACAGGTCTGGCTCAACCGCCGCTTCGCGAACAACCTGTCCTACTCGGTCGCGTACACATGGGCGCACGCGCTCTCGGACGTGCCGCTGACCTCGTTCACCTCGGGGACGACCGACCCGTTCAACTACCACCTCGACTACGGCGACGCCGACCTTGACCGCCGTCAAACGTTCGTCGTCAACGCCGTCTACGAGTTGCCGAGGTTCAAGAGTTGGGGCGACGGGGCGAACGCCCTGCTCGGCGGATGGCAGTTCAACACTATCATCTCCTACTACGGCGGTGTGCCGCTCGACGTTTACAGCGGCGTCAACGGCAACTACAACGGGCTGGCGGCGACACCGGCCAACGGCGGACTCCGTCCCAACCTCGTGTCGGGGCAGCCCATCTATCTGGGCGGCAACGACCCGACCAACTACCTGAACCCGGCGGCCTTCGCGCTGCCCGCGCCCGGCACCTTCGGCAACCTGAGCCGCGGGCTCGTAAGGCAGCCGAGCCTGACGAACGTTGACTTCTCGCTCAACAAGAACTGGACGATGGCGGAGCGCTATCGTTTGCAGTTCCGCGCGGAGTTCTTCAACCTGCTGAACCACCCGAGCTTCAACGGGTTCGCGAACACTCCGTTCAACATCAACAACCGCGCGGACGCGGCGGGCAACGCCCTGCCGGGGTTCGTCGTCACGCAACGCTCGGGCTTCGGCACACTGACGAGCGACCGCGGCCCGCGCAACATACAGTTCGGCCTGAAGATGAACTTCTGATATAGTACGGCCCGTGGCCGAATCACACGGACGGGGGGCTTCCGACCATCCAGAGGCCCCCCGTCCTTAACTTTTGTCTCCCCGCTTTCAGAAACTTTCTCGGCGCGACGCGCGACGCGCAAAGATTCATCCGTAAGATGTACCTACGCTCTACCCTCCTCCCCCTTCTTCTACTGCTACTGCCCGTCGCCCTCAACCCGCCGCAACAGCAGCAGCAGAACACCATACGCCGCCACTACGAGGCCGCCGAAGCGCGCCGACACGCGGGCGACCGCGCGGGCGCGGAGGTCGAGTACGCCGCGATACTCGGCGAGGCTTACGCGAGATTGGGTAAGATTTACGCCGCGCAGAAGAACTACAAGTTCGCCTTCGAGGCTCTCGAAGCGGCCGTGCGTTACGCCCCCGCTTCGCCGGACGTGCTCATCTCGCTCTCCATCGCTTACTTCGACGCCGGACAGTACACGCAGGCGCTCGACACGGCGGGCAAGGCGCTTGACGCGGACACTGCGAGCGTCGGCGCGCATCAGATGCTCGGCAAGTCCGAGTTCATGCTCGGCCACTTCGACAGGGCCGCGCGCCACCTCGAAGCCGCGCTCCGCCTCGCGCCCAAAGACTACGACATCGCCTACACGCTCGGGCTCGCATACCTCAAGCAGCATCAACTCGCGCCCGCCAAAGAGATTTACGACAGACTGCTCGCGCAGCTAGGCGACCGCCCGCAGCTACGCGTCGTCTTCGGCCGCGCCTACCGCGAGACGGCCTTCCTCCCCGAAGCAATCGAGGAGTTCAAGCACGCCGTCGCGCTCGACCCGCACTTCCAGCGCGCGCACTACTACCTCGGGCTCACATACCTTCTGAAGGACGGCGCTTCGCGCTTAGACGACGCGGCCGCGGAGTTTCGCGTCGAGCTTGAGATGAACCCCGGCGAGTTCTTCGCCAACTACTACCTCGGCGTCGTCTACACGATACAGCGCAAGTGGGAGCCGGCCGTCTCGCTCCTCCAGAAGGCTTCGCAGCTTCAGCCGAACAACCCAGACCCCTACTTCCACCTCGGGCAGGCCCTTCAATCGCTCGGCCGCCACGCCGAAGCAATCGAAGCGCTCAAGAGGTCAATCGCGCTCAATCCCTCTTTGAGCCACAACGACTATCAGGTAGCGACCGCGCACTTCCGCCTCGGCCAGTCGCTCATGAAGGCGGGCCGACAGGACGAGGGCGAGCGAGAGCTTCAGACGGCGGCCGAGTTGAAGTCTCAATCGCTCGCGCGCGACAAGGCGAAGGCCGAGGCGTATCTCTCCGCCGAGAACCTTCAGGACGAGAAGGGTAAGTTCCCCGAGATGTCTTCGGCCGAGGGTCTGGTCGCGGAGACGAACGCGCCCGACGAGAAGACGCGCGAGGATTTGGCGGGCGGCGAAAGTTACTACACGCAGGTCGTCGCGACCGCGCATAACGCCGTGGGTCTTCTGCGCGCGGAAGGCGGCGACTTCCACGGCGCGGCAGAGCAGTTCCGCCTCGCGTCGCGCTGGAACCCGCGGCTCGAAGGCGTTGACTACAATCTCGGCCTCGCCTCGTACAAGGCCGAGATGTTCAAGGACGCCATACCGCCGCTCGAACGCGAGTTGTCAGCGCGCCCGTCAAACATGCAGGCGCGACAACTCCTCGGCATGAGCTACTTCGTGACCGAAGACTACGCGCGCGCCGCGGACACGCTCGCGCAGGTCGTCGCGGCGCGGCCCGAGAACGTGGGCCTCAGCTACACGCTCGCGCTCGCGCTCATCAAGCAGGGCAAGACCGTCGAGGCCAACGCGCGCATCGCGCAGATGATCGAGCGGGGCGGCAACAGCCCGCAGCTTCACATCGTTCTGGGTCAGGCTTACTACGAGCAGGGCGAAACGGCGAAGTCTCTCGAAGAGTTGAAGGCCGCGCTCGCGCTCGACGCGCGCACGCCGCTCGCGCACTACTACACGGGGCTCGTGCAGCTCAAGGAGGGCAAGTTCGACGAGGCCGCACGCGAGTTCGAGTCGGAGCTTTCGCTCAACCCCTCGGACTTGCAGGCGCGCTACCACCTCGGCTTCGTCCTGCTCGCGCGTCAGGACTCAGCGCGCGGCGTCCGTGTCATGCGCGAAGTGGTCGGCCTCAAGCCCGACTTCGCGGACGCTCGCTATGAACTCGGCAAGGCTCTCCTACAGCAGGGCGACGTTAAAGAGGCGCTCGAAAACCTGGAGGTCGCCGCCCGGCTCGCGCCCGACAAGTCGCACATTCATTACCAACTCGGCCGCGCCTATCTCGCGGCCGGGCGCAAATCGGACGGCGACGCGCAGCTCGAACTCTACAAACAGCTCAAAGAGAAGGAGCGCGCGCAGACCGCCCCCTAAGCGATGAGGCTTTCGACACAACTCCTACTCATACTCCTATTAGCCTGCGTCGGCGTGCGCGCCCAAACGACGATGCCGCCCGCGCAGGCGACTGCGCCGCCCACGTCCGTGCGCTTCACCGACGCGACCGAAGCCTCGGGCATCACGTTCCGCCACGTCGCCTCGCCCGAAAAAAAGTACATCGTCGAGTCCATGAGCGGCGGCGTCGCGATGATTGACTACGACAACGACGGCGACGTTGACCTGTACTTCGTCAACTCGCTCACCGTTGACCTCGTCAAGTCAAATGGTAAGACCCGCAGCGCTCTCTACCGCAACGACGGCGAGGGCACATTCACGGACGTGACCGACAAGGCGGGCGTCGCGGACATCGGCTGGGGCATGGGCGCGGTCGTCGGCGACTACGACAACGACGGCAACGACGACCTCTACGTCACATGTCTCGGCCCGAATCATCTTCTCCACAACAACGGCGACGGCACGTTCACGGACGTGACGGCGAAGGCGGGCGTGGGCGACCCGCGCTGGTCTGTCGGCGCGGCCTTCTTCGACTATGACAACGACGGCCGCCTGGACCTCTTCGTCGCCAACTACGTTGACTTCGACATCAGCCACCTGCCCGAGTTCGGCAAAGGTAGGACGTGCCAATACAAGGGCGTGCCCGTGCAGTGCGGCCCGCGCGGACTGCCCGGCGCGGGCGACTCGCTCTATCACAACAACGGCGACGGCACGTTCACAGAGGTCTCGAAGAAGGCGGGCGTCTCGGACACGGGCGGCTACTACGGGCTCGGCGTCGTCTGCTCCGACTTCGACGACGACGGCTTCACCGACTTCTACGTTGCCAACGACTCGACGCCCAACTTTCTCTATAAGAACAACGGCGACGGCACGTTCAAGGAGGTCGGCTTCGTCTCCGGCACGGCCGTCAACGAGAACGGGAGCGAGCAGGGCAGCATGGGCGTCACCGTCGGCGACTACGACCACGACGGCCGCTTCGACATCTTCATCACAAACTTCGCGGACGAGTACAACACTCTCTACAAGGGAGCGGCACGCCTCAACTTCACGGACGTTTCCTACGCGGCGAAGGTAGCGGAGATGGCGCTACCCTTAGTCGGTTGGGGCACGAAGTTCTTCGACTACGACAACGACGGCTGGGCAGACCTCTTCGTCGCGAACGGCCACGTCTACCCGCAGCTTGAGAACTACCGCCAGCGAAAGCTACTCCACCACAACAACCGCGACGGCACGTTCACCGAAGTTGCGGCGCAGGCGGGCGCGCCGCTCAACGAAAAGCGCGTCGGCCGCGGCGTCGCCTTCGGAGACCTCGACAACGACGGCGACGTTGATATGGTCGTCGGCGACCTCGACGGCCCGCCACAGCTTCTACGCAACGACGGCGGCAACGCTAACAACTCAGTCCTCGTAAAGCTGGTCGGCGTGAAGGCGAACCGCGACGGCATCGGCGCGCGCGTGCGCGTCACGTCGGGCGACCTCGCGCAGTTGGACGAGGTGCGAAGCGGCACGAGCTACGCCTCGCAGAACGACCTCCGCCTCCACTTCGGACTTGAGAAGCGGACGAAGATAGACCTGATAGAAGTCCGCTGGCCCGGCGGCACGGTCGAGAAGATAACGGGCGCGCCCGTCAACAAGATTCTGACCATCAAAGAGGGTCAGGGCATCGTCGCGCAGAAGGACTTGAAGACCGCGCGCCGCTGAGTTAATCAGAACCGGGAGCGGTAGCGACCGGGTATCAAGCTTCGACTGTGGTTTGATTGATGAATCTTGCGACCCGCGAGTCTTCCGCTCCCGGTTCTGTTTTGATGCTATGAGATTCGCTTCCATCGTCGTCGCGCTCGCCGTCGCACTGTTCGCGGCGTCGGCCGCGCGCGCGCAGGGCGGCGACTCGACGGCGTTGGAGCAAGCGGCCTCGCTCATCAGCAGCAACAGACTCGCCGAAGCAGAGCAGCAGTTGAACTCGATTCTGAAGTCGAGGCCCAACGACGCGCTCGCGCTGAACCTGCTCGGCGCGGTGCGCGCGCAGCAGGGAAGACTCGAAGAGGCCGAGGCGCTCTTCACACGCGCCGCGCGCGCCGACGCGCGCTTCGTCGGCGCGCGCATGAACCTCGCGCACCTCTACACCATGAGGCGCGAGCCGTCGAAGGCCGCCGCGCAGTTCACGGAAGTGCTCAGGCTCGACCCCTCTAACCCGGAAGCCGCGTACAGGCTCGCCGGTCTGCGCTACGCCGAAGGGAGGCTCGACGATTGCATCGCGGTCGGCGAAGCGGCGCGGCGCGCGGGCGCGCTCACGCCGCAAATCGCGGTCGTGCTCGGCGACGCCTACTCGAAGAAGGGTGACGCCGCGAAGGCCGAAGAGAGTTATCTGCGGGCGCTCGGCGCGGATGCGAACAACCCGGACGCGCTGCTCGGCGTCGCGTCGGTCGCGCAGTCGAAGAATGATCTGAAGACGGCCGCGCTCTACCTGACGCGCGCGCGCGAACTCGTGGGCGACTCGCCCGAGCGACTCTACCTCTACGCGCTCGTCGCGCTGAAGACGGGGCTCTACGACGACGCGAAGCAGGCGTTAGAACGCGCGTCCGCTTTGAGGCCGGACGAGTCTGCGTACGTCGTCGCGCTCGGCGCGGTCTGGCTGAAGAAGTCCGACCTCTTCGAGGCCGAGCGAACGTTCCGGCGCGCCCTCGCGCTCCGCCCCGAAGGCCCGCAGGCGCAGATGTACCTCGGCTACACACTGCTCAAGCAGAAGAAGTACGCGGAGGCGCGCGAGTGGTTGGAGAAGAGCGCGGCGGCCGACGCCAGCGCGCCGGAGACCTTCTACTACCTCGGCACGGTCGCGCAGGAGCAGGGCGAGGACGCGCGCGCCGCCGAGATGTTCACGCGCGCCGTGCGGCTCATGCCCTCTTTCGCGAACGCGCACGTCGCTCTCGGCGCGGTCTATCTCAAGCAGAAGGATTACGAGCGAGCGCGCGCGGAGCTTGAGGAGGGCGCGCGCCTCAATCCCGAAGACTCGAAGGCGCATTACAATCTCGCGCGCCTCTACGCGCAGCTTAAAGACCCCGCGCGCGCGCGCGCCGAGATGGAGATAGTCGAGCGCCTGAAGAACGCGGGCAAGTCTCAGGACGAAGACACGGCCGCGCCTTCGAGCCCTCGCTGAACGACTCTTCTTAAACTTAATGTCACGAAGCCATGCCTTCATCAACGGTAGAAGAATCGCGGCGTACGTCTTCGCGTCCGTGCTCTTCGCGCCACTCGCGTTCGTCTTAACGCTCGCGCACGGCGCGGGCGCGCGTCAGGCGACGCCCTCGAAGAGTCCGCCCGTCACGTTCGTCGAGGTGCCCGCGAAGTCGAGCGGCATCACCTGGACTCACAACAACGCGCACTCCGACGACCGGCAGTTGCCGGAGACGGTCGGCGCGGGCTGCGCCTTCCTCGATTACGACAACGACGGCTGGCTCGACATATACTTCGTCAACAGCGGCCCGTCCGACTTCTTCACGCCGAAAGTCCCGCTCAAGAACGCTCTCTATCACAATAACCACGACGGCACGTTCACGGACGTGACCGACAAGGCCGGTGTCGCGGGCGGAACCTTCGGCATGGGCGCGGCCGCCGGGGACTTCGACGCGGACGGCTTCGCGGACATCTACGTCACCGCCTACGGCCGGAACATTCTCTATCGCAACAACGGCAACGGGACATTCACGGACGTGACGGCGAAGGCGGGCGTGGCCGCGCCCGGTTGGTCAACGTGCGCGACGTGGTTCGACTACGACGGCGACGGCCGTCTCGACCTCTTCGTTTCGAGCTTCGTCTACTACGACAAGTCGCAGAGCCTCTACTGCACGGATGAGTCGAAGCGCCGTTACTACTGCGTCCCGCGCTTCTTCAAGCCGCGGCCTTCGTACCTGTTCCGCAACAACGGCGACGGAACCTTTAAAGACGTGAGCAAAGAGTCGGGCATCGCCGACTCACCCGGCAAGTCCTTCGGCGCGGTTGCCACGGACGTTAACAACGACGGGCTCATTGACCTCTTCGTCGCCAACGACACGATGCCCAACTTCCTCTTCGTAAATCGCGGCGGCGGCAAGTTCGAGGAGTCGGGACTTGCGGCGGGCGTGGCCTATAGCGACGCGGGTAAGCCGCGCAGCGGGATGGGCGTTGACGCTTGCGATTACGACGGCGACGGGTGGCAAGACCTCTTCGTCGCGAACATCGACCAGGAGTTCTTCAGCCTCTACCGCAACCAGAAGGACTTGACCTTCACGGACGAGCCCGGCGAGATAGGCACCGCGACGCAGTTGCTCTCGGGCTGGGGACTGAAGTTCTTCGACTACGACGACGACGGCGACGCGGACCTGTTCTTAGTCAACGGACACCCCGACGACCTGATAGAGATGCGAACGGCGCGCGTGAAGTACAGAGAGCCGATGCTCCTGTTCGAGAACACGGGGCGCGGTTTCAGAAACGTCGGCGCGCAGTCGGGCGCAATCTTCTCGAAGGAGGTCTCGGGGCGCGGGATGGCCGTGGGCGACTACGACAACGACGGCGACCTCGACGTGCTCGTCTCCAATAACGGCGGGCCGCCGCTGCTCCTGCGAAACGAAGGCGGGAACCGCTCTCACTGGCTCGGCCTTCAACTCGTCGCGACGAAGAGCAACTCTGCGGCCGTCGGCGCGGTCATCACGTGGCAGGCGGGCGGCGTGAAGCGCAGTCGTTTGAAGACGGGCGGCGGAAGCTACCTCTCTTCGCACGACCCGCGCGAAATACTCGGCCTCGGCCCGGCGGCGAAGGCCGACTCAATCGAGATACGCTGGCCGAGCGGCAAGGTGGACAGACTCTCGAACCTTCCCACGGACACATACATTAAGGTCGTCGAAGGCGAAGGCCGGAAGTAGACGAACTATAGAATCGCACACGACAGAAGGGGCGCAACGCGTCATGCGTCGCGCCCCTTCTGTCGTGCGCCTGTGTCTCTTGCGCCGCCGCGTTACTTCGAGGACTTGCCGAGCCTGTCCGCGCTGCGCTTTATGTTGTTGCTCAGCTCGATGATGGTGAGAAGGTCTGCGCCCGCCTTCAGGGACTTCTGCGTGTCGAGCGTGCCGGGGTTCTTGAACATCTCGTTGCCGGTGAAGCTGTAGATGGAGTTGCAGAGCTTGACGAGCGCGCCCTTCAACTCCTCCTCCGTGTAGGAGACCTCCTTCTCTTCGGGTTTCTTCTCGCCCTCGGGCGTGGGCGGCATCAAGTACGACTTGAGCCTGACGGCGCGCTTGTTTACCTCGTCGGCGCGCTCGGACAACTGTTTGAAGTCGAAAGGCTTCCTGGCGACGATGTCGTCAACCATGTCGTTGCGCACGACCTGTATGCGCTTGAAGTCCTGCTTGGTCTGCTCTATCCCCGCGAGAAGCCTCTGCTTGTTCACCTCCTCCGAGGTCGCGCCGACCTCCGCGCTGCGCAGCTTCGCCTCGCGGTTCGTCTGCGCGTCCGTATCGCCCTTCGGGTTTCTGAGTCCCGGCGCGCCCGCTCCCGGCGGCGGCCCCTGCGCGAAGGCGGCGACGGCGGCGAAAAGGACTATTGACGCGGCGGCCGTGAGACGCAACGCGGCGACTTTGAGTGCGACTGATTCGTGATTCTTCATGGAAGTCTCCCTTCGGAGTTTGAGCGGCAAACACTCATCTTATATACCCGCGCGCCTCGCTGCAAACCTCCGCGCGCTTGCGAGTCCGGGTCAACAATTATGAAGATGAAGCGACGCCTTCGTGAAGCTTTACCTTCATAAAGTGGCCGCGGTGAAAAGAGTTCATTAGCCTAGAGATGAGGTGAATTAAGATGTCGCCTTTGTGTGTTCGGGTCGAAACAGAAAGACTGCAACCTGCACATAATTTCTCTACTTGAGGCGAGTATATAATGTGGAACCAACCCGCGAGTCTCAAACAGACATGAGTCTAGAAGAGAGTTCAAGGGACGCATGTTATCGCATGCCCGTTTGGAGAACTATGTGTGTTATGCGTCTCTCGTCAGAAGAGCCGGTCACGTCAAGGCGGGGAGAGAATGCGTACTTTGGCGGACAGACAATGGGCGGAGCGGGGATATATTTTTACTTACCCCGACTCGGCAAAACTTAATCGGCCCGACGGTTTACGAGTATGCACGATTCTCGTAAGGGCGCGGCCTCTTTAACGTCGCCCGTTGTTGCGGGTGAAGGCGACGACAATTCTACTTCGACTGTTTAGAACTATGAGTACACAGCAGAAAAAATACGAGCTAAATTTAGCGCCGCAGATAGCGGCCGACTCGGGCACGACAGACCTCGTCTGCCTCTCGCACCTGCGTTGGGACTTCGTCTACCAGCGACCGCAGCATCTTCTCTCGCGCTGCGCGGAGGGGCGTCGCGCCTTCTTCTTCGAGGAGCCGGTCTACGACGGCGGCCCGCTCCGTCTCGAAGTGAAGGAGCGCGGGCGCGTTCGCGTCGTCGTGCCGCATCTGCCCGAAGGCTTGACGAGCGACGTGGGGCGCGAGGCCGCGCAACGCTCGATGGTCGAGCGCATGCTCGCCGATTACGGCGTGAAAGACTACGTGCTCTGGTACTACACGCCGATGGCGCTTCAGTTCACGCGCCACCTGCGACCTCGCGCCGTCATCTACGACTGCATGGACGAACTCACGGCCTTTCAGGGCGCGTCGCCCTTGCTGCGCGGTCTCGAATCGGAGTTGATGCGGCGCGCCGACCTCGTCTTCACGGGCGGGCAGAGTCTCTACGAGGCGAAGCGCGACAGGCACCCGCGCGTCTACGCGTTCCCTTCGAGCATCGACGCGGCGCACTTCCGGGCCGCGCGTGAGATTGCGGAGGAGCCCGCCGACCAGACTTCGATACCGCACCCGCGCCTCGGCTTCTTCGGCGTGATAGACGAGCGCCTCGACATAGGGCTGCTCGGAGAGGTCGCGCGCATGAGGCCCGAGTGGCAGCTAGTGATGATAGGGCCGGTCGTCAAGATAGACCCGGCCAGCTTGCCGCGCCACGACAACATTCATTACCTCGGCATGAAGTCTTATGATGAGCTGCCCGCCTACCTCTCGGGCTGGGACGTGGCGCTGCTGCCTTTCGCGCGCAACGATTCGACGCGCTTCATAAGCCCGACGAAGACGCCCGAGTACCTCGCGGCCGGGAGGCCCGTCGTCTCGACTTCGATTCGCGACGTGGTGAGGCCGTACGGGCAGGAGGGCTACGTGCGCATCGCGGACACGGCGGAAGAGTTCGTCGCGGCATGCGAAGCGGCGCTCGCCGAAGACGCGACCGCGCGCCGGGAGCGCGTTGACCCGTTCCTCGCGCAGAATTCGTGGGACACAACGTGGGAGAGCATGAGCGCGCTGATAGACGGGGCGGTCACGGCGCGTCGTGCATCGAAGGCCGCGGCCACGGGGGCTGGCGTCGGCGCGACGTTCGCGCTCAGCGCCCGGAGCCTCGTCGGCGCGGAGTGAGCGGGAGGCGTAAGGCTAAGCAGAGAGTTGTAAGAAGCGATCATAAACGGCGAATGTCGTCGGCACTGAAGACAACGGTCGTCGCAACCGACGAGCAAGGGGGAGAGGATGTTCGACTATCTAATTGTGGGGGCGGGCTTCGCCGGCAGCGTTCTGGCCGAGCGACTCGCGCGCGGCTCTAATAAAAAAGTTCTCGTCTGCGACAGGCGTAACCACATCGGCGGCAACGCCTACGACCACTACAACGACGCGGGCGTGCTCGTACACAAGTACGGCCCGCACATATTTCACACGAACTCGCGCGAAGTCTTCGAGTATCTCTCGCGGTTCACCGAGTGGCGCTCGTACCAGCACCGCGTGATGGCGCACGTGGACGGGCAGCTCGTCCCGATGCCGATAAACCTCGACACCATCAACAAGCTCTACGGCCTCAACCTAACGTCGTTCCAGCTCGAAGAGTTCTTCGCCTCGGTCGCGGAGCCCGTAGAGCAGGTGAGGACGAGCGAGGACGTGGTCGTCAGCAAGGTCGGCCGCGAGCTTTACGAGAAGTTCTTCAAGAACTACACGGTCAAGCAGTGGGGCCTAGACCCTTCGCAGTTGGACGCCTCAGTCACTTCGCGCGTGCCGACGCGCACGAACCGCGACGGGCGCTACTTCACGGACAGCTATCAGGCGATGCCCCTGCACGGCTACACGCGCATGTTCGAGCGGATGCTCGACCACCCGAACATCAAGGTCATGCTCAACTGCGACTACCGCGAGATAGAGAGCGAAGTCTCTTACGGCGAGATGATCTACACGGGGCCCGTGGACGCCTTCTTCGACTACCGTTACGGCAAGCTCCCCTACCGCTCGCTCGAATTCAAGCACGAGACGCATGACCGCGAACAGTTCCAGAGCGCGCCCGTCGTCAACTACCCGAACGAGCATCTCTACACGCGCATCACGGAGTTCAAGTATCTGACGGGGCAGGAGCACCAGAAGACGAGCGTCGTTTACGAGTTTCCGCAAGCCGAGGGCGACCCTTACTACCCCGTCCCGCGCAAGGAGAACGCCGAGCTTTACGCGAAGTACAAGGCTCTGGCCGACGCGACGCCCGACGTTCACTTCGTCGGCCGCCTCGCGACCTACCGCTACTACAACATGGATCAGATAGTGGCGCAGGCTCTGACGACCTACGCGAAGATTCGCGGCGAGAGGCGTTCGGTCGCGGCCGTCGCCTCGGCACACGCCGCTCACCGCGTCGCGGACGGCAAGGCGCACATCAACGGTAACGGCAACGGACACGCGAGCGGTAACGGCAATGGGAACGGTAACGGTGGCGGTCGCCACACGCCTTCGCCGGAGCTTCGGATGAGTAATACATAGGAGTCGCCTCACGTGTCGATTCAGGATACCGAGAGGCCGCGAAGGGCCGCTCCGCCGGAGCTTTGGGGCGGGGTCGAATGCACAGTCAACCGCGTCGGCGACCGCTACTTCGACCAGCTCGAAATGAGCGGTCACGACGCGCGCGCCCGAGACCTCGACCTCTTCGCGTCGCTCGGCGTGAGCGCGATACGTTACCCCGTTCTCTGGGAGCGGACAGCGCCCGAGGGGCTTCTTGCGCACGCCGACTGGACTTGGGCCGACGCGCGCCTCACGCGCCTGCGCGAGCTTAACCTGCGCCCCATCGTCGGACTCGTTCACCACGGCAGCGGCCCGCGCACGACGAGCCTCATCGACCCGGCGTTCCCCGAAAAGCTCGCGGCGTATGCGCGTGCGGTCGCGGAGCGTTACCCTCACGTCGAAGAGTACACGCCCGTCAACGAGCCTCTGACTACGGCGCGCTTCAGCGGACTCTACGGCCACTGGTACCCGCACGGCCGCGACGATGAGACCTTCGCGCGCGCACTCGTCACGCAACTCCGCGCGGTCGTGCTCTCGATGAAGGCCGTGCGCGAAGTGAATCCTTCGGCGCGGCTGATTCAGACGGAAGACTTGGGTAAGACCTTCAGCACGCGCGCCCTCGCCTATCAGGCCGAGTTAGAGAACGAGCGGCGCTGGCTCACCTTCGACATACTCTGCGGCAGGCTCGACCGCTCGCACCCGATGTGGGCCTTCTTCGTCCGCGCCGGCGTCGGCGAGTCTGAACTCGAATGGTTCCTCGAAAACATCTGCCCGCCCGGCGTGGTCGGCGTCAACCATTACTTGACGAGCGAGCGCTTTCTAGACGAGAGGCTCGAACGCTACCCGCCGCACACGCACGGCGGCAACGGCCTTCATGCGTACGCGGACGTTGAGGCCGTGCGCGCTCGCGCCGAAGGCTGCGCGGGGCCGCGCGCTCTGCTCGAAGAGGTATGGGAGCGTTACGGCCTGCCGCTCGCCGTGACCGAGGTGCATCTGGGTTGCACGCGCGAGGAGCAGTTGCGCTGGTTCGCGGAAGTGTGGGAGGCGGCGCGCTCTCTGCGCGAAGAGGGCGCGGACGTGCGCGCCGTCACTGCCTGGGCCTTGCTCGGCTCGTTCGACTGGGACAGCCTTGTGACGCGCGCGCGGGGCCACTACGAGCCGGGCATCTTCGACCTTCGCGGCGGACGTGCGCGCCCGACCGCGCTCGCGCGTTTGGTCAAAGAGCTTGCGAGCGGAATTGAGCCGGAGCATGCAGTGCTCGACGCGCCGGGCTGGTGGCATCGCCTCGAACGGCTCCTCTACTTTCCAGATCGTAAACGCGCGGCGGCTAAGGGCGCGGGCGTTAAGATGTCGGACTCAAACAGTCGGTCGTCGAAGGGGGCGTGTAAGGCGCGGACGCTTCTCGTCACGGGCGCGACGGGCACGCTCGGCCGCGCGTTCGCGCGCGCATGCCGCGCGCGCGCGATTTCGTTCAGGCTTCTGACGCGCGCGGAGATGGACATCGCCGACGCTTCTTCGGTCGCCGCGATGCTGGACGAGGCATCGGCGTGGGCTGTGGTCAACGCGGCGGGCTACGTGCGCGTTGACGACGCCGAAGCTGACGGCGAGCGATGCATGCGCGAGAACGCGGATGGCCCGGCCGTGCTGGCCGACGCCTGCGCCGCGCGCGGAGTCTCGCTCGTCACGTTCTCGTCCGACCTCGTCTTCGACGGCGAGGCGTCGAAGGCTTACGTCGAGAGCGACGCCGTCGCGCCGCTCAACGTGTACGGGCGAAGCAAGGCGGACGCTGAGGCGCGCGTGCTCGCGTCGCACCCTTCGGCCTTAGTCGTTCGCACGAGCGCCTTCTTCGGGCCGCGGGATGAGTACAACTTCGTCACGCTCGCGCTCCGCGCGCTCTCTCGTGGCGAGAGGTTCGTGGCCGCGTCCGACTCCGTCGTCTCGCCGACCTACGTCCCCGACCTCGTCAACGCGTGCCTGGACCTTCTCATAGACGGCGAGCGGGGCCTGTGGCATCTCTCGAACAGCGGCGCGCTCTCTTGGGCCGAGTTCGCGCGGCTCGCCGCAAAGCTCGTGGGCCTCGACGAATCGTTAATCGAAGGGCGGCCGTCGGACTCTTTCAACTTCGCCGCGCGGCGGCCCGCCTTCAGCGCGCTCGCGAGCGAGCGCGGCACGCTCCTCCCTTCAGTCGAAGACGCGCTCTCGCGATACGTCTCGGAGTGCGACCCCGCGCTCTACGCGCCCACAACCTCCAAGACTCCCCGCGTCCACCCTTCGAGACTCTCCGCGGCCGAGTGAGTTTGCATTCGGCGCGGGCGTGGTCAATCATACTCGCATAGATCATTCACGAGAGGACTTGACCGGAATTGAGTAGCGCGCAGACGCAGGCGGGCGTGCCGCGGCCCGAGTACCCGAGGCCGCAGTTCGTGAGGCCCGAGTGGAAGAACCTTAACGGCGAATGGGAGTTCTCCTTCGACGACGCAGAGCGCGGGCTCGACGAGGGCTGGCACGACGGGCGACCTCTCCCCGGCCGCATCGTCGTGCCCTTTCCGTATCAGTGCGAGCTTTCGGGCATCGGCGACAAGTCCATACACGAGTGCGTCTGGTACGCGCGCTCCTTCGAGGTCGAAGACGAGTGGAGGGGCCGAGACCTGCTTCTCAACTTCGGCGCGGTGGACTACAGCACGACCGTCTGGGTCAACGGCCACGAGGTCGGCCACAATCAGGGCGGCCACGTCCCCTTCACCTTCGACATCGCGCCGTACGTCCGCGACGGCGAGAACCGCCTGACGCTGCGCGTCATCGACCGACAAGACCCGCACCAGCCTCGCGGCAAGCAGTCGAGCACGGGACTGCCGCACGACATAGACTACTACTGCACGACGGGCATCTGGCAGACGGTCTGGATAGAGCCCGTCCCGTCCGTACGCATCGAAGAGCTTCGCATCAACTCTCTCGCGCAGAAGAATCTTCTCTTCATAAGCGTCTACCTGCACGCGCCGTCGTCCGACTGGAGGATAGTGGCCGAGGCGCTCGAAGGTGGCCGCGTCGTCGCGCGCGCCGACGAGCGCACGGCCGTCGCCACGGGCTGGCTCACGCTCACCATCCCCTTCGCCAAACTCTGGTCGCCCGAGTCGCCCTACCTCTACGACCTGCGCGTGCAATTCTACGACGACGACCTGTTGCTCGACGAGGTCACGTCCTACGCGGGCATGCGCAGCATAGAGATGCGCGGCGGGCGCGTGCTCTTAAACGGCAAGCCCGTCTATCTGAAGATGGTGCTCGACCAGGGCTACTGGCCCGGCGGACTCCTCGCCGCGCCGTCCGACGAGGCTTTGCAGTCGGACGTGGGTTGGGCGAAGCTCTTGGGCTTCAACGGCGTGCGTAAGCATCAGAAGGTCGAAGACCCGCGCTGGCTCTACTGGTGCGACCGCCTCGGCCTGTTCGTCTGGGGCGAGATGCCGAACGGGCGCGAATGGTCTTCGGGCGCGGAGGAGCAGTTGGCGGCCGAGTGGAAGCGGGCCGTGCGGCGCGACTACAACCACCCGTGCATCGTCGCGTGGGTTCCGGTCAACGAGAGCATGGGCTTCCCCGGACTGGGGAATCAGCATCCGGGGCAGTACGCCTTCATCGAGCGCATGGTCTCGGGCACGCGCCGCATTGACCCGACGCGCCCCGTCATAGACAACGACGGCTGGGAGCACACGGACATCACGGACATCTGCGCCATACACGACTACACGCCGACCGCCGAGGGGCTTCGCGAGCGATACAAGGCGACGATTGAGAGCGGGGAACTTCCGCCGAACGTCTGGCTGGCCGAGAAGCCTCTCTTCGCGCGAGGCTCGCACTACCGCGGCCAGCCGATAGTTCTGTCCGAGGTCGGCGGTTTCCTGATGATTCCGCAGGAGAAGCCGCCCGAAGAGCGCGACATGCTCTACCAGTTCTACGGCTCGGTGGACACTAACGAGGAGTTGGTGGCGAAGTATCGAGACTTGATGGAGGGCATCGCGTCTCTGCCCTTCCTCGCGGGCTTCTGCTACACGCAGTTGACGGACATCGAGCAGGAGTCGAACGGTCTCTTAACGTATGACCGGCGCGCGAAGATAGCGCCCGAGCGACTCGCGGAGATTCACCGAGAGCTTTTCAGGAAGTGAGGCGGGGGCGCGCGCGAGCCGCGCGGGCGCGGCTGCCTTTCCTCTTGCAACTGAGACCCTATCTAGTGCATCATAAGGGCGTTACTCCTTCTCTCGCGCATCAACGGTGATGCGCCCCGCGCCTCGATCTTGGCGGCGGCGTTCTGGATGGTTCGAGAGCAGGCCAATTTCAACACTAGAAGCCGCTCGAACGAGAGCACCTGAACGCGGTCTTCGCCGTCACCGTTACTCCGAAGCCCACGACAAAAAGCTTCTATAGAACTCCCAAGAGGGGAGAGGTACACAGACAATGTCAATGAAACTTTACGTGGGCAATCTCTCGTTCCAGACTTCGAGCGAAGACTTGCAGGAGCTTTTCTCACAGGCAGGCACCGTCGAGTCGGCCAACGTCGTCGAGGATCGCGACACGGGCCGCTCGCGCGGCTTTGGCTTCGTCGAGATGGCGACGAAGGAGGAGGGCGAGGCCGCCATCCAGCAGTTCAACGGCAAGGAGTTCGGCGGTCGTAACCTTACAGTCAACGAGGCGCGCCCGCGTGAAGATCGCGGCGGACGCGGAGGCTTCGGTGGCGGCGGTGGCGGTGGCCGTGGCGGCTACGGCGGCGGTGGCGGCGGCGGCAATCGTGGTGGTGGCGGCGGCGGCCGTGGTGGCGGCGGCGGCTATGGCGGCGGTGGCGGCGGTGGCAACCGCGAGCCTCGCTGGTAATCGTTTGAGAGAAAGACCCTAGACAACAACTGCGAAGCGCCCTACGGCGAACGAACACTCGCCGGGGGCGCTTCGCGTCCTTTGAGCGTCGCTGCGGCCCCGACCGATAGACCAGAGGGCCGCGAACTGAGAGTTAGATGAAATTTGATGAACTAGGACTTCAGCCCGCGCTCTTGCGCGCATGCGAGTCCGCCGGATACGAAGTAGCTACGCCGATACAAGAGCGCGCGATACCCGTCCTACTGACGGGGGCCGACCTCATCGGCTGCGCGGAGACGGGCACGGGCAAGACCGCGGCCTTCCTCCTCCCGACCCTACAAAGAATGAGCGAGCGCAAGCGCCCCGGAGTGCGCGTGCTCGTGCTCGCGCCCACGCGCGAACTTGTCTCGCAGATAGACGAGAGCTACAAACTCCTCGCGCCCAAAGGGAGCGCGCGCTGCGCCGCCATCATCGGCGGCGCGAGCATGTCGCGACAGACCGACGCCCTGCGCAAGGGCGCTGGCGTAGTCGTCGCCACGCCGGGCCGCCTGCTCGACCACGTCGAGCGCCGGACGGTTGACCTCTCGCAAGTCGAAGTGCTCGTGCTTGATGAGGCAGACCGGATGCTCGACATGGGCTTCCTGCCTCAGATACGAAAGGTGCTCGCGGAGCTTCCGCGCGAACGGCAGACCATGCTCTTCTCGGCGACGATGTCCGAGTCGATCGAACAGCTCGCGCGCACGACCATGAAGAGCCCCGAGATGATCGAGGTGAACAGGCGCGGCAGCGCCGCCCTGTCCGTCGAGCAGAAGGCATACGTGGTCGCGACCGAGTCGAAGACCGCGCTCCTGCTCGACCTGCTTGAGCGCGAGCGCGACACCTTCGAGCGCGTGCTCGTCTTTACGCGCACGCGGCGCGGGGCCGAGCGCCTCTCGCACATACTCGAAGCGCGCGAGCACGCGGCCGACCGCATACACGCAGACCGCACGCAGCGCGAGCGCGAGGCCGCGCTTCAAGGCTTCAAGGACGGGCGCACGCGCGTCCTCGTCGCCACAGACATCGCCGCGCGCGGCATAGACGTTGACTCCGTCTCGCACGTCATCAACTACGACGTGCCCGAGGCTCCCGAGGACTACGTACACCGCGTCGGCCGAACGGGCCGCGCGGGCGCGACGGGCCGGGCAATCACGCTCGTCACGCCCGTCGAAGAGTCTTCGATGCGCGCGATTGAACGTCTGACCGGGCAGATCGTCGAGCGCGTCGTCATCCCAGGCTTCGGCGGCCTCGCAGCCGCGGGGGCCGGAGCCAAGAAGGCCGCGCCTTCACTGAGGCGCACGGGCGGCGGCTCGCGCCGTTCGTTCCGCCCGCGCCGCGCCGGCAGATAGAGGCCGATAAGCCCGACCGCAAGGGAGGGCATCCAAGACGAAACGGACGGGGCGTCTCAACGAAGAGCGCCCCATCGCTTCGACCGACAACCACAAGAAATAAGGAGAAGAATTTTTGGCTAAGGAAGAGTTGATACCGGCGATGGGCGTCATAGTTGACAAGCAGCCCAACGCCTTCTTTAAGGTGCTGATAGACAACAGCGAGCACGTCGTGCTGGCGCAGATATCGGGCAAGATGCGGAAGAACCGCATACGCATTCTCGTCGGCGACCGCGTCAGCGTCGAGATGTCGCCCTACGACATGAGCCGCGGGCGCATCACATACCGCTACAAGTAGTCTGCCCCCTGCCGAAGCGTTGACCGACGGCCTCCTGAAAAGATGTTGAGGCAGCCACGTGTCCGTGCGTAATAAAGTTCGCTGGGGAGTCCTCGGCGCGGCGAAGATCGCCGTCGAGCGGGTCATCCCCGCGATGCAGCGCGGGCGTTGGTCTGAGGTCGCGGGCCTCGCTTCGAGAGATTTGGAGAGGGCGCGCCGCGTCGCACACGAACTCGGCGTGCCTAAAGCCTACGGCTCCTACGAAGAGCTTCTCGCAGACCCCGACATAGAGGCCGTCTACAACCCGCTCCCGAACCACCTGCACGTCCCACTGTCCATCAAAGCCGCGGAAGCAGGCAAGCACGTACTCTGTGAGAAGCCCGTCAGCCTTAGCGTCGCCGAGGCTCTGGAACTCCTCGCCGCCGGTGCGCGCAACGGCGTACGCATACAGGAAGCCTTCATGGTGCGCACGCACCCGCAGTGGCTTGCCACGGTCGAGCTTCTGCGCACGGGCCGCATCGGAGAGCTTCGCGCCGTCACGTGCGTCTTCAGCTACTTCAACCGCGACGCGTCGAACATACGCAACAGCCCCGAGATGGGCGGCGGCGCGTTGATGGATATAGGTTGCTACCCCGTTAACCTCTCGCGCTTCGCCTTTGGTGATGAGCCGCGACGCGTCTTCGGCTTGGTTGAGCGCGACCCCGACTGGGGCGTTGACCGTCTGACCTCCGCCGTGCTCGACTTCCCAAAGGGCCACGCGACCTTCACATGCTCGACGCAGCTCGCGCCCTACCAGCGCATGCAGTTCTTCGGAACACGCGGCCGCGTCGAGGTCGAGATACCCTTCAACTCGCCGAACGACCGCCCCACGCGCCTACTCGTCTTTGACGACTCGAACACACGGGGCGGCGGCGTCGAGACAGTCGAGCTTCCCATCTGCGACCAGTACACGATTCAGGGCGACCTCTTCTCGCAGGCCATACGCGAGGACACAGAGACGCCGCTCCCGCTCGAAGACTCCGTCAAGAACATGGCCGTGATAGACGCAATCTTCCGCTCGGCCGAAACGGGCCGATGGGAAGAAGTGGGATAACAGAACCGCGAGCGGTAGCGAGCGGGTCGCAAGCTCCGAGATGCAGAGTTAACTCGGAGCCACGACCCGCTCGCTACCGCTCGCGGTTCTGACTCATGCGACCCGCTCGCTACCGCTCGCGGTTCTGTTTGTTGAGTCCCGCCGTCGCCGTGCGTCATTTGCCGAAGGCGTCCGCAAGCGTGCGCACGCGGAGCCTGGCGCGGAACTCTTCGTTTGAAGTCGGGCGCGTCGCGCGGAACTCGACGCGCGTCTCCGCGTTCGGAAGAAGGTCGAAGTAGTTGTCCGAGAAAGTCCCTTCGAGTCCGGCGGCCGAGAGGTAGATGGCTCGCGCCAGCGTGTCTGACTTGAGCGTTACGGCGAAGCCTTCGCGCGTACGCGCGACGCCCGTCGTGACGTGCGGCGGAGGGATTGAAAGCTCCTTGTAGGGCTTGAAGAAGATGTTGTTCGCGGAGACGACTCGGCCGCCCGAGGCGAGTTCGCAATGAAGGAAGAGCTTCGACGCGTCCCGGCCGCGCAGTAGCTCTTCGACGGGCACGCCGAGGTAAGACCTGCTCACGAGCGGCGCGACCGATACGGGCTGACGCTTCTCCCAGAGCGAGCGGCCGTTGAAGTCCGACAGAGTCACGCGAAGCTCGGAAGCCGTTGGCTGCGTGCGGTCTGAAACGACGTATAACTCTACGCGCCCGTCCTCGATGTGCGGACTTAAAAGCGTGTCGTTGTAGAAGCGGCGCGCGTAGAAGTGCAGGGCCTTCCAGCGGCCGAAGTAGTCAATCCCAGACCAGGACGCGACGGGCCAGCAGTCGTCCAACTGCCAGTAGAGCGAGCCCATGTTGTGCGGCATGATGCGGCGCATGTGTTCGGCTCCGACCTTGATGCCTTCGGCCTGCAAGACCTGACTGACGTAGAGGAACGACTCGAAGTCCTTCGGCTCCGGATAGTCGCGCAGCATGTACTCGCGTATGAGTTGATTGCCGCGCGGGTGCTTCTGGTGCGCGAGCATGACGGGCGACTGTATGTCTTGATCCGCAGGCAACGTGTAGTAGTTGACCGTCTCGATGGCGGGGAAGGACTGGAAGCCGTACTCGCTCATGAAGCGCGGGTGCTGACGCTCGTATTCGGCGAAGGGCTTCGCGGCGTGCCAGACCTCCCAGTAATGCACGTCGCCCATGCGCTGCGAGTCGGAGTCCTCTTCGAGATTGGAGCTTGGCGAACTGGGCCAGTAGGGTCGCGTCGGGTCGAGCGCCGCGACCGTCTCCGGCAGCACGCCGTGGAAAATCTTCTTGTAGTCGTCCCAGAGCTTCGCGGGAAGGCTCTGCTTCCAGCCCCAGTGCTGCCAAGCCGTCTCGACCTCGTTGTTGCCGACCCAGATGACGATGCTCGGGTGGTTCCTGAGACGCCTGACGTTCTCCTCCGCCTCCGCGCGCACGCTCGCGAGAAACTTCTCGTCGCCCGGATACATGCTGCACGCGAACATGAAGTCCTGCCAGACCATTATCCCCAACTCGTCGCAAAGCTCATAGAAGTCGTCCGACTCGTAGTAGCCGCCGCCCCACACGCGCAGCATGTTCATGTTCGCGTCGCGCGCGGAGGTTATGAGTTGACGGTAACGCTCGCGCGTGACTCGCTCGGGGAAGCTGTCGGCCGGAACCCAGTTCGCGCCCTTCGCGAAGACGGGGACGCCGTTGACGACGAAGGTGAAGCTCTTGCCGTCCTTGTCCGGCTGCTGCCGAAGCTCAAGGGTTCGGAGCCCCGTGCGCGTCGAGAGTTCATCCGAAGTCTTGTTGCCCGTGAGCAGTCGCGCGCGCAGCGTGTAGAGCTTCTGCGCGCCGAGGCCGTTGGGCCACCAGAGTTGCGGGTTCGGTATGTTGAGCTTGAGCGCGTAGCGGTTCGCGCCCGCTGAGAGCTTGACCGTCTGCCGCGCTGAGACGCGTCGGTCGGCCGCGTCTTCGACTATGACGACGGCGTCGGACGCGCCGGAAGACTCGACCTCGACTTCGGCCGTCAACTGCGCGGCGTCTTTGCTCAACTGATTCTGGACGACGTGCAGGTCGGAGAGTCGTGCGTCGTCCCACGCTTCGAGGCGCACGGGCCGCCACACGCCGCTCGTAACGAAGCGCGGCCCCCAGTCCCAACCGTATTGATAAGGAGCCTTGCGCGTGTGCGGCGAAGTCTTCTCGCCCTGATCGTTCGAGGCGGGCAGCTCGTAGCCGAGCGTCTTCATGCGCGGCAGGATTTCATTGATCGGTGAACGGAAGACGACACGCAACGTGTTCGACCCCGCGCGCAGTCCGCCCTTCACGTCCACGCGCCAGGTGCGGAACATGTTGTCGGCTTCGAGCACCGCACGTTCGTTGAGGAAGACGGTCGCGTACGTGTCGAGCCCGTCGAAGACTAATTCTATGTGGCGTCGCGCGAGCATCGCCGCCGACACGTCGAAGGTCTTGCTGTACTCCCAGTCGGTCTTTCCAATCCACTGAAGCTTCGGCTCGTTGTCGCGATAGAACGGGTCTTCGATGAGACGGTTCGCGAGCAGGTCTGTGTGGACGGAGCCGGGCACTTTAGCCGCGTGCCACTCGCCCTTGCCCGCCTCTCGAAACTTCCAGCCGTTGACGAGCGGGACGCGTAAGTGTGCGTTTGAACTCGCGCCCGTCTGCGCGCGCGCAGTCGTCGCGGCGAACGACACGAAGAGAAGGGAAGCGCACGCGGCGCGCGCGGCCTTCGCACGCCGCACTGAAGAGGCGCTTGACAGGAGGTGCGCGCAGGCACTAAACATTTTCGACAAAGCTCGCGACAAAGTTAATTGTGAAGTCATAAACATTTCCCGGCACGTCTTGGGAGAGGGCGCGGGCGGCCATGTGCCGACCCGTCTCCTTCAAAACTTTCAAAGGCGTCGAGCATAGGGGGCAGAGGATGTCGACCACTTTCGACACGCGGGAGCACCCGCACAGGCGTCTGAATCAACTCACGCGCGAGTGGGTGCTCGTCTCGCCGCACCGCACGCAGAGGCCGTGGCAGGGGCAGGTCGAGAAGGTGGCTCGCGCGGAGCTTCCAAGTTATGACCCTGCCTGTTATCTCTGCCCCGGCAACGAGCGCGCGGGCGGCCATCGCAATCCGCCTTACACTTCAACCTTCGTCTTCGAGAACGACTTCGCCGCGCTCAAGCCCGACGTGCCCGACGCGCGCACGGACGAGGCGGGCCTCCTCGTCGCCGAAGGCGAGCGCGGCCAGTGCCGCGTGCTCTGCTTCTCGCCCGACCACAGCCTCACGCTCGCGCGCATGGACGTGCCCTCGATCACGACCGTCGTCGAAACGTGGGCCGAGCAGTACAGAGAACTCGGCGCGCTCGACTACGTAAGCTCCGTGCAGATATTCGAGAACCGCGGCGAGATGATGGGCGCGAGCAATCCGCACCCACACGGCCAAATCTGGGCGAGCCAAAGTCTGCCGAACGAACTCTCGAAAGAGGACGCCTCGCAACGCGCTTACGCGGAGGAGCGAGGCGGCTGCCTGCTCTGCGACTACCTTTCAATGGAACTGCGCGACGGCTCGCGCGTCGTCTGCGAGAACGACTCTTTCGCTGCGCTCGTCCCCTTTTGGGCCGCGTGGCCGTTCGAGACTCTGATAGTCGGCCGACGCCACCTCGGCGCTATGGACGAGCTTGAAGGACAAGAGCGCGCGGCGCTCGCGGACATACTCAAGCGCGTGACGACGCGCTACGACAACCTCTTCGAGACTTCGTTCCCATACACGATGGGCTTCCACCAGCGGCCGACCGAAGGGCGCGAACGTCGGCACTTCCACTTCCACGCCCACTTCTACCCGCCGCTTCTGCGCTCGGCGACCGTGCGGAAGTTCATGGTCGGCTTCGAGCTGCTCGGCACCGCACAGCGCGACATGACTCCCGAGGACGCCGCGGCGCGGCTCGGAGCGCTGAGCGAGGAGCACTATCGTGAACGAT
>JBJMGR010000148.1:0-29974 GCA_045807805.1 Pyrinomonadaceae bacterium | reverse complement strand
GGTGCGGGGGAAGCCGAGCGGCGGCTTCGACTTCTGCCATGACTTGAGCAGGGGCTTATCAGACCACTTAGGGATGAACGACTCGTTCGGCCTGTACTGGTTGAAAAACTGTATTGTGTTGAAGATGCCGCCCGCGACGGACGCCAGCGCCTTCTCGGCGTGCTTAATCGGTTTCATCTGCTTCCCTTCTCGAAGGAGTTATCAAAGCTGTCAGCATTAACTCTTAGCTGTTAGCCTCAATCCATAGATAAAGAGGCCAACGGCCGAACGTTTTAAGCTAAAAGCCAACGGCTAAAAGCTATTTCAAAGCGCGGATTGAGGTCTGCCGAAAGCGTCTCAACCCGACGCCGCGTAAAAAAACTGTAGCACCTGTGTTTCTTGCCGCCGACCGGACGAGAATCGGCATTCAAAGCCTTCAGCAATGCCTATGCCAGCGGGCCGCTTTCGGCTTAAATGAAGAAATAGTTGGGGAAACGCCTGAAAAGGGTTCTCCGCCGTGGTAGAATGCCGGGGCTTTTTTGAGTCAAAGAAGCCTAATATTCAGTATCCATCGCCGTCCGTTGCCTTCTGACCCACATTCGAGCCTGAAAGTAGTTACCAGCGGCATCATTGACTCAACTGCTCTGGCAAATGTTCACTCACGGAGCGCGGAGCTTCAGGCTCGGAAGCTTGATTTTAGAGCTTTTTTCTCGGAATTTGAGGTTTTTAGCTTCAAGGCCGACGTTCAGAGCAGCAAACTTGCGGGTCGAAGACCGAATGTTCCCACTTGAAACTAGGACTTCGGCGCTCTGAGCCAGAAAGTTGAAGCAGAAAACTCGAACGTCCGAGCTTTTGAACCGAACGTTCGAGCTATTCAACTCAAACTCCGAGCTAAGAGTAGGAAGTTCGAGGCTCAGAGATCGAACGTCGTGGCTCTGAGCCGGAATGTCGGAGTTCTGAGTCGGAGCGTCGGAGCTTTGAGCATGAAGTTTCAAGCTTTTAACTCGAAACGCCATCCCGAAAGCACGAAGGTCAGCCTATTTTCAGGCGGGCTCGTCGTTCGACTTGATTATCCGCATGACTTCGTCGAAGAGCGGCCCGTTGGTGGCGACGGCGTTGCCGCCATGAATCGTGCGCTCGCCCCGCCAGTCCGTGAAAGTCCCGCCCGCCTCCTCGATTACCGGCAGAAGCGCGGCGCAGTCCCAGACGTTCATCGCGGGGTCGAGCATCACGTCTGCGCGCCCCGTGGCGACGAGTACGTAGCCGTAGCAGTCGCCCCACGTGCGCCGCATCGACGCGCCCTTTTGAAGCTCCTCGGCCGCCCGGCCGAAGCCTTGGCGCGCACACGAGCCGAAGTCAGTCGAGAGCAGCAGTGCGTCTTCCAGCCGCTTGGTCTGCGAGACGCGCGCGGGCTCGCCGTTGAGAAAGCATCCGAGTCCGCGCGCCGCGTATGCCAACTCGCCGAGCGCGGGGATGTTGATGACGCCGATTGTCGGCTCGCCTTCGATTTCGACTCCGAGCAGCACGCCGTAGAAGGGAACGCCGTGGACGAAGGCGTAGGTGCCGTCAATCGGGTCTATAATCCAGCGGCGCGCGGACGCGCCCGCCGTCTCTCCCCCCTCCTCGCCGATGATGGAGTCTTCGGGGAAGCGCTCGTTGATGCGACGGCGCAAAAACTCTTCGGCCTCAACGTCGGCCTGCGTGACGAAGTTGTCCTTCCCCTTCAGGCGCGTCTCGAAGCTCTTTCGGAAGTAGCGGAGCGTTATCTCGCCCGCCTCACGCGCCGCCTCGACAGCGAAGTCAAGAATCTCTTTCAACTCCACAGCGCTCATTCGTCGCCCTTCCCCTTCCGCCTGTGCGCGAGCACTTGTCCGACCTCTTCGAGCGCCACACCGCGCTCGACCAGCATCACGACGAGGTGATAGAGCAGGTCTGCCGTCTCCGCCTTCAGCGCTTCGAGGTCGCCGTCCTTCGCGGCGATGATGGTCTCGGCCGACTCCTCGCCGACCTTCTTCAGAATCTTGTTCAGGCCCTTCTCGAAGAGGTAGGTCGTGTATGAGCCTTCGGGCATCTCGCGCCGCCTCTCCGAGACGACGCGGAAGACCTCTTCGAGCACCGCCCCGATGCCTTCGTCAGCCTCTTCGGCATCAACTCGAAGACTTTCGTCTCCACTATTGAAGCAGGAGCGCGCGCCCGTGTGGCATGCGGGGCCGCGCGGCTCGACGAGCAGGACGAGCGCGTCCGAGTCGCAGTCGAGCCGCACCTCGACGACGCGCTGCGTGTTACCCGAAGTCGCGCCCTTGTGCCAAAGCTCCGAGCGCGAGCGCGACCAGAACCACGTCTCGCCCTCTTCGAGCGTGCGCCGAAGGCTCTCTTCGTTCATGTAAGCGAGCGTGAGGACTTCGCGCGTGCGCGCGTCTTGCACGACGGCGGGCACTAGGCCGCGCTCGTCGAAGCGCACGTCTTCGGGCTTCAAGCTCATCGCACGACGACTCCTCTCTCGCGTAGATAATTTTTCAGCCCGCCGACCGTAAGCTCGCCGAAGTGGAAGAGCGACGCGGCGAGCACTGCGCTCGCGCCGCCTTCGGTGAGCGCTTCGTAGAAGTGCTCGGGGCGACCCGCGCCGCCCGAGGCGATGACGGGAATCGTGACCGCGCGAGAGACTGCGCGCGTCAACTCTATGTCGTAGCCGTCGCGCGTCCCGTCCCTGTCCATGCTCGTCAGAAGAATCTCGCCCGCGCCCAAATGTTCGGCACGCGCGGCCCACTCGACCGCGTCCAGACCGACGGCTTTCCGCCCGCCGTGCGTGTAGACCTCCCAGCCCGCGCGCGCGTCTTTCGCGTCACGACGCCGCGCGTCTATCGCGACGACCATGCACTGGCTTCCGAAGACGTTCGCGCCTTCCGTTATAAGCTCGTGCCGCTCGACGGCCGCAGTGTTGAGCGTGACCTTGTCCGCGCCCGCGCGCAAGACTGCTCGCACGTCTTCGATTGAGTTGAGCCCGCCGCCGACCGTGAAAGGGATGAAGACCTCGTCGGCCACGCGTCGCACGAGTTCGGCGACAATCGCGCGCTTGTCGGAAGAGGCCGTGATGTCGAGGAAGGTCAACTCGTCCGCGCCCTCCGAGTCGTAGCGACGCCCCTGCTCGACGGGGTCGCCCGCGTCCACGAGCGACACGAAGCGTATGCCCTTCACGACGCGCCCGTCGTTAACGTCGAGGCACGGGATGATTCGTTTAGCCAGCATAGCCTTCCGCGAAGTTCTTCAGCAGGCGCAGGCCCGCCGACTGGCTCTTCTCCGGATGGAACTGCACGCCGCAGACTACGCCGCGTGCGACGACCGACGCATATGCCGCGCCGTACTCCGTGCGCCCGAGCACGTCCGCGTCGTCTGAAGCGTCGCAGAAGTATGAGTGAACGAAGTAGAAGAACGACTCGTCCTCGATGCCTTCGGCGAGCGCGTGTCGTTTGCGCCATTCGACCTGATTCCAGCCGACCTGCGGCACACGCAAGCCTTCGGGGAAGCGCCGCACGCGCCCGCGCAGGAGGCTTAAGCCCCGAGTCGTGCCGAACTCCTCAGACTCCTCGAAGAGCATCTGCATCCCGACACAGACGCCGAGCAGAGGCGTCCCGTCGGCGACGCGCTCGCGCACTAATGTGTCGAAGCCGCGCTCAATCAAAGCCTCCATGCACGCGCGGAACGCGCCGACGCCGGGCAGCACGAGCCGCTCGGCCGCGCGAAGCTCTCGCTCGTCCGAAGTTACAATTGCATCGGCCCCGCCCGCATGAAAAGCCTTCTCGACCGAGCGAAGATTCCCGACGCCGTAATCAATTATCGCAACGCGAGCCAATTCAATCCCTTCTTAGCTGTTAGCTTGTGGCTTTTAGCTGTTAGCCTTTATCCCTTAGCGTCCTTTTGCGTTTAGAGAGTCTTGCTTAACCGCAAAGGCCGCGGAGTGGACGCAAAGAGCGCAGAGAAGTTAAGGCCAAAAGCTAACCGCTCTCCTACAGCACGCCCTTCGTGCTCGGCACTCCGAGTATGCGCGGGTCGCGTTCGACGGCCTGACGCAGGGCGCGCGCCGTCGCCTTGAACGTGCCTTCGAGTATGTGGTGCGTGTTGCGGCCGCGCAGGCAGTCTATGTGCAGGTTGCAGCGCGCGGCCTCCGCGAGCGAGCGCCAGAAGTGCTCGGCCAGCTCGACGGAGAAGTTGCCAATCATGTGCCGACGCGTCTCGACCTCGTAGACGAGATAGAAGCGGCCCGAGAGGTCTACGACCGCGCGGCACAGCGCCTCGTCCATCGGCACGTAGGCCGAGCCGTATCGCGCAACCCCGGCCTTGTCGCCCAGTGCTTTCGCCAACGCCTGCCCCAATGTTATCGCAACGTCCTCGACCGAGTGGTGGTCGTCTATGTGCAGGTCGCCTCGGCATTCGACTTCGAGGTCGAAGAGCCCGTGGCGCGCGAACAGCTCAAGCATGTGGTCGAGGAACGCGACGCCCGTCGAGACCCGCGACGCGCCCGAGCCGTCCAGCACGAGACGCACACGCACGTCCGTCTCCTTCGTCGTACGCCGAACCTCCGCCTCACGCGCCTGCGTCTGCGTTAACGTACTCATAACTTTTCGGAGTGATGAGTGATCAGTGATGAGTGGAAGCATTCAGCGGTCAGCTATCAGCTATCAGCTTTTGGATTGGCTGAAAGCTGATAGCTGATCGCTGACCGCTATCTCATCACTCATCACTGTCACTCTCTTTCCCCCTTCCCGAAAATCTCCGCGAGCGCGGCGATAAGTTTGTCGTTCTCTTCGGGCGTGCCGACGCTCACGCGGAAGTAGTCCGCAAGCATCGGGTAGCCGCTAACGTCGCGCACGAGTATGTCGCGCGCGAGCAGTTCGCGGAAGACGCGGCGCGGCTCTACGTTCGAGCGCACGACCATGAAGTTCGCGTGCGACGAGACGGGCGCGAGCCCCTCGATGTTTTTGAGCGAGACGTAGAGCCGCTCGCGCTCTTCGACGATTCTACGCACAATCGGGCGCAGACCCTCTTCGTACATCTCGACGGCGACCTCGGCCGCGGTCTGCGAGAAGGCGTTGAGGTTGTATGGAAGCACCGCCTTGCCGACTTCACGCGCGAGCGCGGGCGACGCGAGAAGGTAGCCGACGCGCAGCGCGGCCAGCCCCATCGCCTTCGAGAAGGTTCGGAAGACCGCGAGGTTCTCGTGGCGCGCGAGCAAAGGCGCGACCGTGCGCCCCGAGAACTCGAAGTACGCCTCGTCAACGACGACGAGCGCGCCCGACGCGTCGAGCAGTGATTTCAACTCGTCATCATCTATGCGGCAGCCCGTCGGGTTGTTGGGCGAGCAGAGGATGATAACGTCCGGCTCGTCCCTCTCAACCGCCGCGCGAAGCGCCTTCACGTCGAATTGTAGCTCGTCGTTCAAAGGCACGCTCAGGACTTCGCCGCCGAGCACTGTCGCCACCTGACGATAGAGCGCGAATGTCGGCTCACTGATGAGGACGCGCCTTCCTTCGCCGACGGTCACCATCAGCGTCGCCTGAATCAACTCGTTCGAGCCGTTGCCCGCGACGACGCCGTCGGGAATCCACCCCGCGAACGCCGCGAGCCTCTCGTGCAGGCTCGCGGGTACGAAGTCCGGATAGCGCGACCACTCGCGCTCGCCCATGCGCCGCAGCGTCTCGCGCTTGATTGACTCGGGCGCATCCCACGGGTTCTCGTTCTGGTTTATCTTCACCGACGCGCGGTCGGGCGAGAGCGTGTAAGCCTTCAGCTCGCGCACGCGCGGCTTGATCTTGTCGAGAACGTTCATAAGTTCAATTCAAAGTTGCAGGTTCAAAGTTGCAAGCTGCAAGTTCAAAGTTGCAGGTTCAAAGTTGCAGGCATGGCCCCCGGCTCCTAACTTTGAACTTTGAACCTGCAACTTTGAACTACTCCTTCAGCCTTATCATCGCCGAGCGCGCGTGCGCGTCTAAGCCTTCAGCTTCGGCGAGCGCGGCGATGAGTGGTGCTGTGCGTTGTAGCTCTTCGCGCGTGTAGCGTATGACGCTCGTCCGGCGCAGGAAGTCCTGGACGCCGAGCGCGGAGGAGAAGCGCGAAGCGCCGCCCGTCGGCAGCACGTGGTTCGGCCCCGCGAAGTAGTCGCCGACGGCCTCGGGCGTGTGAGGGCCGAAGAAGATTGCGCCCGCGTGGCGCACGCGCGAGGCCGCCGAGTCTTCGTCGTGCGTGATTATCTCAAGGTGCTCGGGCGCGAGTTCGTTGACAAGCTCGCAAGCCTCTTCGATTGTGCCGACGACGAAGAGCGCGCCGAAGTCGTTGAGCGAGCGCGTGACGATTGAGCGTCGCGGCAGAGTCGCAGCCTGACGCGTCAACTCTTCGGCGACGCGCTTCGCTAACTCAAGTGACGTTGTGACGAGGACGGCCGAGGCGTCCTCGCCGTGCTCGGCCTGCGCGAGCATGTCCGCGGCGACGAAGTCTGCGCGCGCCGACTCGTCCGCGAGCACGACGACCTCGCTCGGCCCCGCGATGGAGTCAATGCCGACCGCGCCGAAGACGAGCTTCTTCGCGGCGGCGACGAACTTGTTGCCCGGCCCCGTGATGATGTCAACGCGCGGGATGGTCTCTGTGCCGTACGCGAGCGCGGCGACGGACTGCGCGCCGCCGACCTGATAAATCTCCGTCACGCCGAGTTCGAGGAGCGCGGCCGCGACCGCGGGCGTCTCCGAGAGCGTGCGCGGCGGAGTGACGACCGCGATGCGGCCGACGCCCGCGACCTGCGCGGGCACGACGTTCATCACGACCGACGAAGGATAGCTCGCAGTCCCGCCCGGCACATACAGACCGGCGGCCTCGACAGGCGTCACGCGCTGGCCCAGACGCACGCCGCGCGCAGCCTCGAACTCCCAACTCTCCGAGCGCTCGTGCTCGTGAAACGCGCGCACGTTTCGTATGCACTCGCGCAGGGCTTCGAGCACGCGCGCGTCAACGCGCGAGGCCGACTCGCAGAGCGCCGACTCGTCAACGCGCAGGTCGGACGCGCGCATGCGCACGCCGTCGAAGCGCGCGGTGTAGTCGAGCAGCGCCGCGTCGCCGCGCGCGCGCACCTCTTCGACAATCTCCGCGACGACGGACATAAGCTCCGCGTCCGCCGAGACGCTCCGGCCCTTTATGCGCGCGAGCCTCTCGCGACGCGCGCGCTCGTCTCGAATTATCTCTATCAAGACGCTCCCTCTCCCGAAGCACCGGACGCCGCCGCGCCGCCCGCGACCGCGCGTGATAAGGACTCGACCAGCGCGCCGACTTCGGCGGCCTTCAGTTGGTAGCTCGCGCGGTTGACGACGAGGCGCGCCGTCGAGTCGGTTATCGTCTCGACTACGCGCAGGCCGTTCTCTTCGAGCGTGCGGCCGGTCTCGACCAGGTCAACGATGCAATCCGAAAGACCCAACACGGGCGCGAGTTCGACCGAGCCCGAAAGCTCTATTATCTCGACGGGCACGCCGCGCGAGCCGAAGTGCGCGGCCGCGATGCGCGGGTACTTCGTCGCCACGTGCAGCACGCCCGCGCGCCCCGTGTACGCGCCGTCTCTCGCCGCGACCGCGATGCGGCAACGCGCGATCTTCAGGTCGAGCGGTTGCAGCACGTCGGCTTCAGTTTCGAGCAGAACGTCGCGGCCGACGACGCCGCAGTCCGCAATGCCGTGCTCGACGTAGACGGGCACGTCCGAAGGCTTGACGAAGACGAAGCGGAAGCGCCCGCCTTCGTCCTCGACGGCGAGACGACGCGAAGCCAGAGCCTCCGCGCTCACACTCACGCCCACGCGCCGCAAAAGCTCAAGCGCGTCGTTCTGCATCCGTCCTTTGGCAATCGCAATCGTCAACATACTATTCCGAATCGAAGCTCACTCTCCGCCCTTCGGCGCGCAGTCGCCTTGCTTCGCGCAGGCGCTCGGCCGTGCCCGTGCCCTCGATTGAGTGCGGGCGCGCGGGGGCGCCGTTCTCGGTCTCCAAGTCTCCGGCGCGCGCGAGTATGTCGGAGATGGCGTCGAGGTCTAAGACGAAGCCGACGGCCGGCTCGCGTCGTCCGAAGTTTGCCGTCAACTCGTCGTAGCGGCCTCCGCTCCCGACGCGCGCGCCCGCGCCCTCGGCGTAAATCTTGAAGACGAGCCCCGTGTAGTAGTCGAGCCCTGAAACGTCGCCGAGGTCTAGGTCGAATACGTCCGACAACTCCAGAGCCTCTACGATGTCCCAAGTCCTCTCCAACGCGTCGAGCGCTTCGAGTGAGCGCGTGTTATCGAGCACGGCGCGCGCCTCTTCAATCGCGCCGCGCCCGCGCGCGAGCCGCGTGAGACTCTGAGCTAGACTCGACGCACGTACGTCCACCCGCGACGCGAGCACATCTTCGAGCCCGGCGGCGTCGCGCGCGTCAATCAGGCGTCGCACGCGCTCGCGCTCGGCCTCGTCCAGACCGAGATGTTCCGCGACGCCGTTGAAGACGCCGACGTGGTTGAGCGTGACGCGGAAGCGCAGGCGCAGGCGTTCGAGCACTTCGGCGGCGATGGCGAGGACTTCCGCGTCCGCCTCGCCGCCCGGCGCGCCTATCAACTCGCAGCCTAACTGTCGGCCCTGTCGCTTCCACTCGGCGTGCGAGCGCGGGCGCTGCCGGAAGACGGACGCGGCGTAGCAGAAGCGGAGCGGGCGCGGCGCGCTCGCGAAGAGCGTCGCGGCGGCGCGCGCGACCGACGAAGTAACGTCCGGGCGCAAGGCGAGCAGGCGGCCGTCCGTGTCCGTGAAGCGGAAACTTCGACGCGCCTCGTCGTGCCCCATGCCGCGCTCGAAGAGTGCGTAGTAGTCAACCGAAGGCGTCGCTATCTCCTCGTAGCCCCACCCGTCGAAGACGCCCATCACCGCGTCCTCGACGGCGCGGCGCACCCTCGCCTCGCGCCCGAAGTAGTAGCGCATCCCGCCGGGTATGTTTGATAAAGGCTCCATCGGAAAAGCGTTCAGCGTTCAGTACTCAGCACTCAGCTAAAACCTGCGTTCACATCCGTCAGGCACTTTAATAATTCAACTCACTAAGCAGGCATTGAGCTTGAGTGCTGAAAGCTGAATGCTCTGAGTGCTCCAAAAACAGAAACGCCGCCGGACACTTCGGTGTCGTCGGCAGCGTGCTTCGGTGAAGACTTGTGCGCTCGGTCTCTCAGGTTAGAGTCCGGCGCGTTACGAGTCACCCCGCACGCGGCCGCGCGCATGGGCGTGATGCCCTTGGCGGTGCGGCGCGGTCGTGTTGGGGTGATGTGTCATTCTCTTAATGCCCTTTCGCTCTTCGTCAGGGCGCGTCCGTTATAACCGAGGCTTCGACGCGTGTCAATCAGAACTACGTTTCAGCGGCGCGGCGCGTAGTAGCCGACGCGCGTCGAGACATCGCAGTCGCGCCCGGTGACTTCTACACGCACGCGGCGGAAGCGGCCGTCGCGCGCGCCGTTCGTGGGCGTGTAGTAGAGCGCGTACTGGTGTCGAAGCTCGTCCGCAATCTCGTTGTAGACGCCGCCGAGCGCGCTGAAGCTCTCGGGTCTGTAGAGACGGCCGCCGGTCGAGCGCGTCAGCACGGAGAGGTTCTGCTCGCTCGCGTCGAGCACGCGCAGAGACTCGCGCAGGTCGCCGATGCGTAGCTGGTTGAAGCGCACAGCCGAGTCGCCGCCCGCGAGCAGAGAGTCAAGCTCCGCGCCCTTGCGCGTGCGCTCAATCTCGGTGTTCGAGATGACGTAGACCGCGACCTGCGATTCGAGCAGAGCGCGCATCGCGGCGTCGGCCGTCGTCGCGCCGCGGTTGCTGTCGATGCCGTCGCTGAGGACGACGAGCGCGCGGCGTCGCTCGCCTTTTTTGAACTGCTCGCGCGCGGAGAGCGCGAGCGCGTCGTTGAAGCGCGTGAAGACGCCCGTCGAGAGGCGGCCCAGGGCGCGTCGGAGTTGAAGGCGGCTCGAAGTCCAGTCGAGCAGAAGCTCTACGCGGTCGTCGAACTTGACGAGGCAGAAGCGGTCGTCCGTTTCGAGCCGCGCCGCGAACTCTTCGGCCGCGCGCCTGAAGTCTTCAAAGCTCTCCGCGACCGAAGAGGAGGCGTCAACGAGGAGCGCAACGTCAACCGGCACGCGCCGCAGCGAGAGGTCGCTCAAGGGCTGCTCTCGCCCGTCCTCGAAGACCTTGAAGTCTTTGCGCGCGAGGTCGGACACAAGCTTGCCCGAAGCGTCGCGCACGGTCACGGGCAGGAGGACTTCCGAGGCGTTGATGGTCACGACCTCGTCGTCGTCAGCGGCCTCCGCGTTCTGCTGCTGCTGCTTCGCGCCGTTCGTTTGGCTCTGAGTCTGCGCGTCGTTCGATTGAGCGGCGCGGCGCGGGCGCGTTCGGTCTTGCGTGCGGGCACGCGTCGGCGTGAGCGCAAGAAGGCACGCGAAGATGCCGCAGCAAAAAATCAACGACAGAGACACGGGCACACGGCTCACGCGTCTAAAGCCGTGTCCCCGTGTCTCTGTCGTTAGAGATGTCTTTACAGCTCTCATCAATTCACTTCTCGGGACGCGCGGGCTGGTTCTGGTCTTCACCCATCGCCGCGCGCATCGCGGCGATGACCGGCTCGCTCACGCGACGCTTTCGCAGGTCGGAGAGCTTCGCGGGCGCGAGGTCGAACTCGACGGGCGACTGCTCTATGCGACGCACGATGGTACCCTCGGAGAAGCCCGCCTCGACCAACTCCACGACCGAGTCGTTCGTGAGCGTCGGCGTGCGCTCAAGCTTCGATTGAGAGTCGCCGCCGCCTTCCGCGGGCGGGCGTATGATGCGGACGCTCGCGCTCCCGACGGTCTGCGTGTCGTTGTCCGCGCCGCCGTTTGTGCCGCGCGAGCGCGTGCGCCCGTGCGCGCCGCCCGAAGAGCCGAAGATGTTTACGGAGCCGGGGTCTGAGCCCGAGCCCGAGCCCGTCTGGCGACCCGGCGCGGACGCGCCTTCGTCGAAAGGCGTGTCGTCCCAGTCTTCCGACGCGAGATCGACGGACTCCGCGCGCGCAATCATCGCGAGGATGACGTGCTCGCTCACGCCGCTCTTCTTAAGCTCAATCATTCGCTCGGGCGTCAGGTCGAAGTTGACGGGACGCGCGGCGATGATGGCGATGACGGTCTTCTCGCGGAAGCCCGCGCGCACGAGCTTCACCACAGACGCGTTCGTCAAAGGCGCGACGCTCTGCCCGCCGCCGCCCTGCGCGCGCGCACTCGAACCGCCGAACACGAACGCGACCGACGCCAGCGCCAGGCTCATCAAACAAGTCTTCAACATCAACACACCTCAGTCCATAAACAGGCGCAACCCTTCGTAGATTCCAGAGAGCGGAAGGCAGAAGGCAGAAGGCGGAAGGCAGTTAAGAGCCGCAAACTCTCGGACGGGCCGGCTGACCTCGGCGTGTAAATGCCGGACGACCTCGCACGGTCGCCCGCGGCTGACTGCCTTCCGCCTTCTGCCTACTGCCTTCCGTTCTATGCCTTCCGCCTACTCTCCCCCCTTCGTGTATCGCGCGCCGACGCGGCGTACGTAGTTGCGCGTCTCGCGGAAGGGCGGGACGCGGTAGCCGAAGCGCATGACGTTGCCCTCGCCCGCGTTGTAGCCCGCGAGCACGAGGTCTACGCGGCCCCGGAAGCGCCCGAGCAGTTCCTTCAGATAACGCGCGCCGCCCGCGATGTTCTGCGTGGGGTCGTGCGGGTTGCGCACGCCGAAGCGCGCGGCAGTCCCCGGCATCAACTGCATCAGCCCGCGCGCGCCGACGGGGCTTACCGCGCGCGTGTTGAAGTGCGACTCCTGCTCCATCACGCAGAAGATTAGATAAGGGTCAACGCCGTGGCGCGTGCCGCTCTGCTTTATGATTGAGTCGAGCCGCACGCTGCCCGTCGTCCAACGCCACTCGCGCTTGCCCGTCTTCGCTTTCGCAACGTCGGCCGCCTCGACGCGCTCGCGCTCGACGCGTTCGACGCGCACGCGCTCGATGAAGGTCGAGATGTTGCCGCGCTTGTACCAGACTCCCTGCGCGTCCTCGCTCGCCTCGTCAACCTCCATCTTCGCCCCGCCGACGAGGTATATCCATACGGACTGCGCCTCGGTCGCCTTCACTTCGTCGGACTTGGGCTCGTCGGACTTTTCGACGGGCTGAGCCTCCGGTGCTTGGGCCTCGTCCATCCAAATCGGCTCCGGCTCCGGCTCGATGCGCTGCGCCCTCCCCTTACGACCCCTGGCCTTCGACTTCGACGAAGACTTAGCCGCCGTCTTCGCGCTCGCGGCCTCCGCCTTCGCGGCGTCGCCTTCGTGGCCTGCCTTCACGACCTCCTTCACGCGCGAGCGCTCGACCCAGTAGGTCACGCCCGCGAGCCTGTACCAGACGCCCTGCGCGTCCTCCCAAGCCTCGTCAACCTGCATCGTCGAGCCGTCGGCAAGGCGCAGTTGGTCTGCGAGCGCGTGCGCGGGCGCGGAGATCAGGAGCGCGACGAAGAGCGCCGCCTTCGTCAATCTTCCGATACGAAAGCGCGCGCGCGGCGCTTCAGAGTTGGAGCGGGTTGGCATCCGCGTGTTCCCCCGTGCTCTTCTTCGGGTCGTAGGCCGCGCGACGCGGAAACTCGCGCGGCGCGAAGCCGTGCGACGTGCCGAAGTAGTTGCCCCACGCGGTGTCTATCAGGCGCGTGCTGATCTCGGGCGGTCGCCCCTCGAAGAGGCAGATGTCGGTCATGCGGTCGAGCAGGTCGCGCGGCTCGCACGCCTTCATCTGCCTGTGTTCGAGCATGTAGTTGTTGAGCAGATGGTCTAGACACGACTGCTCGAACTTCATCCCGCGCGTGTAGGCGGCGCGCTTGAATATCTCGACGTAGGCGGCGGGCGTCGGCGGCTCGACTCGCGCGCGATAGCCCATGCGGCGGAGGAATGCTTCGTCAACGAGGTCTTTCTCGTCGAGGTTCGTGGAGAAGACGACCAACTGCTCGAAAGGCACTTCGAGCTTCTTGCCCGTGTGCAGCGTCAAGTAATCGACGCGCTTTTCGAGCGGGACTATCCAGCGGTTCAACAGTTCGTGCGGCTCTACGCGCTGGCGTCCGAAGTCGTCGACGACGAGCGTGCCGCCGTTGGCCTTCAACTGGAACGGCGCTTCGTAGAACCTTGCGGCCTCGCTCCACTGCAAATCCGCGTCGTCCAAGGTCAGCTCGCCGCCGACGATAACGAGCGGGCGCTCGATCATCACCCAGCGCCGGTCGTAGTCGCACGGGAGGCTGTCGGCGGGCGCGGGCCTGTGGTTGTGCGTGTCGTAGATTCGTATTATCTGGCCGTCAATCTCTACGGCGTAAGGAATCCAGATGTGGCCGGGCAGACCCGCGTTGATGCGCTCGGCGACGGCCGTCTTGCCCGTCCCGGCCGGGCCTGTGATGAAGAGCGAGCGGCGCGAGTTGATGACGCACCCCAATGTCGTCATGAGCGAGTCGGGAAGCACGAGGTCTCGGAAGGCCGCGCGCACGGTATCGATCGTGGCGGCGCGCGCGGGCACGGCCTGCAAGCGCATCATGTGCGTGTAGTCGGCGAGCGAGACCGGCGCGGGGCCGGCGTAGCCGCACAGGTTTCGCACGCGCTCGACGCGCTCCCAACCGTGGTCGAGCATCGCGTAGCGCGTCGCGCCGACGGCCATCTGCCCCTTCACCTCAATCAGCTTCTCGCGCGAGAGATGCACGAGCATATCCTCGACGAGCGCGCGCGGCAGTCGCATCTCTTCCGATATGCGCTGCGTCGTCGGCTCCGGCATCTGCGCGACGTGCTTGAGCGCGAGGTCGCAGAGGAAGCTCGCGGGCACGTCGGCCTCGCGCAACTCTTCGAGCACGGGCGGCCCCATCGCCTCAATCTCCACGCGCGTCAGGATTCCTGTATGAGTCATCTCAAAACTCCGTTCTGAAGAAGTGTTGAATGACGAACGCGGGATGATGAACGAATAGAAGCATGCCCCTATACATCCATCATCCAACATCCCGCGTTCATCTCCTTATCGCTCGGCGGTCGCGGCGACGGCCTGCTGCGCGTCGGCAGTCTGCAAAGCCTGACGGGCTTCGTCGGCCTTCTCTTTGCGACCGGAGCGTTCATAGATTTCGGCGAGCTGGCGCAGTACGTTCTGCGAGGCGGGTTGAAGGCGGCGCGCGGCTTCGAGGTGCTCGACGGCCTTGTCCTCGCGGCCCATGCGTACGAGCAGAACGGCGAGGTTCGAGTGGCCGCTGAACTCGCCGCCCGCGCGCGCGAAGTTCCGGTAGGCGTCGTCGTACTTGCCGAGACGAACCTGCGCGAGCGCGAGATTGTTCAGGATTCGAGCGTCCGCGGGCGCGAGACGCGCGGCGCGCTTCAGTTTGTCCACGGCCGCGCGGTAGTTGCCGTTAGTGTAGAGCGAGTAGCCGAGGTTGTTGAGCGACTGCGGGTCGTTCTCGTTAACCTCCATCGCGCGCTTGTAAGAGTCCTCCGCGCGCTCGTGCAGACCTTTGCGGTCGTACGCGACGGCGAGCAGGCTGTGCGCCTGCGAGAGCTTCGGGTCGAGTGAAGCCGCGCGCGACAACTGGGTGATGGCCTCGTTTAGATTACCCTCTTCGAGCATCGCCCGCCCGCGTTCGAGGCAGGCACGCGCGCTCCCGTCCGTTTCGTCGAGGGGCGCGCGCTCCGTCGTCTTATCTTCGACGCGTACGACGCCCGTGCTCTCGAAGCGCTCCGCGTCGCGCTCGGTCATGCGCGCCAGCCCCTTGTCGTCGCCCCTGCCGAAGAGCCGACCGACGGCCTTCAAGGGCGCTTTGAAAATCTTCCCGAAGAGGCCGCCGCCCCTCTTCTTCGGAGCCTCCTGCGCGTCCGCGCCCGCCTCCGCGCCCGAGGCGGCGACGACGTTGGTCGCCGTGTCGCCGTCGAGTTCGTCGCCTTGCGCGCTCCAGACGGCGGCGATGCTTACGGCGAGAATCAGCGTTGCGAGAAATGTGGCTACTCTGCGCGTGAACATGACGGTCTCCTTACATGTTTGCGAACGTGTCCGTGAGATTGATGAACGCGGGGCCTAAGAGCGCGATGAAGAGCGTCGGGAACAGGAAGCACGCGAGCGGGAACAGGAGTTTCACCGCGGCCTTCTGCGCCGCCTGCTCCGCGCGCTGCCTGCGCTTCGTGCGTAAGCTATCGGCGTAGACGCGCACGGCGCGCGCGATTGACGTTCCGAACTTGTCGGCCTGTATGAGCATCGCGCAGAGGCTTCTGAGGTCATCGACGCCCGTGCGGTCCGCGAGGTTGCGAAGCGCCTCGGCGCGGTCGCGCCCGACGCGAATCTCCATGTTGGTCATCGCGAACTCTTCGCTGATGTCGGGATGGACTTCCTTCATCTCGTCGCCCACGCGTACGAGCGCGGAGTTGAGACCGAGGCCCGCCTCGATTGAGACGACGAGGAGGTCGAGCGCGTCGGCGAGTCCCCACTGAAGGCGCTGCTGCCTGCCCTTAATCATCCGGTTCAGGAGATAGCGCGGGAGTATGAAGCCGAGCACGAACCCGCCGAGAATCCACATGGCCGCGTTCGCGAGCGGCTTGCCCAGGAGGGCGCAGCCGAGCGCGACCGCGCCGGGGAAGAAGACCATCGAAAGCAGTTGCAGCGAGCGGTAGATTATCGGCGCGTTCGACGAGCGATAGCCCGCGTGCATGAGCTGCCTGGCGAGCTTCTTCGCCTCGGCGGCCGAGGGCGGCGCGATACGGCTCAGGGGCGTCGCGACCTTCCCGGCGAGCGCGGCGACGGGCGAGTCCTCCATCGAGAGCGACAGCGAGGAGGCGGCGATGCTCCCCCCGTCGCCCATGCGCTTAAGGCGCTCGGTCGCGGCCGAGGGCGGGCGGAACATCACCCAGTACGCGGCCAGCGCGCCGAGCGTGATGCAGACGAAGGTGCAGATGGTGATGACTAAAATCATTTCATTTTAGTGATAAGTGAAGAGTGATAAGTGATAATTGAAAGCCGTCTTCCCTCTCGTCACTTATCACTCTTCACTTATCACTCCTCAAATCTTTATCCTCAGAATCTTCCGAATCACGAGCATGCCCGATATCTGTAGGACTACGGCGAGGGCCAGAAGTTTGTGGCCGCGCGGGTCGTTCCAGAGGACGCTCATGTAATCGGGGTTCATGACGGTGACGGCCACGGCGATGAATATCGGAAGGCCGCACAGAATCCACGCGGACATGCGCGAGGATGTGGTCAGGGTCTTTAAGTCTTCGAGTATGCGGAAGCGCTCGCGGATCGTGTGGGCGACCTTCTCAAGAACCTCCGCGAGATTGCCGCCCGTCTCGCGCTGGATGAGGATGGCCGTGATGCAGATGCGTAGGTCTAGGAGCGGGATGCGCTCCGACATATTTTCGAGCGCGAGCTTGAGCGACAGACCTAGATTCTGCTCCTCATAGGTTTTGCGGAACTCGGTCGCAATGGGCTCGGGCATCTCGGTCGCAATCATGTGGAGCGACTCGGCGAACGCGTGGCCCGCCTGAAGCGCGCGGCTCATCAGGTCGAGCGCGTCGGGCAGGAGCGAAAGGAAATCGCGCAGGCGCTTACTACGCTTCCAGAAGACGTGCAGAAATGGGAGCGCGGCGGCGACGACTCCTCCGAGCAGCGAAAGCAGCCAGAGCGGCGTCAGCATCGAGACGGCGAGCGCGCCGAGTATGCCCGCCATCAGCGCGAACATCATGAGGCGCGTTACGGTGATGTGCAGGTCGGCCTGCTCTATGACGCGCTTCAAACGCGCGGCGGGCTGAAAGTCCAGCATCATGCGGTTGAGGAGCGGTATCTCGCTCATCAACTCCTGACGCGCAAGCTGCACCTCCGGGTCGCCGCTGTTCGCCGTGTGGAGCAGGGCTTCGGCTAGCCGCTGCTGAAGGCGCGCGCGCCGCTTCTCGGTGCCGTGCGTCGCCAGGATGTACGCGCCGAGCACGAGGACGAGGCAGAAGACGAATACGAAGAATGGAAGCATTTTAAGCACTCAGCCGTCAGCTTTCAGCTTTCAGCTTTTGGTTCTCTCAGCGCTACGCTTTCACTGGTCAGCCTTTATCTCCGGGGTGGACGAAAGCTGAAAGCTGACGCTGAAAGCTTCATTCAAAAAACACACGCGGCAGTTGCATGCCGTACTGCTTGAGCCGTTCGGCGAAGCGCGGGCGGACGCCCGTGGCCTTGAACTGGCCGACTACTCGGCCGTCCTTGTCCACGCCGCGCCGCTCGAACTGGAATATCTCCTGCATCGTGATGATGTCGCCCTCCATGCCCGTAATCTCCGAGATGGAGGTGATGCGGCGCGAGCCGTCCGAAAGACGCGCGCCCTGTATGACGAGGTTGATGGCCGATGCTATCTGCGAGCGCATGGCCTTCTCGGACAGGCGCATGCCGGTCATCTGAATCATCGTCTCGATGCGCGCCAGGGCGTCGCGCGGCGTGTTGGCGTGGATGGTCGTCAGACTCCCGTCGTGGCCCGTGTTCATCGCCTGAAGCATGTCTATGGCCTCGCCGCCGCGAACCTCTCCGATGACGATGCGGTCGGGGCGCATGCGCAAGGCGTTGCGTACGAGGTCGCGCTGCGTCACCTCGCCCTTGCCCTCGATGTTGGGCGGGCGCGTCTCAAGCCGGACGACGTGCGGCTGCTGTAGCTGAAGCTCCGCCGAGTCTTCAATCGTCACGATGCGCTGCTCGGCGGGGATGTACGCGGAGAGCGCGTTGAGGAGCGTCGTCTTGCCCGCGCCTGTGCCGCCGGAGATGAGGACGTTGAGGCGCGCGTGGACGCACATCTGGAACATCTCCGCGATCTCGCGCGTGAGCGCGCCGTACTCGATGAGCGATTCGATCTTCAGCGGGTCGGAGCCGAAGCGCCGTATGGACATTACCGGGCCGTCGAGCGAGAGCGGCGGGATAATCGCGTTCACGCGCGAGCCATCCTGTAGACGCGCGTCAACCATCGGCGAGCTTTCGTCAATGCGGCGGCCCACGCCCGACACGATGCGCTCGATGACGCGCATCAGGTGCTCGTTGTCCTTGAAGGTCACTTCGGAACGTTCGAGCTTCCCGCGCCGCTCGACGTAGATGCTATGGGGAGAGTTGACGAGGATGTCACAGACCAGAGGGTCTGCCAGAAGCGGCTCAAGGGGCCCGAGGCCGAACAGCTCGTGGCGCACCTCTTCGACCAGCCGTTCGCGCTCGATGGTCGTGAGCGGCGTGCTTTCGATGTGCAGAAGCTCTTCGGCGAGCCGCGCGACTTCCGAGTGAAGCTGTTCGGGTTCGAGCTGGCCGAGCTTCGTTAAGTCCATCCGGTTGATGATCGCGCGGTGCAGGCGCGACTTCATCTCCTGAAAGACCTGCTGGCGGTTGACGCCCGACTCGGCGGCCGCGCCGTTCGTCGTCGTCGCGCTCGCGCCGAACGGCGGCGCGGTGTCTCTGACTAATCTTTCGCGAAGTGACATGTGTTTTAGCCCTTGGCTGTTAGCTATTAGCTGTTAGCTCTGTGCTCTTATTTAGCTGACCGTTGAAGGGTGGCCGCCGACGGCCTTCTTGTCGAACATCGCGCGCTGAGCGGCGGGCGGCTGCGTTGTCTTGTCGCGTCTGCGGAGGAGGCTTGAGAGGATGCCGCGCCGCCGCTCGCCCTCCGGCTCGAACGACGGCGTACGCGCGTGCACATGGCTGTTGCCCGCGATGGCGGCGGCGATCTGCCGAATCTCGGCGGCGATGCGCGACTGCGGGTCGGACTCGACGAGCGGCTGGCCTAGGTTGATTGAGTTGACCGCGGTGCGGTAGTCGCTCGTGATAAAACCCGTGACGCGCTCGCCGAGGTAGCGCTCGACCTGCCGGAGGTCCAGGTCAATCTGTTTCGACCAGCGGTTGACGACGGTGCGAATCTTGTGACGCGGGTAGCCGAGGCGGTCGAATATGGCGAGCGTGCGCTGTGCGCTGCGTATGGCGGGGATGTCGAGCGTCAAGACCATCAGTATCTCGTCCACCTGGTCGAGCGCGGCGAGCGTGATTGAGTCGAACGTGTGCTGCGGGTCTATGACGACGAAGTCGTAGCGCTCGCGTAGAATCTGTATGACGCTGAAGACGTGCTCGGCCTCGATGTCGTCGGCGGCGTCGGCCTCGCGCGGCGCGGCGAGCAGGGAGAGGTTCGCGGAGTGCGGCGCGAGGTAGCTGCGGAGCATCGCGTCGTCGGCCTGCTCGCGATTCTCGACGAGGTCTGCGATGGAGTACTTCGGCTCGACGCCGAGGAAGAGCGTGAGGTCGCCCGCCTGCAAGTTCAAATCGACAAGCACGGTCGGCGCGCCCATGGAGGCCGCGAGGTTCGTGGCGATGAACGAGGTGCCGCACCCGCCCTTGCTCGAAAAGACGGCGACGGTGCGCCCCTGCTTCTTCGGAGCCTCTACGCGCACGCTGCACTGCTCGCAGACGCGGTCGAGCACTGTGCTCAGCTCATCTTTTATGAGCGGCAGCCTCAGAAACTCGCGCGCGCCCGCGCGCAGAGAGCGAAGGATCAGGTCGGGCGAGGCGTCGCGAGAGGCGCAGATGACGGCGGTTTGCGGGAACTCCGCCGCCACACGCCCGACGAACTTCAAGGCTGGCTCGGCCTGCGACCCGACGGCGACGACCGCGACATCCGGGCTGAGGCGCTTTATCTCTTCGTACAGTTGCTCGATGTCGTCGCCGCCCGCGAGAAGCCGCGTGCGACCGTCCGCCGTGAGCGCGTCGCGCATCTCGCGGAAGGATTCGAGTCCGGTGCTAAGAATGACGAAGCTCAGTTGATTACTCATCGTTGTTCTCTGGTGGGTTAAACTCGCCGGGAGTGCGCCGCCGATCCTCTTCTCTGGCGGGGCGCGCGGCTACATGTCCGGGGGCACGTAACCCGCGTTCTCCCCCGTAAGGGTCGTCCGGTACGGGGGCATGCGGATGGACGTGCCGAGCAGCGGCAACACGAAGCCGTAGTCGAAGCTCTCTATGCTGACCGTCACCTTTCCGGCGCTGACGCCGAAGCTTGAGTAGACGACCTGAACATTGCTCGCGGCCAGGCCGCGCACGAGCGGCTGCGCGCCCGCGGCGGGCGACGGCGTTCCGTAGATGACGATATTTTTCGTCCGCTCGATTGATGTCGAAGAGTTCGAGCATGCGCCGTCGATGGGGCTGCACTGGTTGATGGCGTAGCGCGCGCCGCGCCTTGCGGCGTCGGTCAGGGCGTTGTGCGTCCAGAGAAGCACGCCAAACTCCAGAACGGCGAACACCGCCGTCATGAAGATCGCCGCGCCGAGCGCGAACTCGACCAGCGCAGCGCCCCTCTCGTCCCGGTTGAATCTTTGGACACGCACCGCTCTCTCCCTCCCACACGCCGCCGCGTTTCAGTAGATGTACTTCATCGTCACGCTCGTGCTGACGTTGCCCGCCAGTGACGCCCTGGCGAAGCCGGTCAGCTTCCCTAAGTCGAGAATCGGCTGGTACGGGTAGTTGCTTATCCTCGCAGTGACCACCTGCACCCCGCCCGCGGTGGTCGTCACTTGTATGTCCACGTTGCCGCACCCCAGGCCCGGCAGTACGGGAGTCCCCGCACACCCGGCGGTCTGGTCGCCGTACGCGACGATGCTCTTCGCCTGCGCGATGTTCGTCGCGTCGAGCGGGCGGCTGATGGCGTAGCGCGCGCCGGCCCTCGCGGCCTTCGCCAGAGTGGAGTAGACGTAAAAGTAGCGACCGAACTCGGCGATCGCGCCGAAGAAAAGGAGCAGCACCGGCAGCACGATAGCCAGCTCGACGAACTGCGAGCCGCGCTCGTCGCGCCGCGCGAAGAAGCTCAGTCTCCGCCTTATCCTACTTGTACGTGTAAGCATCGCGCGCCACCTCAGCGGTAAAGCACCGGGACTGCCAGCTCGGTCATGCCGGGGCCGCCGTTCGGGTTGTAGCCGCCCGCGCCCAACACCGTGTGCAGGCCGATGTACTCAACGTCGATATCCCCGCCGTTGCCGTTGCCGACGCTCGTGCGGAGGAAGAACGCGCCGATGCGGAAGACCTGTACGGAGTCGCGACCGTTATCGAACTCGCTCTTCTTGACGATCGGTATCAGCACCACGCGACGGCCCCACTGGCCCGTCCCTCGCGATGGCGACTGGAAGTTCGCGCCGCTCTGCCCGCCGGGCTGCTGCGTGTCGAGATACTGCTGGTACGTGATCCCCTCTTTGACGTTCATGTCGGGCGGGGAAGTCGCGGGGTCGAGCGTGCCGGCGTAGTCGCCGAAGCGCGCGTCGATGCCCTGCCGCACGGCACCCGCAGTGACGCCCGGCTTCGTCCCCACGTAGTCGCCCACGCCGACGTATGTTTGCACTCCGTTCGCAAGCCCCTCGCGGTCGTCGCTGCCGCCCGACCCGTCAATGGCGAGTATCTGGTAGTTGCCGGGGGTGACGCCGGTTCCGGGGGCGCGCCGGATCGTGTACATGTTTCCGGGAAGGATGTCATTGCCGTCGTTGTCGGTAATGACGGAAACGGGAAGGATGTGCTCGAAGTAGTTCGGCGCTACCGACATGCCCGCGACGGCGTCCGCGCCGACGTTGCGCGAGCCGCCCAGCACGACCGAGGCGAAGAAGACGTTAACAGGCTTGGCGGGCACCGTGACCTTGACGAAACGTATGCGCGACGCCACGGCTTTTGCGCCCGACTCGCTGTAGTCAGCGCCGGAGTCGAAGTCGCGGAGGTTGACGGCGAAGCGCACGTCCGTTCGTGTGACGGTCGCGCCCTTCTTGTTGAACTCGTAGCTGTTCAGCGAGCTGACGGCGATGTCGGTCGCCTTCGTGATGCCGCCGTCGTCCGAGTTGAGCGACGCGGCGGCGGACAGCGCAGCCGCGTCCGCCGCGTTCTGCAACTCGGTCTTCACAAGATAAAGATGGCTTACGTCAACGCACATGCCCGTGGCGAGGAGAAAGGCAAGCATGCCGAGCGTGCTTATCGCGAGAACCGACCCCCGCTCGCCAAGCTTTCCTTCACGCGAACGCAATTTATTGATGACTCTCATATCCGCCCTCCCCTCTCAAATCTCACCCGCGCCAGCGCGGGTATCGCCAATGCCATTCGGCGGCGCGCGGTCGGTTGGCTGTGCGCCGCATCGCGACCCTTTTGCTTAGTTCTGCTCCTTCGGCGCGGGCGCGGACGCGACCGCCTTCGGCGTCGTCTCAGCCGCCTTGACGGCTGCCCCTTCGGCCTTCGTCGAGGCGTCCTTCGCGGGCGCGCCCGTCGCCGCTCCGCTGCTCTTGTCGCCCGTCGAGAAGCCGCTCGGCCCCTGTATGCCCTCCCCTTTGGGCTCGACGCCGAGGGGCGACTCCTTCTTCAAGCCGTCGAGGCCGCGCATCGTCGGCAGGTCGTCGCGGTTGACGGGCTTGACGAGCTGCGCCGTGATGATGAACATCAGCTCGGTCTCCTGCTTCTGGAAAGACTTCGACTTGAAGAGATTTCCGAGGAGGGGCACGTCGCCGAGGATGGGCACCTTCGAGAGCGATTTGGTCTCGCTGTTGTCGAGCAGGCCCGCGAGCGCGAAGCTCTGCCCGTCGCGCAGCTCGACGCCCGTCTTGGCACGCCGGGTCTTGAGCGCGGGGATGAGGAAGCCGTCGAACTTGACGCCGTTAGCGAAGTCTATGGTCGAGACTTCGGGCTCAAGTTCGAGGCGTATGTGATCCTCGTCGATGACGGTCGGCTTGAAGTTGAGGCGCACGCCGTACTCCTTGAAGACGATGGAGACGGCGCTGCTGCCCTGCCCGCTCTGGACGATGGGCACGGGGTACTCGCCGCCCGCGAGGAAGCTCGCCTGCTGGCCGTCCATCGCGATGAGGTTCGGCTCCGCAAGCTCGCGTATCGCCCCTTGGGTCTGCAAGGCGCGCAGGAAGTTGAAGGTGTTGCCGCCCATCACGAAGACGTTCAGCGCGCTGCCCGCCACCGTGCCGAAGAGGTTGCCGCCGTCCACCTTATCCATCGTGAACGGGCCGCCGCCGCTGCCGATGAAGCCGCCGACGCCGGGCTTCGACTCATAGGCGTAGGAGGTGCCGAGGTCGCGCATGCGGCTGCGGCTCACCTCGGCGACGCGCACCTGAAGCTGCACCTGCGTGGTGTCGCGCACGGGCGACTGAAGCATGTTCACCGTCTTGAAGCCCGCGGCCTGCACGACCTGCTCGACCTGCTCGCCCTTCTTCGTGTCGCTCACCTTGCCGGAGATGACCACAGAGCCGTTCGCCTGGCTCAGGTTAATGTCCTCTTTCGGGAAGAGCGCGCGAATCTGCGCGTCGATGAGTGAGAGGTTCGTTCGCACGAACACGTCGAAGACGAGGAAGCGGCCGCCCTTCTGCTCCCACGCGATGAAGTTGACCTGCCCGAACGCCTTGCCGTTGACGAGCACCTGATCGGGCGCGACGAGGACGGCCTCGGCGATCTCCGGGTTCGAGACCGAGAAGCGACCGATGGGCTTGTCGAAGTTGATGACGCGCGACTGGCCGACGAGGACGTTGATCGCCGTCGATTCCTGCTCGCCGTCCGAGAAGACGGACTTGACGCTGGCGGACTGCGACTGCGCGTGCGACGCGGCAACCGAGAGCAGGACGAAGGCGCACGCGAGCGCGAAGCGGCCGGGGATTCTGGAACGGTTCAGCATGATTATCTGGCTCCTGTGCTTGGGAAGCTGTCAGCGTTCAGCATTCAGCTTTCAGCTTTATTTGTCGGCGGCCGGTGCCTTTTTCATCACTCAGCACGCTTCGGCGGCGAGGGCTGAGTGCTGAGCGCTGACCGCTGATTGCTTCTCACGGGAAATCTACGTTGCGCTTTTTCGAGCCCTCGAACATCTCGACGGTCGCGCGCGGCGTGGGCGCGGGCGCGGGCGGCGCGGGCTTCGCCTCTTCCTTCGGCTCGACGGAGGAGCGGCGCATGTACATCGGGCGCGGCGCGGCGGCGACGGGTTTTTGCGACGGCTGCTCACTCTTGAGCGAGCCGGGGTCGGGCTGCGGCGCCGCGTGCTCGCCGCCGAGTAGAATTCGTTTATCAACGCCCTGCGTCTGCTCGTCGTCTTGATCAATGGCGTTACGCATGACGAGTTGAAGCTTGCCCTCGCTCGACGCGAGCGCGAGTTTCTCGGCCTGATCCGGCGTCACCTGCAACGTCACGGCCTTCACCTGCTGCGCGTCGCGGTCGTCGTTCTTAGGCTGGTCAATGCTCTGCCCCGACGCAAGCACCTTGATGTTCTGGAGGACTATCTTCGATATCGGCCCCTGCGCGCTGAGCCTTTCCTCGGAGGGCTGTATGGTGACGACCACGTCAACGAGCGCGCCGGGCCGCGCGAAGCCCGCGACGCCGACCACGTCGTCCACCTTGACCGTCATCGCGCGGTAGCCTTCGGGGATGACCGCGGCGAGGCCCGCGGCTGCGCCCTCGGGCGCGAGCTTGTAGTCGGTCATAGGCTCGCGCGGCGCTATGCCGACGATGGCGACCCGCCCGACAACCTTTTCGACCGACTCGAACGTGCCGTCGGGCAGCGCGTCGGTCGGAACCCTGACGAGGGTTAGCTGCTCGGGGACGAGTTTGGTGCCGACGGGGATCTCGACTTTCGCGACCACCACGCTCTGCATGTTTGTAGTCAACGCCTGCGCGCTGGACAGGTAGCGGCCGACGGCGAGCGCGGCGAAAAGACCGAAGACGGTCGCGCCGACGAGGACGACTAAGAAACGTTTGTTACGCATCACGAGAGTTCTCCAAAGTCAGAGCGGCTTAGAACCCAAGTCCGCCGCCGTTAGGCGCGGAAGAGGAAGAGTGAAATCAAACTGCCGAACGTTATCGCGACGCCGTAGGGGATCGTCTTTCCGCGATCCGTGGGGACGGCCAGCCGCGGCATCTTCCATCCGGGCAGAAGCCCGACGAGGAGCATCAGGATGTTTTGCAGCGTCGCGCGCACCTGCCCCGTCCGAAACATCGTGACGACGCCGAGCAAGCCCCCCGTCAACACCACGACGAAGAAGGTCGGAAGCACGAGCGAGGCGCCGAGGACTGAGCCAATTGCGGCGAAGAGCTTCACGTCGCCCGCGCCCATCGCGCCGAAGACGTGGAGTATGAACATGAGTGTGAAGGCGAAGAGGCATCCGCCGAGGCTCGCCAGCGCGCCGTCCCAACCGTTGCTCGCGGTGTTAACGATGATTCCCGTCGCAAGGGTCGCGAGCACGAACGTGTTCGGGATGCGGCGGTAGCGCACGTCGTAGTAGGTGATGACGAGCGCCAGCGGCAGGAGGAACGCGACTGCGATGGCGACTGCGTTTGCGTGCATGATTGCCTCGACTGACCGCTTGAAGGTTTTGTGCGCGCCTACTTGATGTTATCGGCGAGGTTGTTGATGACGGTCTTGATGTTTCCGCCCAGCGTCGTGAACACGCCGACGACCGCGAGCGATATGAGCGCGGCGGCTATCGCGTACTCGGAAAGCTCAAGGCCCGACTCGTCGCGAAGGAAGCTTCTGATCATCGTCTCTGCTCCTTTGTGGGTGAGAAGCGGCGGGCGCGCTCGCGGCCTGTGCCTAGGCCGCGAGCGCCTTTCAGGGCCGGGGACGCGCCCGCCGTCTTTCGCGCCCGCGCCTCTGTTACTGGATTTTGGTGGCGAGGTTGTTGATGACGGTCTTGATGTTGCCGCCGAGGGTCGTGAACACGCCGACGACTGCGAGCGCGATGAGTGCCGCGGCAACCGCGTACTCGGAAAGCTCAAGGCCGGTTTCGTCGCGAAGAAAGCTCTTAATCATGGTTTGTTTGCTCCTTTAGGGTTGGTTGGGTGGTTGTGGTTCGCGTCCCCTACAGCCGAGTGCCGCGGCCGACGAAGACACATGAAAACTTTCAGAGACCGTGATGCAAGACCGAAGTCCCGCGCGCGCCTACGCCCTGTGACCGAGCAGGGCGCGCATCCTCCGCCTTACGCGCAACGCGCGCGTTCAAAGCGCCGGACGTGGCGGCCACGACGGCAAGCGCGAGAAGCAGAAGATTCTGCCGCGCGTCCGTAGCAAGCTCGACGGCGCGAAGGCCGACGAAGACCGCGAAGGCAAAGAACGGCGTGGCAAGCGCGACGGCTGCGAGCGGGAGGAACATCTTTGCGTTAACTTTTTTCATCCTGAGTCTCTCCCCCCTCTCGACTTCGTCGCGGGCGATTTGCGTCGCGTGGACGACTATCGCTTTAACAAGAGGCGTGCCACTGCCGACGAATCATCGACGCCGCTCGTTTGCAGGGTTTCGTGAGGATAGAAGGAGAGCCTTGTCGCCGCGCGTTGACAACAGAGTGCGGCGTTCGCGGTCGTGTTTCCTCGCGTCACGCTCCTCAAATGAGTTTGTGTGAAGGGCTTAGAGCATTGTCGCCGCGAGTTGTCAGCGCCGCCCGCCGAGTTTTACCGCGGCGGCTACAAGCGCCTTACGCGCGCGCCTGACGCGGGCAGGTGGTTGACCGCAGAGACAGAGAGGCACGGCTAGATTCAACTAGCCGTGCCTCTCTGTCCGCGTTGGTTAATAGCTTTCGGCCCGACCTAATCTCTGACGAAGATTACGGCCTGCTTGTCCTCGAACACATTACGCCAATCCTTCTCTTGTCGCAGAAGACTTGCGAGAGGCGTGTCCGGCCCGACGGCGACGGTTCGCACGCCTTCGCGTTCAAGCGGCGCGCGCCAGGCGGCCACTCCGTCGTGCGTCTTCAGGAACTCTTCCATGAAGGCGTCGCCGTACACGTCCGCACGCCCGTCAATGTAGACGCGGTAGTCGGGCTGAAGCTTCCAGATCATGTAGCCGCCCCAGCCGTACTCGTTGAAGATCGGCTGCGGCAGACGGTTCTCGCGTATAAACTCGACCGCGGCCGAGGGGAAGTTCTGCGCCTCGTCCGCGGCACGCCGGGCGGCGACATGTTGGACTTTGACAAGGCACAGAGCCAGCGGCACGAAGACGAAGACGAAGACGTTGAGGGCGACTTTCAAAAAGAGATGCGACCCGCCCTCGGTCTTCTCAGGTTTCAAGAGCCGCGCGCCCCAAGCCTGCCGCGAGAGCCACATCCAGGTATGCTCCGCGAGGAGCGGCATCGAGGCGAGCGCGAAGAACGGCACGTTGCGCCCGGAACGGAGCGCGGCGTATGCGGTCGCGGCGAGCAGTAGAAGCGACGACGGCCGCACGCGCTCGCGCGAGAGACACATCGAGGCAAACGTCGCCAGCAGCATCAAGGCCAACGGCTGGAACATCGGCTCGTGAAAGTCCGGCGAGAACCACTCGTTGATGTATTTCATCATCGCGTGAGAGGTCAGTGTCTCGAACGGGTAGACGTACAGACGCGCGCCGTTCGGGTTCAGCGCGACCGCCGCCAGACACGCGACGAGAACCGCCGCGAGCGTGCGGACGCGCCCCCCGACAGGCTCTCTGCTCTCTCCTTCCGAGAGCCATGCGTCGAGCAAGAGCCCTGCAATCGTCAGCACGATTAGCGTCAGCCCGAGCGCGAACCCTGCGTGCATGTTCACCCAAAGAACCGTGAGCGGGACGAGCCACCAGACTTTACTTCTACTCTCGCCGCGCGCGTATCCGTCCAGCACGGCGAAGAAGATGCTCGCGAACAGGAACGAGAACATCTGCGGGCGCACGCCCCAAGTAGGAGACGCCGCGAGCGCGCCCAGGAGCAGCGCGAAGCCCGCGACGTATGGATGGCCCGCCCTCGCCGCGAACCCGCGGAGCGCGACCCACATCGCCGCCGAGATAACCAGCGCGAAGACGACTACGAGGCCCGCGTAACCCGCCGCCCTGTGAATCGCGTACATCAGTGCCTCGGAAACCCACTCGTGCGCGACCCACTCGCGCCCGAAGAAGGTCGAGGAGAAAACGTCCGAGTGAGGGATGCTCCGCGTCTCCCAGATGAGTTGCCCCGCGCGCAGGTGCCACCAGAAATCCGGGTCGCTGATTGTTCTGACCGCCAAGACGAAGACGAGCGACATCAGCATGAACGTCAACAGACGCCGCGCGGAAAGATGCAGCGCGCCCGAACGCCCCGCGCTCTGCTCCGGCTCCCCGGCGACGGGTCGCAAAGTTTCGGCGACGTACCCGGCCGTGTCCGCGGAAAACTCTTTCACAAAACGCTCCTTTCACGCGCGACGCTCTCCAAGCCCGACGAATCTTCCGCGACGCCTTCGGTCGTCGTTCGCTTGCACGTCTTCTCCTCCTCGTCGTCCACGCCCGCGCCGCGCCGCCTCGGGACGGAGACGTAACCACACAGGGCAAGCAGCGCGAGGCCGGAAGCCCAGAGCCCCGCCCGATCCTTCGCGTCGCGCGCGTAAGACAGATGCACGGAGCCGCGCGCGAAGGTGAGCATGAAGAAGGGCGTGGCCGCATAGATTCTGTTGCCCTCGCGGGCGCGCCAGCGCGTCGAGTAGGTCGTAGAGACAAGTAAGGGCACATCCTCCGACGCTCGCGGCGCGTCGAGCGCGAGACTCAACTCGTTCTTCCCGACGACCGTGCTGACGGAAGCGGCGCTTTCGTTAACGGCGACCTCCTCCCGCTCCAACTCGGCGCGCACCTCCCGCCAAGTACGTCGGATGGCGCTCTGCCCGTAATGGAAGGAGGGTTGAAAACTGTCCACTTGTTCGCCCGGCGGCTCATCCAGCGGGCGCTCGACGACGTGCGCGCGCGGGAACTCATCGAGCGAAGCACGCACGCGGCGGAAGAGCGGCGCATCGCTCGCGAGCAGCACGAGCGCGTGTCGCCGAGAGTAGTCGCGCAGAAGGTCGAAGGCCCGCCCCTCGTCGTCGCAGTCGTAGGTGTCCACGACGAGCGCGCCGAAGTTTTCAAGTCCATCGAGGCGGTCTATCTTTCTTTCCGGCGAGCGCGCTAAGAGCACGTCGAACCAGCCGTCCGCGAACTGCTCCTCCGCGAGACGCACGAAGTCGAAATCGTTGCGCCGACGGCCCTTCACCGAAAAGTCCGAGACGACGAGCGCGGGCCTGTACTTCAGGACGCGCGAGCGCGCCGCCACGTCGCCGCCAAGCTCGAAGACGCTCCAGCGGTCGAAGTCGTGCCGCGCGGCGACTGAAGACTCGCTCGCCAGCTTCGCCTTCGTCTCGTCCGACTCGACCAAAAGGTAGCGGACGCCGAGCAGGCGCGCGCGTTCGAGTTGAAGCGAGACGGGCTGCGATGCGAAGTCGAGATCGTCGGCGAGGACGGAACTGATGCCGAAGCTGTCCTTCCCTTCGGAGAGGGAGTTGACGAGCGCGTTGAAGAAGATTGAGTTGGGCGAGGCTTCTCTATAGACGACGCTCAGCGTCTCGTTCCCCTGCGCGCCGAGGTACGCGTTGAGCGCGGGACGGTCGGCTTGCAGCGGGTTCCGGTTCACGTCCAGAACTTCGACCAGATACCGCCCGTCCCTATGCTCCCGCGCGAAGCGAAGAACGGCTTCGACCCTTTCGTTCTCTTGCGGCGCGTAGAAGGCCATGCCCCCGGTCGGGCGCGACGACTGAAATACGCCGAAGGCCGCGAGAGCAATAACGACTAACGAGACATGGCGCGCGACGGCCCACGAAGTGCGCGGCCTCTTGATTTCGACTTTAAGAAAGTCGAGCAGGGCGGCAAGCGAGACGCCTACGGGGACGGCCAGCAGAAAATTCAGTGTCGAGAAGAATCGGAAAGCTTGCAGTGGAAACCAGGGTGGCGCGACCGTCGAAGCGAAGAGGACGCCCGCCGCGAGGCCGAAGAGTGTTATGAGATACGCGCGCGCACCTTCGCCCGCTCTCCTTAGCCACAGCAGGACGCCCGCCGCGGCGACGGCGTACCAGCACCAGAGCCACGGCGTCACGAGTCTGCCGAGCGGCACGACGAGCGGGCGCGTCACGAAAAATTCGTACGTACCGAACATCGGCGCGAGCCAGAACAGGCAGAGCGCGAACGCGACGAGGGGCGTTACG
>JBJMGR010000147.1:0-11321 GCA_045807805.1 Pyrinomonadaceae bacterium | reverse complement strand
CGCTCGACCGCACGCGCGTCTTCAACGCTTCGCTGCTCGCGGGCGAGGCGCTCGCCACAGTCGGCGCGTCGGTCGGAAAAGGCGTCTGGGTCGAAGAGGGTCTGCGTGCGGCGCTCTACGTCGCGCGCCGTCAGCGCGAGGACGGCTCTTGGGCCTACGGCGCGGACTCGTACCAGTCCTGGGCCGACAACTTCCACACGGCCTTCATACTCACCTCACTCGCGCGCATACTCGGCGCGTGCGGGCGCGTAGAGCATGAAGGCGTCGCTGAAAGAGATCATTCCGGCATAGCCATAGATCGCGCGGGCGCGTTTGGCGAGATGCGTCATGCACTCGCGCACGGCTACGCGTTCTGGCGCTCGTCGTTCTTTCTTGCGGACGGTTGGCCGAAATACTACCATCGGGCCGTGTACCCCGCGGACGCACACTCGGCGGGCGCGGCCGTCGTCGCCTTCGCGGAGCTTAAAGAGACAGAGCCGGACGCGCTCGAACTCGCGCGTCGCGTCGCGCGTTGGGCCGTGCGCGAGCTGTTCGACCGTCGAGGCTTCTTCTACTACCAGAGGCATCGCCTCTACACCGTGCGCACGCCCTACATGCGCTGGTCACAAGGGTGGATGACGTACGCGCTGGCGAGAATGCTTGAAGTGAGCAGTGAGCGTTGAGAAGAAGGTGAGCGTTGAGCAGTGAGCAGTTATAAGAGTAAGGCGCGACGCTCGCCCACACTCAAACACTGCTCACCGCCTTGCTGCTTACCGCTTACCTCCCGACTGCTCGCCGCTCACCGCTCACCATGAAAATCTGGATCGACCTCGCCAACTCGCCGCACGTGCCCTTCTTCGTGGCGCTCGCGCGCGAGTTCGAGCGGCGCGGGCACGCGTCGGAGTTCACGGCGCGCAGCTACGCGCAGACCGTCGAGCTTGCGGAAAGCGCGGGGCTAAAGCCTTCGGTCGTGGGCGGCCACGGCGGCGGGCGGCTCTCGGGGAAGGGCGTCAATATCTTTGGACGCGCGTGGTCTCTGGCGCGTTGGGCGCGCGGGCGCGGCCTCCGTCTAGCGGTCAGTCATAACTCTTACTCGCAGGTCTTGGCGGCGCGTGCTCTAGGGATTCGCACCGTGACGCTGATGGACTACGAGCATCAGCCCGCGAATCATCTCGCGTTCCGTGTCGCCTCGCGCGTCGTGGTGCCCGAGGCGTTCCCTGAAGATGCTCTGCGGCGTTTCGGCGCGCGCGCCTCGAAGGTTCGTCGCTACGGAGGAATCAAGGAGGACGTTTACCTCGCGGACTTCGAGCCCGACCCTTCGTTCGACGCACGCCTGCGCGAGCGTTTCGGTATTGACGCCGCGCGCGATACCCTCGTCGTCGTGCGGCCGCCCGCGAGCGAGGCGCTTTATCACCGCTTCGAGAACGAGTTGTTCGACGAGTTGATGCAAAGACTCCTCGCACGCGACGCCGTCAAGGTCTTACTCGTTGCGCGCACGGACGCGCAGCGCGAAGAGCTGTTGACGCGCTTCCGCGCGGACAACCTCATCGCGCCGCGTGAGGCGCTCGACGGCGCGAACCTTATCGCGGCGGCAGACCTCGTCGTCAGCGCGGGCGGCACGATGAACCGAGAGGCGGCCGCGCTCGGCGTCCCCGCCGCGACCGTCTACGCGGGGCGCTGGGCCGCCGTGGACGAACAGCTCGTGCGAGAGGGTCGCCTCAATCGCATCGCCACGCGCGAGGACTTAGACGCTTTGCGGCTCTTGAAGAAGAGCGAGACGCGCCCGCGCCGCGCCACAAGCGTCCGCGCGCAGGTGGCGGATATGATTTTGGGAAGTGAATGAGTAATGAGTGATGAGTGATAAGAAAAAGCTGCCGCCGTTCTTTCTCATCACTCATCACTCGTCACTCATCACTCATCACCTATGAGGATTGAGCGCACGGAAGATTTGAGGGTGAGCGCGGCGCGTGCGGCGGCGCGCGCGCCGCGTTGGGTCGTGCCCGCGGTGAAGGCTCTGCTGGTCGCGTTGGACGCGGCGTTGGCAGTAGCGTCGTTCGCGGCGGCGTACTCCGTGCGCGAGGGCGGGGGGCTTTTGGTTCGCTTCGGTGTGGGGGAGGGCTTCGTGTGGCGACCGCACTTCGAGCCTTACGCGGCGCTGCTCTGGTTCGTCGTCGCGGTGCGCGTCGTCTCTAACGCCTACTACGACCTTTACCGCCTGCGCGGCGAGTTCTCGTACCTTGACGAGTGCGTGCGCGTCTTCCGCGCGACGGCCGTCGCTTCGCTTCTGATTGTCGCGTGGGCCTTTCTCTATCGCGGCGGGTTCGAGTTCCGCGCCTTCTCTTATGCGCGCGGGGTCTTCGTCTTAGACTTCCTCGTCGCGCTCGCCGCGTACTCCGCGCTTCGACTCGTCGTGCGCGGCGCGCAGAGCGCGGTCAGACGCCGCGAGGTGAACCTGATACCGACGCTAGTCGTCGGCGGCGGCGCGCAGGCCGCTCTGTGCGTGCGAGAGATGCGCGCGCGGAGAGAGTTGGGCTACAGGGTCATCGGCGTCGTGGAGACCGACGGCGCGGGCGCGTCGGAGTTCGAGGGCGTGCCCGTCGTCGCCTCGCTCGACTCTCTGCCGGAAGCGATACGCGAGACGGGCGCGAACGAAGTCATCATCACAGACCCGGCGCTCTCCGGCGACATGCTCTTTGAAGTCATGATGCGCGTCGGCCGCCGTCGCGGCGTCGAGTTCCGCGTAGCTCCGAGCCTCTTCAATAGCTTGCCGCGCAAGACCGAGATTGACCAGATAGGCGTGCTGCCCGTCATCACGCTCTTTCGCGAGCCTCTGGGGCAGGGCGCGCGCGTCGTCAAGCGCGCGTCCGACATCGCGGTCGCGGCGTTCGCGCTCGTCGTGCTCTCGCCGCTCTGGCTCTTGATGGCGCTGCTCATCAAACTCGACTCGCGCGGGCCGGTACTCTACAGGCAGGAGCGCGTAGGCATGGACGGCCGCATCTTCCTCTTCCTCAAGTTTCGTACGATGCGCGCGGGCGCGGACGACAGCGAGCACCGAGAGTATCAGCGACGCTACATCGAAGGCCGCCCCGACACGAATCTCGGCGACGACACGCGCCCCGTCTACAAGCTCCACCAAGACCCGCGCGTCACGCGCACCGGAAGGTGGCTACGTCGCACGAGTCTGGATGAGCTGCCGCAGCTTCTGAACGTGTTGCGCGGCGACATGAGCGTCATCGGGCCGCGCCCGCCGATACCTTACGAGGTAGAGTCGTACGAACTCTGGCATCGCAAGCGGCTCGACATGAAGCCGGGCATGACGGGGCTTTGGCAGGTGTCGGGCCGAAACCGGCTCTCGTTCGACGAGATGGTCAGGCTCGACCTCTTCTACATAGAGAACTGGTCACTCTGGCTCGACCTCCGAATCATGCTGCGCACAGTCCCCGTGCTCCTGCGCGGCGAGGCGTATTAGTGAAGGATGAAGGCGGAAGGATGAAGGATGAAGGTCAAGCTGTCGAAGGCATGTCTTCATCCCTCATCCCTCATCCTTCCGCCTTCGCCCTATGGCTTGAGCGCGCGACAATCGCGTGCCTGTTTCTTTACGCGTTGGCCGCGCCGCACTCGATTGCGGCGACGCAGACGGCGTGGCTGCTCGCGATGGCGTGTTGGGCCGCGAGGTTTTTGGTCAGGCCGCGCCCGAAGCTCTTCCGCACTCCGGTTGATAAGTGGCTGCTAGGCTTCTTCGTCCTCACGTTCCTGACTTCGCTCACCTCTTACGACCCTGAAGTCTCCATAGGCAAGCTCCGCGCGGCGAGCCTCTTCACCATCGTCTACGTCGCGGCCGAGAACGTGCGAAGCCCGAAGCTTCTGCGCGCGCTCGTGCTCACGCTCGTCGCGTCGTGCGCGCTCGGGCTCGTCCACACGTTCGGGGTCTACGCGCGTGGACGCGGCATCAAGCTCCGCGCGTTGACCGCCGACAGCCCTTTGCGTGCGACGGGGTTCATAGAGGGCGATACGATACTCTCGGTTGACGGCGCGGAGGTGCGCGAGCCTTCGGACGTGGTGCGCTGGATAGAGTCGGGTGCTGTCGCGGGAGCGCGCGAGCGCATCTACCGATTTCCGGACGGGACTGTCGCGTGCCGCTGGGACGAAGGTCATGCGTGCGTGCGCGTCTACCGCGCGGAGATGTTGCCGACGGGTAACGTCGCGCGCGACGGTCTATCGAAAGGCGAGACGGCCGAAGCGCGGCTCGGCATCCTTAGTTGGACGCGCGGGCGCGACGAGCGAGCGAGCGGGTTCTACGGTCAGTACCAGACCTACTCTGAAGTCTTGCAGCTCATCGCGTCGCTCGCGCTCGGTCTGTTCGTCGCGCTGCGGCGAAAGTGGAGCATAAGAGCGGCTCTGGTGGGGCTCGCGCTCGCGGGGATGTGCGGCGCGCTTCTGTTGACCGTGACGCGCGCGTCGTGGGCGGGCTTCCTCGCGTCGGCGTTCACCATCGTGCTCGCGGGCGCGGGAAGACGCCGAAGGACTCTGCTCGTAACAATCGCGGTCGCGTTGCCGCTCGCGGCGGCGGGACTCTTCGTCTTGCAGCAGAAGCGGCAGGTCGGGTTCATCGATACGAAGGAGGGCTCGACCGCGTGGCGCTTGATGGTCTGGCGCGACGGCGCGCGCGTGCTCGCGAGCAAGCCGCGCCACCTGTTAGTCGGCACGGGCATGGACTCGCTCAAACGTCACTGGCGCGAGTGGCACATGTTCGACGAAGGGCGTCAACCGTGGGGCCACCTACACTCGACGCCCTTGCAGATAGGCTTCGAGCGCGGCCTGCCCGCGCTCTTCGTATGGGCCGCGTGGCTCTTCGTCTACGCGCGTGCGCTGCTCGGCGCGCTGCGCCGACTGACTCTCGACGCATGGGTCGAGCGAGGTCTACTTCTAGGGGCTTTGGGCGGTCTCGTCGGCTTCGTCGCGGGCGGGCTCGTACACTACAACTTCGGCGACTCCGAAGTCGTGCAGGTCTTCTACTTCATAATGGGCCTCGCACTCGCGGCGGAACGCATGGAAAGGCGGAAGTAAAAGGGCAGAAGGTAGAAGTAAGATTAAAGCGGCGTCGTCCCGGACTTGCTTTTTGCCTTTCACCTTTTTACCTTTGCCTTTTCCAAAACTCCGCCGCCCGGCGTGGCGTATTAAGGTCGATACTCTTTGAAGGGGACGAAGATGAAGAAACTCGCTGGACTGCTCGCCTTCGCCGTCGCGCTCGCGTGCGCGATACTTATCACGCAATACTATTCGTCCTCGAAGAAGACGCCGCAAGCGCAGCCGCCGCCCGACATGCCCCCCGTCTCCGCGGTGCACGCGCCGCCCGCCGCGCCGCCGCCGAGCACGGCCGCGCCCGTCACCTTCAAGCCGCAACTTATCACGCTCGACCTCGCGTCGAAGAAGGCGAGCGCGACCCTCGTGCTCGAACGCGACCCGGCGGCGACGAGCGCGCCCGAGCGCGTGTGGGTCTGGGCATACTTCTTCACGCAGGAGTCGCCCGGCCGCTACTGTTCGGGCGAGCCCGTCGAGGTGAAGAAGCCATTCGACTCGGGCGCGCACGCGCGCGTGACGGTAGAGCTTCCGGTTACGGGCTGCCCCACGCCGCGCACGGCCTCTACGACCTTCTACGCGCGCGTCAACGTCTCTACGGAGTCGGCCTTCGCCGCGCGCCTCACCGAGCAGCGCATCAGCTACGACATCTCGCAAGCCTCGCCCGTCACCCTGAAGGGCGCAGGGAAGTAGAAAGGATGAAGGCGGAAGGATGAGGGATGAAGGGGAGGCTTAACGGCTTCCCCTTCATCCTTTCGCCTTCATCCTTTCAGACAGCAAGTCCGCGCCGCCGTCTACGTTCTAAGCTTGAACGCATTGGCAATCTTTCCGACGGAGGAGTTGAAGATGAGTCAAGAAGAGGAACGTCAGCGGCGCGCGACGGCGCCGTTTGTGTGCGCGTGCGCGTCGCGCTCGAAAGCCCTCACGCTACTGATACTCGCGGCGCTGCTCGCCTCTTCGTGCGTGACCTCGCAGAAGGATGGCGGGGTTGTGCGGAACGTGCGTCCGCCCGAGTCCACCGTGCCCGCGCCGTCTCCGAACGCCGAGAGCGACGCGGAGACGGCCGGCTATTACAGCAACTACGGCTCGGTCGCGAAGGAGGAGGAGCGGGGCGCGGGCGAGAGGTACGCGCAGATTGACGAGAACCCCTTCCTCGAAGCCGCGCGCGCGCCGCTCTCGACCTTCTCGATTGACGTTGACACGGCCTCCTACAGCAACACGCGCCGCTTCATCCACGACGGACAGCTCCCGCCGCGCGACGCCGTACGCATCGAAGAGCTTGTCAACTACTTCTCCTACGACTATCCGCAGCCCTCGGGCGACTCGCCGTTCTCCGTCAGGGCGGAGGTCGCCGACTGCCCCTGGAACACACAGCACAGGCTCGTGCAGATAGGACTTCAGGGGAAGAGAATCTCGACCGAGGAGATGCCGCCCGCGAACCTCGTCTTCCTCGTGGACGTGTCGGGCTCGATGGATGAGCCGCACAAGCTGCCGCTCGTCAAGTCGGGCCTTCGCACGCTCGCGGAGCAGTTGTCTTCGCGCGACCGTGTGGCCGTCGTCACCTACGCGGGTTCGAGCGGGGTCGTTTTGCAGTCCACTTCCGGCGACCGTAAGAGCGAGATAATCAGCGCGGTCGAGGGTCTGGAATCGGGCGGCTCGACGAACGGCGGCTCCGGCATCAAGCTCGCCTATCAGGTCGCCGAGCAGAACTTCATACGCGGCGGCGTGAACCGCGTCATACTCGCGACCGACGGCGACTTCAACGTCGGCGTCACGGGCGACGAAGAGCTGGTCAGGCTCATCGAGGAGAAGCGTCGCAACGGCGTCTCGCTCTCCGTGCTCGGCTTCGGCACGGGCAACCTCAACGACTCGATGATGGAGAAGCTCGCCGACAAGGGGAACGGCAACTACGCCTATATCGACTCCGAGTCGGAGGCGCGCAAGGCGCTCGGCGAGCAGGCCGCCGGGACGCTCCTGACCATCGCGAAGGACGTTAAGATTCAGGTCGAGTTCAACCCGCGGCTCGTCGCGGGCTATCGCCTCATCGGCTACGAGAACCGCCTGCTCGCCGCGAAGGACTTTAACGACGACCGAAAGGACGCGGGCGAGATAGGCTCGGGCCACACGGTCACGGCCCTCTACGAGATTGTGCCCGCGGGGCAGAGGATTGAGAACCCCGGCGTTGACGAGTTGAAGTACGCGCAAGCACCGGACGCGCCGCAGGGCACGGGCGCGGGCGAGCTGATGACCGTCAAGCTCCGTTACAAGGAGCCCGACGGCGACGTGAGCAAGCCCCTGAACGTGGGCGTGCTCGACGCGCGCACCGCCTACGGCAACGCGTCGGCCGACTTCAAGTTCGCGGCGGCGGTCGCGGAGTTCGGGATGCTTCTGCGCGGCTCGCGCTACAAGGGCCAGGCGTCGTACGGCACCGCGTCGGAACTCGCGCGCGGCTCGGTCGGGGCAGACCTGCAAGGCCGCCGCGCGGAGTTCGTCAAGCTCATAGAGTCCGCGCGCTCACTCACAGAGCGCGCGGGCAGATAACAGGTTCAGAGTTACAAGTTGCAAGTTGCAAGTTGCAAGTTAAGAACAGGCACGCTGTCTTCAACTTTGAACTTGCAACTTGCAACTTGTAACTCTAATCGGGAGAGGCCGTGCGAGGGCCGACCTCTCCCGGTCTTGGAGTGTTACTCCGGGTTCCCATACTCGATTCGGATGGTTATCTCCGTGCCGTCGGCGGTCGCACTATAGTTCTCGATTCCGCTTCCGGTAATCTCGACCCGCTTGATCTCCTTCAGAGCGTTGGTGAAGTCTCCACCGGGCAGGCCGGGAAAGATGCCGCCCGGTATCGTGATGGTGACGGAGCCGCCGGATACAACGATGGGTGGGTCGTTGGGTTGGGACATGAGCTTTCTCCTTTTGCTGAGGTCAAGGTGTATACGAGGCGACGCCATTAAATACCAACGCACCGAACTTGGCAAACATTTTCTCTCGCCCTACCACAAGCGCGGCAACGTGTAGACAACGAGGCGCACGCAAGAGGCACACGAGAAGGGGGGAGCGAAGTTCGCTCCCCCCTTCTCGTGTGCCACGCACTAAAGCCCGGACTTAACTCCCCGAGTTGGTATCACTTTATGGGCGGGACTGTTGAATCAGTCCCGCCGCTTTTTTGCCGGTTTCCTTGCCGCGACCGCGCTCTCTTCTCGCGGCCAAGCCCCTTTGCTTGACACTATTTAACGTCGCCGTTATCATCCTTGTTTTCGGCTGAGGGCGGCCGGGGTCTCTGTGTAGCCTATGTTCGAGTCTTTATCCGACAAGCTGAAGCGCGCGCTGAAGAACCTGCGCGGCGAGGGCGTGCTCACACCCGAGCACGTGGACGCGGCGCTGCGCGAAATCCGCCTCGCTCTCCTCGAAGCGGACGTGAACTACAAGGTCGCGAAAGACTTCATCGCGTCCGTCAAGGAGAAGGCCGAGGGGCAGCAGGTCTGGCAGGAATTGAAGCCCTCGGAGCAGGTCGTCAAGATAGTCTTCGACGAACTGGTCGAGCTTTTGGGCGGCACAAGCTCGCGTCTCGTCTTCACGAAGGCCAGCCCCAACGTCGTGATGATCGTCGGGTTGCAGGGCTCGGGTAAGACGACCTCGACGGGCAAGATCGCGATGTGGCTCGCGAAGAACCAGCAACGCAAGCCTCTTCTGGTCTCCACGGACGTTAACCGCCCGGCCGCGCGATACCAGCTCGCGGTCATCGCCAAAGCCACGGGCCAGTCCATATTCGAGAAGCCCGAGTCGAACGACCCCGTAGAGCTTGCGCGCGAGGCTTTCAAGCACGCGCAGCAGACCGGCTACGACACGCTCCTCATCGACACGGCGGGCCGACTCCACATCGACGAAGAGTTGATGGAGGAGCTTGTACAGATTAAGTCGGAGACGCGCCCCGCCGAGATTCTCTTCGTCGCGGACGCGATGACCGGACAGGACGCCGTGCGCTCGGCCGAAGAGTTTCACAGGCGCATAGGCATCACGGGCGTCGTCCTGACGAAGATGGACGGCGACGCGCGAGGGGGCGCGGCGCTCTCCATCAAGCAGGTGATCGGGCAGCCCGTGAAGTTCGTCGGCGTCGGCGAGAAGTACGACGCGCTTGAGCCCTTCTACCCCGACCGCATCGCGCAGCGCATACTCGGCATGGGCGACGTGCTCTCGCTCATCGAGGAGGTGCAGTCGAAGGTTGACCAGTCGGAGGCGGAGGCGCAGCTTGAGAAGCTTCAGAAGAACAAGTTCACGCTCGACGACTTCCGCAGCCAGTTGCGACAGGTCAAGCGCATGGGCTCGTTCTCGAAGATTATGAAGATGCTGCCCGACCAACTTCTCGGCGGCATCGGCATGCCGCAGTTGGATGATGAGCAGTCGGCCGAGATGGAGCATCAGCTCAAGCGCACGGAGGCCATCATCGACTCGATGACGAGGCAGGAGCGCGAAGACCACCGCATACTCAACGCGGGCCGCCGCCGCCGCGTCGCGCGCGGGTCTGGGACGAGCGTGACAGAGGTCAACCAGCTCGTCAAGCAGTACGTCGAGATGCGGCAGATGATGCAGCAGCTCTCGCGCTCGGGCCTCTTCGGCAACGCGGGCGGCGGGGGGGGCGGCCTCAAGGGGAAGATGATGCGCCGCATGGCAGGCATGATGGGCATGCCCGACATGAGCGCAATGATGGGCGGCGGAGGCGACGACGGCGAAGGCGGCGGAGGACTCCCCACGGGCCTTCCGTCAGCGCCCGGCCGCAAGAAGAAGAAGCCGCGGCACAAGAAACGAAAGTAGGCGGTGAGCAGTGAGCAGTTAAGAAGACTGCCTTTACTGCTTACCGCTTACCGCTTACTTGCTTTTTGGAGGATAGATGTTAGCAATCAGACTTATGCGCATGGGCGCGAAGAAGAGCCCGTCGTACCGTATTGTCGTCAAGGAGAAGCTGTCGAAGCGCGACGGCGATTACGTCGAGAACGTCGGATTCTACAACCCGACGCGCGAGCCCGCGGAGGTTCGTCTCGATATGGATCGCGTCAACTACTGGATGGCGCGCGGCGCTCAGCCGACCGATACCGTCCGCCAACTCATACGCCAGCAGGCGAGGGCGGCGCAGGCGGCCGAGCCAGCCGCCTAGTTGCAAGTTTGAAAGTTTGAAAGGCCAAAGTTAAAAGCTTTGGCCTTCAACTTGAAACTTTGAACTTGTAACTTGGAACTTATTATGCGAGAAGCCGTCGAGTTGATCGTCAGGAAGCTCGTGCGTGAGCCCGAGTCGGTGGACGTGCGCGAGGTCGAACGCGACCGCTCGACGACCGTCATCGAGGTGCGCGTCGCGGAGGGCGACGTGGGCAAGATCATCGGTCGGCAGGGTCGCACCGTGAAGGCCCTGCGCTCGCTCCTGCACGCGGCGGGTCAGAAGCACAGCCGCCGCTACCTGCTCGAAATCGTCGAATGAGCGGCGCGGGTTCCGAAGGGGAAGCGCGGCGGCGGGCCGAAGACGACCTCGACTCGGTAGAGTTGGTAATCGTCGCGCGCATCGCGAAGCCGCGCGGCGTTAAAGGCGAAGTCGCGGCGGTCTTGCTTACAGACTTCCCGGAGCGCTTCGACGGGCTCGAAGAGTTGATAGCGGTCTTCCCCGGCGGGCGTCGCGCGAGGCTCGCACTCGAAGGCCACTGGCCGCACGGCGACCGCATCGTGCTGAAGCTCGGAGGGTACGACTCGCCGGAGGCCGCGGCCGCGCTCGCGGGCTGCGAGCTTGCAGTCCCCGAGTCGGAGGCGGTCGAGCTTGAAGAGGGCGAGTTCTACGACTGGCAGCTCGAAGGCTGCCGCGCGGAGACCGTCGAGGGCCGCGCGCTCGGCACAGTCCGAGAGGTGCTGCACACGGGAGGCGAGGCCCCCGTGCTCGTCATACGCGACGAGTCGGAACGCGAACACCTCGTCCCGCTCGCTGTGAGCATCTGCGTCGAGATAGACACGGACGCCAAGCTCATACGGGTGGACGCGCCGGAAGGATTATTGGAGTAGATGTTAGATGCCGGATGTTAGTTTAAAGACACGCGCTGACATCTGATATCTAACATCTACCTTATGCGTTTTGACATCGTCACGATCTTCCCGGACTTCTTCGGCGCGGTCTTTGACTTCGGGATCGTGAGGCGTGCACGTGCCGCGAGGCTGGTAGAGATTAAGACGCATGACCTGCGCGTGTGGACGCACGACCGGCACAAGATGGTGGACGACAGGCCGTT
>JBJMGR010000146.1:0-38107 GCA_045807805.1 Pyrinomonadaceae bacterium | reverse complement strand
CTGAGGAGCGAGCCGACCTCCGCGGTCGTCGTCGTATCCATGTCGAACTCGACGGCGCGCGTCTGGTCTGTCAGACGCTCTTGAAGGCGCGCGTCCTTGAGCGCGGAGCCTAACTCCGCGGCCGACTCCTCTTCGTCAACGATGCGCTCGAAAGAGTCAGCGCCCGCGACGAACGGGGTCGAGATCTCCTCGGCCGCGAACTCGCGCGTACGCTTATCGTCGGCGGGGAAGGAGACTCCGGGCGGCACTTCGCCCCCGGCGGACTCCGGCGCTTCGGCTCCGTCGCGCCCGCCGCGCCTGCGACGGCCGCGGTCGCGTCGTCCACGTCCGCCCGCCTCTTCCTGCGCGGGCTGTGCGGGCTGCGCCGGACGCTCGGGACGCGGCGCGGCGACTGCTGCCGCCGCGGGCGCTTCGTCCTCTTCGTCCTCCACGTGTGGAGCTTCGACGTGAAACTCGGGCTCTTCCTCGCCCGCCTCGGGCTCGGCCTCATTCTGCGCCTGCTCGACGCGGCGCTCGCGCTCGACGCGCGCACGCTCGATGCGCTCGGCGGCTGCGCGCTGCGCGGCCTCGTCGTCCGCGCCCTCGGTCTTCTTCTTGTCTACGACGATGCGCTCGAACTCCTCCTCTTCGTCGAAGAAGTCCGAGACGTAGAGGAACGCATCGCGCTCAAGGCCGATGTCGACGAAGGCCGACTGCATGCCGGGCAGCACGCGCATGACGCGCCCCTTGTAAATGTTTCCGACTATCCCTTGGGTTGACTCGCCCCGCTCGATATAGAACTCCGTGACGCGCCCGTTCTCGATAATCGCGATCTTCTTTTCGCGTCCGTTGACGCTGACAATCATCTCTTTCGGCATCTGTGTGAAACCGTCTCCTGAAGGTTTTGGAAGCCGCGCGGCCGTGGCGCGAGTGTGCGCGCGAGGTCGGCGGCTAAACTGTTCGGGTGGGAGCACGCGTGCGCGGGACGTTGGAGTGGGTCTCCGCGTTCTGCGTGCTTAGGTAAGCGCGGCCGCATCGGTCGGCGCTTTTCGGCTGGATGGTGTTCGTGTGAAGAGGTCGCGCACGGCTGAGGCGTCAACAACGCCTCAGCCGTCGCGTGAGTATGTGCGTGGAGCGTTGAAGCCCGGAGGCCCAACGCCACCGCGCGTGCCGCTCGTGCGCCAGGGTCTGTACCCTGCGCGCGCCGCAGGCGCTCGGAACTGTTCACTGGAAACTCCGTCCGACCGGGCCGCCGCGTGGGGCGCGTCGGGCCTTGCGCGTTGTGACTCGCGCGGCCTTCGCAGCCCGGCCGGGGCGTGCGTGCGTGCGCTCGGTGACGAGCGACGCCCGACGACTCCGGCCTTACAGCGGCCTTCGGAAAAACTTTCAACTCGGAAGGGGGGCTCACGTGCGACCCGTCGGGCGCTCGGGGCCTCCCCTCAAAAACCTTGCGCTGTCTCTGATATAAGTACGCGCCCGCGAGTAGGGCCTAAGCTTTTCGCGCGTCGCGCGCCGTGCCGGAAGGTTTTATGTTCAGGCGGTCTTGACAGGCACGCTCAGTATAACGGAGCGCGCGGCGAAAAGGCGAGCCGTGAGAGTCCCGCGCGCGGAATCCTCGGCGCGGCGGGGGAGACGGAAGCGGCGCGACCGTCTCAAGCGACGAGCACCTTCGTCGTCTCCTTGCCGTCCTGCGTTATCTTCACTTCGAGGCTCGACGCGCGGTAGGGCCGCCCCGCCGCGCCGCGCTGAATGAGCTTGTCGAACATCGCGAAGACGGTGTTCACGCCCTCGTCGAATGAGTCGAACTTGTCGAGCGCCTCCGTGAAGTCCTGAAGCCTCTTCTGGAAGTCGCGCGGGTCGAGTCGCTTCCCGGCGCGCACGGCCCGAGAGAGTGCGCGCATGCCTTTGACGAGGCTCTGCTCGATGCTGTAGAGCGTGTAGACGGTCTGGATGCCGCCGTCGCCCTTGCGGAGCACGAGCTGCGTCGGCGCTTGCAGGTTCTTGAGCGGCGACGGCGACACGGGCACCGTCCACGCGGAGCTTTGCAGGAAGTTCGGCCCCTGCGTCTTCCAGGTGTTGTAGAGGCTCTCAGACCAGTAGCACCAGCCCCACTCGGGGAAGCGGTTGGACTTGCGCAGGTAGTTGCCGAGTACGATGAGGCGCGCAGTCCTGCGCAGGAACCTATCGTCGTCGTCCGAGAAGTCCTGCGCGAAGAGCGAGCGCAAGCCCTCCTCCGTGAAGACGGTGCGGTACGTGACCGAGGTCGCGCCGACGCTGCCCGCCTCCTCTATGAGGTAGGGTTCGAGCGCGGCCTCCGCCGCCTCGTCCGAGGCCGCGATGCCGAAGTCGTCGGCGAAGCTGAGATACTGAGCAAGCTCGTGCCGCGTGGTCTCGGGGTCGTTGAAGACGAGCTGGTAGTTCGCGTCCATGCCCTTGACGGCGTCTACGAGGTAGGCCGTGCCCTCGGGGTTCGACTCCAGAACGCCGCTCGACTCGCCGAGGAAGCGGAGCATCATGTTCGTGTAGACGCGCTCGCCGTGTCGCCTGACATCCTTCTCCTTCGTCGCGCCGACGGTCGTCAAGACCGTGAGCGTCCCGTTCGGCCCCTTCACGAAGCGCTGCTCCGACTCCGTGATGATGCGGCTCAGGCTCTCGTAGTTCCAGTCGAGGTGCCAGCCCGTGAGGTTGACCGCGAGCTTCGTCTCGCGCGTCGCCTTGTGAGAGAGCACGCCCTCGTTGAGCTTCACGGCGCCCGCGTCGTAGCCCTTGACGACGCCGAGGAAGTCGCCCCGGCCGGCCTTTCGCATCAGTTCGCGGCCCGTGGCGGTGCCGAGGTCGAACTCCACGTCGAGGAGCGCGTTCTCTTCCGTGGCGCGGTTGTACTCGGCGTGTAGCTTTAGCTGGAAGGATGAGTTGAGCACCTGCTCGGCCAGCCCGCCCTTGCCGAAGAGCCTCTCCTTGAAGCCGTCCACGGCCTCCAACACGTCGTGAAACTTTCTGACGGCGTCGCCAAGCTCGGAGTTAGATAGCTTCGTTATCGAGTCGCCGATGATGCGCTCGACGAAGCCGACGAGCCGCTTGTCCGTCATGGCCTTCAGCTTCACCCAGTCGAGCCCCGCGAGTTCGCCCACGAAGCCGTCGAAGGGGAACTTCGACTTGGCGAGCGTGATGAGTCTGCGTATCTCGGCGTTTGCGTCGTCGCGCACGAGCGCAATCGCCTTGTCGGCGCGCTCCTTCAGCGCGTCCAGCGAGTCAACGATCTTCTCCTCTATCTTGACCTTGCCGAGCATCCAGCCGAGCGGGTCGCCGTCCGTCAACTGGTTGACCACGGCCCAGAGCGCGCCGCTCATGAGCGGGTCGTTCAGCCTGTCGTTAATCCTCTCCCGTATGGCTTCCCAGGATGCTGCGTTCTTGATGAAGTCGAGCGCGGCCGTGAGATGCGCGTCAACGACTTCGGCCGCCGCGTCGTAGTACTTGTCGAAGAGCGTGACGGCGCGGTCGCCAACGTCCCTGTACTGCCCGGCCGCCCTACGCACGAGCGCCAGCGCCTCGTCGAGCTTCGGCTGCTTCGCAAGCTCGTCGAATGCCTTGCCTGTGTACTCCTCTATGAAGGACTGCGAGAGCTTGTCGAGGTAGAGGCGGAGGGTGTCGAAGTCCGAGAGGTCTTTGACCTGTTTGAAGAGGCTCAGCCAGTTCTTCGAGTTGACGCCGACGAGCGCGTTGACGAACTCGTCCGAAGACTCGGGCAAGCCTTCGGACTCGAACGACGCGCCAGCCGTCACGTCGGCCGCGATGGAGAAGGTCTTGCTGCGACTCTTTTTGACGACGACGCGCGCCCATCCGGGTGCTGAGCCCGCGCGCACCTCGATGCGGAAACGCCCGGCCACGCCCGCCGTCATCCCGAGCTTCGCGATGAGGCTGAAGCTGTACTTCTCTACGAACTTCAGCTCGCTAATCTTTACCCCCTGCGAGCCGCTCAGCTCATAGCCCGCGCCGACGCTCGCGGCGAAGTTGAGATAGCCGCCGTACTCGAAGATGAGCACCTCGTCGTCCGCGAACGGGCCGTCAACGTCCGAAGGGAGCCGAAGCCCTTTGAAGAAGTCCGCTATCAACTCGCCCGCGGGCCTGTCGGCGGGGAACGAGCGGACGAGGACGTAGGCGGCGTCGGCACCGGCCTTGAGTGAAGCATCGGCGGTGAGCGCGGAGTATCTGAACTTGCCGCTCAAGTCCGCGCCCGCCTTGCCGCCGAGCGCGAGCGCGAGCAGCAGGCGGTCGTCGTGGCCGCCCCCGTCGAAGTAGTTCAAAAGGCCGTAGGGCTCAAGCGCCTTGAGACGGTCGCCGGAGGTTGACCAGTAGGGCGCGAGGCTCGCGCTCGTCTCCGCGTCTACGCCGAGCTTGACGTTGTCCGTGCCGCCGACGGAGAAGGGCTGCGTACCGCCCGCGTTGAAGCTGATCGACATCAAGTCGCCCGTGTCGGCGGGAAGCATCCGTGTCGGGTCCGCGACGGCGAGGTGGACGCGCAGCACGCCGTCGCCGCCCGCCCAGAAGGGGATGTTCTCTCTCTTAAGGTCTATGTCCGGCATTGGGGGTTAGCCTTTCGTCTGCTGGTCTTAAACGCCCTCGCGCGGATAGGGCGGGCCACGGCCGCTCTCACACACGTATGCGGGCGTGCGTCGGAACGTTTCCGGGGTGTGCCGCCGTCAGTTGACGAAGCGGCGCAGGCGTATGCTTATGGCGAAGCCTATGGCGACGGAGGTCGAGAGGATCGCGGAGAGGCCCGCGCTCATCAGAGGCAGAGGCACGCCTATGACGGGCAGCATGCCGAGCGCCATGCCGACGTTGATGAATATCTGGAAGGCGAGCCCGCCGACTATCGCCATGATGACGAGCATCCCTGTGCGGTCGGGCGCGCGCCGCGCCCCATGTATGAGCTTCGTCAGAAGCACCGCGTAGGCGAGGAGCAGCAGCACGCAGCCCATGAAGCCCGTGTTCTCGGCCACGACGGCGAAGATGAAGTCTGTGTGCGGCTCGGGCAGAAATTTAAGTTGACTCTGCGATGCCGCGCCCTTCTGCTGCGAGCCCCAGAGTCCGCCCTTGCCGACCGTGAGTATCGACTGCCACGTGTGGTAGCCGAAGCCGCGTCGGTCTGCGTTCTCGGGGTCGAGTATGACGTTGACGCGCTCCTGCTGGTAGGACTTTATCTTGCCGGTCTTGACGCCGACGTACCACGCCGCGGGCACGAACGCGAAGCTGAGCACGAGCGCCGCCACGACCATCCACATCCGAATGGACGAGAGGAAGAGTATGACGGCGAGCAGCGGGAAGTATGTGAGCGCCTGTCCGGGGTCTGGTTCGAGGAGGATGAGGCCGACGGGGAGGGCGAGTATGCCGCCGCCCCAGAGCATCTCCCTGAAGGTGAGCGCGGAGGAGCCGCGGTGGCGTCCGAAGTAGCGCGCGAGCATGAGCACCGTCGGAATCTTCATGAACTCGGACGGCTGAAACTGTCCGAGGCCCGGTATGCCTATCCAGCAGCGCTGCCCGTTGATCTTCAAGCCGATGCCGGGTATGAGGACGATGACGAGCAGCAGGAGCCCGAAGGCGTAGAAGGCCGGGGCGATGTGCATGAGCTTTCGGTAGTCCGTGAAGGCCACCGCCAGCATCACCACCGCCGAGACGCCCAAGCCTATCAACTGCTTCTTCCAGTAGGGCGCGTCGGGCTGCGCGTTGTAGATCATCCACGTCCCGAACAGAGCTATCGCCAGCGCCAGCAGCGTCAGCAGCCAGTCGAAGTCGCGGAGTTTTCGCTTTTCCAGTATCGCTACCAAGATTCAAGTTCCAGGTTCCAGGTTGCAGGTTCCAGGTTGCAGGTTCAAAGCTTGCAGGCGTGACGCCTCTTAACTTTGAACTTTGAACTCGCAACTTTGAACTATCTTTTCGCCGTTTCCGTTGACGCCTGCGGCGCGACCTTCGGCGCGAGTTCGGGGTGCGCCTTCGAGAGATAAGCGTTGTAGATGTTGTGGACGGCCGGGGCGGCGAACTTGCCTCCGAAGCCGACGTTCTCGATGAGCGCGATCATCGATATCTCGGGCTTCCACGCGGGCGCGTAGGAGACGAACCAGGAGTGATCCTTGTTCTTGCCCGTGTCCTTGCCGAGCCCGACGACCTGCGCCGTGCCTGTCTTGCCCGCGATGTCGAAGCCCTCGACGCGCGCGGCCGTGCCCGTGCCGCCCTCGTTGACGACCGCCCACATGCCGCCAACGACTAGCTGATGCTGGTCGGCGGGAATGTCGAGGAGCTTCGGCTCTGGGTGGTCGAAGGTCTGTCGCGGCCGTTCGGCGAATGGGCCGATGGCCTTGACGGGCATCGCCTCCTTCAGGAGGTGCGGGACGTAGAGGCGTCCGCCGTTGGCTATGGCCGACTGCGCGCGCAGCATCGCGAGCGGCGTGACGAAGTCGTAGACCTGCCCGAACGAGGCGTAGACGGTGTCGATGTCCTTCCAGGTCGGGTCGCCGCCCTTCGGCGTGAAGCGCGCCTTGAACTCGCGCGAGGGAGTCCAGCTAACGAGTTCGTGCGGGAGGTCAACGCCCGTCCGCTTGTTGAAGTCGAACTCGTCAACCATCTGCATGATGCCGTCGAGCCCCATCCTGAGGCCGAGGCGGTAGAAGTAGCCGTCGCACGACTGGCGTATGGCGACGTGCAGCTCGGGCGTGCCGTGGCTGCCCATGCAGCGCGTGAACTTGTTGCCGACCTGTATGCCGCCGCCGCACACGAGGTGCGAGTTCTTCACCGTTATCGCGCCCTGCTGCAAGCCCGCCACCGCCATCGGAATCTTCCAGGTCGAGCCGGGCGGGTAGCGGCCGCGTATCGCGCGGTTGAAGAGCGGCGTGAGCGGGTCGCGCAGAAGTGCGCTCGCCTCCTTGCGGCCTTCGGGCGTCGAGATACGCTGCGAGAAGAGGTTAGGGTCGAAGGTCGGGTAGGAGGCCATCGCCAGAATCTCGCCGCTCTGCGGCTCCATGACGACGATGACGCCGCGCTTGTTGGGCGAGTTGCGCAACTGCTCCTCGGCCGTGAGCTGAAGGTCTAAGTCAATGGTCGTGATGATGTCCTGACCGGGCTGCGGCAGCGCGACCGAAAGCTCGCGCTGTATGCGCCCGCGGCTGTCAACCTCGACCTCGCGGTAGCCGTCGCGGCCGCGTAGATATTTGTCGTAGGTTGACTCAAGCCCCTCCTGCCCGACGATGTCGCCCGAGCGGTAAGGGTTCTCCGCGTAGTCCTTGAACTTCGGCTGCTTCAACTGCTCGGGGCTTATCTCGCCGACGTAGCCGAGGACGTGCGCGAGCGTGCCGTTCGAGGGGTAGCGTCGCTGCGGCTGCTCGCGTATGAGCAGCATCGGGAATTCGAGCGTGTGCGCCTCGACCCAGGCGATGTCGGACGAGGTCGCGCCCTCCTTGACGGTCAACTCCTCGAACGCGGCCTGATGGCCCGCCTGCTCGAAGCGCTCGCGTAGCATATCGGGCGCAACGTCCAACCCTTCGGAGAACGGCTCGACGAAGACGCCGAGGTCTTTGCCCTTCATGTCCTCGCCCGCGAGGATGATGTTGTAGATGGAGCGCGAGTCCACGAGCACGGTCTTGCCGTCGCGCGCGAGAATGGCTCCGCGCGGCGCGGGTATACGCAGGCGTCGGACGCGCTGGTTCTCCGCGCGCTCCGCGTAGTAGTCGCCGTTGATGACCTGTAGGAAGTAGAGCCGCGCGCCGAGCACGACCAGGATGGCTAAGACTATCCCGTGGATGATAGCCATCCGCACCTTGAGATTCTGGGTGTCGTCTTCAAACTTCATCTTTAGCTCTCAGCTTTCAGCCGTCAGTATTTTCTTCTCGTCAGGCCGCGGCGCGCGATGCGTCGGCGGAAGGCGAAGTGGCGGCGGCGCAGCCGCGAGGTCTCGTTGAAGAAGGTGTCGAGCGCGAAGGCTATGACGGTGCCCGCTACCGTCGTCCAGATGATTCGGAAGGCGAAGGTCTCGGCGATTGTCCCGCCTAAGGGGGTGCCCGGCGGCTGGCCGAGCAGTTGGTGCAGGAGGTAGTAGACGACCGTGTCGAATGCGGTCGCGCCCGCGAGCACGGGTATGCGCAGGAGCGGATTGTCGAGCATCACGCGCGTGACGAGCGCCGCGATGAGGTAGGCCGTCAGCGTCATCGAGAAGCCGTTCGCGCCGAGCAGCCCGCTCGAAAGCAGGTCCGTCCCTAGCCCCGCGACAGTCCCGATGAAGACGGCCATCACCGCGTCGCGCCGCAGCGCGAAGTATACGACCACGACGAGCGGCAGGTCGGCGTAGGCCAGCGGCCTCCAGAGCGCGCTCAGACTCGATTGCAGGACTACGGCCAGCGCCACGCAGACCGCGAGTTTCCACTTCATAGGAACAGTGATAAGTGATGAGTGATAAGTGATAAGTTAGGAAAACCGCACGCGCTGTATTTTCTCATCACTTATCACCTATCACGTATCACTTACTTGGTCTTCCCCTTGTCAACGTTCGGCAGTGTCTTCTCGGGCGCGTTGCGCTGCGGCGGGTGGTAGGTCAGCACCGCGACCTCTTGCAGCGAGTCGAGCCGCGCGCCCGGCTTCACGTGTATTGTATGCGGCGTAGTGGCCGAGCCCTGCTGGATTTCTACCACGGTTCCTACGTTCAGTCCCGGTGGGTAGATGCGGTCTTGGCCCGTGGTAACCACATAGTCGCCGAGGTTCACCGTCTCCATCCCCGACACGTAGCGCATCTCCAGAAGCCCGTTCTTGCCGAAGCCCCGCACGGAGCCTATCGCGTTCGACGAGCCGAGTTGGCCGACGACCGCGCCCGCCGCCGAGCGCTCGTCCGTCAAGAGCATCACCTGCGCCGAGACGGGCCCGACGCCGACGACCCGGCCCACGATCCCCTCGGGCGTGACGACGGGCATGTCGAGGTCTATGCCGCTCGCGGTGCCGCGGTTGATTATGAGTGAATTGAACCAGACCGAGGGGTCGCGCGCGATGACGCGTGCGGGGACGGACTGGTAGGAGATGTCTTTGTCGAAGTCGAGGAGCTTCTTAAGCCGCTCGTTCTCGTCGAGCGCCTTCCGCGCCTCCCTCAACTCGTTCTCGGCGTCGGCGAGGCGCTGGCGCAAAGTCTGGTTCTCGGCCTGCGCGCCGCGCATCTCCGCGAAGCTTCGGAAGAAGCCTATTCCGGCGCCGCCCACGCCCGTCGTCGCGCGCCCTACGGGTGAGATGGCCGACTGCGCCCAAGCCTTCACGACGGGCTGGCCCGAGGCGTCCCTCGCCTGCCAGCTCATCAGCCCGAAGTTGAGCGCGAGCAGAACCAGCAGCCAGAGCGGCGCGCGCTGCCTTATCTCCTTCTGCGTGCTCCGAACCATTTCTTTAGGGTGATAAGTGATGAGTGATAAGTGATAAGAAGAAGCCTCCCCCTCATCGCTTATCACTCATCACTTATCACTAGTCCGTCACATTCCGCCCGTCAGGTTGTTGTCCCACTTGACGCGCTTGAGAAGGTCGAAGTCCGAGAGCATCTTGCCCGCGCCGAGCACGACCGAGGAGAGCGGGTCGTCTGCGATGGAGACGGGCAGGCCGGTCTCGATGGAGAGTCGCTTGTCGAGGTTCTTCAAGAGCGCACCCCCGCCCGTCAGCACGATGCCGCGCTCGACGATGTCGGCCGAAAGCTCGGGCGGCGTGCGCTCCAACGCGACGCGGACGGCGTTGACGATGGTCGCGACCGAGTCGGCCAGAGCCTCGCGGACTTCGTCGTCCGAGATGGTGATGGTCTTCGGTATGCCCTCGATGAGGTTGCGGCCGCGAACGTCCATCGAGAGCGGCTCGTCGAGCGGGAAGCCCGAGCCGAGCTGAATCTTAATGGCCTCGGCCGTGCGCTCGCCGATGAGCAGGTTGTACTTGCGCTTGATGTACTGCGTGATGGCCTCGTCCATCTCGTTTCCCGCGACGCGTACGGCGCGCGAGTAGACGATGCCGGACAGGGATATGACGGCGATGTCGGTCGTGCCGCCGCCGATGTCCACGATCATGTTGCCGTGCGGCTCGGTGATGGGGAGCCCCGCGCCGATGGCCGCGCACATGGCCTCTTCGACGAGGTAGACTTCGCTGGCCTTCGCGCGGTAGGCAGAGTCTTCCACCGCCCGGCGCTCGACCTGCGTTATCTCGCTCGGTATTCCGATGACGACGCGCGGGCTGACCCAGGTCTTGCCGTTGTGCGCCTTGCGTATGAAGTGTTGGAGCATCTTCTCCGTCACCTCGAAGTTGGCGATGACGCCGTCCTTCATGGGCCGTATGGCGACGATGTTGCCGGGCGTGCGGCCCAGCATCTCCTTCGCCTCCTTGCCGACGGCCTCGGGCGTGTTCGTTACTTTGTTGATGGCGACGATAGAGGGCTCGCTGACGACGATGCCCCGCCCCTTCGCGAAGACGAGCGTGTTGGCCGTGCCGAGGTCAATTGCGAGGTCGCTGGAGAAAAGGCTGAAGAGTGACTTGAATGCCATTCGCTGCTGTTTAGTACCTCTGACTTCCGTTGATAAGAGCGGGGTTTTTAGCCCACGGGCGCGCCGCGTTTCGCACGCCGGATGCACTTCGGGCCTCGCTGCTCCCCTAGTGTTCGCCCCGCGAAGTGGAACGAAACTACAAAGATACAACGAACGGCGCGAGATTGCTAACCGCGAAAACGCCGAAGCTGGCCCGGGAAGAGCTTTGGACTTCTGAGCTTGAGATGTCCTTCGAGCGGGGGGGTACTACTTTCGGGCTAGTACGAAATATGCTTTACAGCAAGCGCGGGCGTTTGTCTACAACTTTTTTGATTATGTGGGCTCGGCGGCTGGTTGAGGCTTTCGGCGGGGTCTCGGGCGCGCCCTTCCGGTGGCCGGGCGGCGTCTCCGTGCTTCTATTTGGTATGTTGCGAGTCTATCCGATCCAGACGATCCTTAAGGTCATTCTGCCTGTCCTGTAGTTTCAGAATGTCCTTGTTGAAGATGCTGAACTTGCGGCCGAGGCCGTCAACCTCGTCCTCGACCTTTTCGAGTCGGGTCTCAACCTTGGTCAGCCCCCGCTTAACGCCTACCAGTTCTTGCTCGACATTCGTAAGTCGTTCCTCGACGTTCGTCAGCCTGACTAAAACCTGCTCCCAGATTGGCCGAGTCTCTTGGAGACGACGGTCAACCTTGTCCTCAAGCACCGTCAGGCGTGCATCCATCGCATCGAACCGCGCAAGAATCTGTCTTAGCGCGTCATTAGATAGATGTTGTGTCACGTCTTCACTCATTGAGTCATCTCCCTGACGCGATTATGGGCGCGGGACGGGGTGTTTTTCAAGAGCGAACTTGGGCGACGCTAAAGAACCGGCGGCGGAAATAAAAGGGATAGCGCGTCCGGCAAATTATGCGTCTTGCGCGGTCTCGGCGGCGAAGCGGACGCAGTTCTTGCGGGAGGCTTTGGCCTCGTACATGGCTGTGTCGGCGGAGGCTATGAGCTGCTGCGGCGACTGCGCGTGAGAGGGGAAGGATGCGACGCCGAAGGAGGCTGTGAGGCGGAGGCGCAAGGCCCGCCCGCCCGTGAATGCGTGGTGCTCGATGCGCTCGCGCACGCGCTCTGCCACGCGCAGGCCCATCTCGATGCCCGTCTCGGGCAGGACGACGACGAACTCGTCGCCGCCGTAGCGCGCGACCACGTCCGTGTCGCGCACGGAGCCGAGGATGACGCCGGCCATCTCCATCAAGACGTGCGAGCCGACGAGGTGGCCGTGGTTGTCGTTGACCAACTTGAAATCGTCGAGGTCGAGGAAGAAGGCCGTGACGGACGAGCCGTAGCGACGCGCGCGCTTAAGTTCCGTGACGAGGTACTGCCGTAGGTAGCGCGCGTTGTGTAGCTTCGTCAGGTCGTCCGTCTGCGAAAGGCGCTCGGCCTCCGCGACGCGCGCCGAGTTCGAGAGCGCGGCGGCGAGCGGGAGCGAGAGCGCGGAGAGAAGGGAGGCATCTCCTTGCGAGAAGGCGCGCGCGTGCTCGCCCTCGCGGACGGCTTCGAGCACGCCCGTCACGCGCTCTCCGGAGACGAGCGGGACGGCGACGACGCGCCGCTCGCCCTCCTTCCTCCGAATCGTGTCGGCGGAGGCGGCCGACGAGCGCGCGGCCTTCGACTCGGAGCCAGCGAGCGAGAACGTGTCGCCGAGAAGCGCGCGACGCCAGTCGCCTTCGGGCAGCATGCGCTCGCTCCTGGTCAGCCCGCGCACGGCCAGAGGTTCATACGGCGCGTCGCCGTAAGGGCCGGCGTCGCCGACGAGGTAGATAGTCCAGCGGTCTGCCGCGACGAGTGCGGCGAGGCCAGCGAGCGCCGCCTGTGCCGCCCCGCGCTGGTCGGCCGCGAAGTGGAGCGACGCGACGACCTCGAATGCCGCGCGCAGTCGCTCGACGCCCAGACGCTCCGGCAGCAGAAGGCTCGCGGGCGCGAAGTCTGACTGATTGGCGCGCGCGTCCGCATCGTCCGCGCCCTGCTCCTCCACGTCGCGCAGGAGCGCGGAGAGTTGTGCCGCCTCGACCGCGACGGCGTGGAAGCCTGCGCGCTTGAGCGCCGACTCGTCGAAGCTCTGCGCCATGCGCGCCCGCGCGCCCGCCATCGAAGTCGCCTGCCTGCACGCGACGAGCGGCACGCCCGGCCATGCGGCCGCCGCACACGAAGCCCACGCGTGAAGCTCCGCCAACTCGGAGACGGCGGGCACGTCGAAGAGCACTGCCTCCGGCTCCGCCTCTCGCTCCTCGCGCACGCGCGCGGCCTCACAGGCGACCGCCTCGGCGCTCGACGCGACCGACTCGAACTGCACGCCCGCGCCGCGCAAGGCTTCAACGAGCCCGCGCGCCGGTGTGCAGTCCTCGCCGCAGAGGAGAATTACATAAGGCATAAGGAGCATTCAGCTCTCAGCTTTAAGCTCTCAACTCTTTTCCGTTCGCGAATTTAGGGTTTAGGGTCGAAGCGGCCGGCCTTCAGTCGCAAAAAGCTGAAAGCAGACCGCTGATTGCTGACAGCTATCTTCAGCCCCCCGGAGGGAGCGCGTACTTGACGGAGTTGCGGTTGCCCTGTGTGTCCGCGGCTTCGAGCAGAACGTCGCGAGCGCCGTGCGGCGCGTTTATCTGAAGTCGGAAGAGTCCGTCGCGCGTGGCGAGCGTCTCGCGCCCCGTGCAGCGTACCGTGTTGCCGGGCTGCGTGCGCCCGCGCACGAGGTAAATCTGGCCCGCGACGTACTCTATCTGCACGTCGGCGAATCCGACCTCTTCGCCCGTGCCGCCCTCGCCTACGACGACGAACTTCTGAGGCTCGCTCCAATCACTCGCCTGCCCGGACTGCGCGACGGCCAGCACGCGCCAGAAGTAGTTGCCCTGACGTATGTCGTCCACGGTCAACTCGTTCGACTGTAGCTGGTCGCGCTCGATGAGCATCCCTGCGGGGACGAAGAAGGGGGAGGTCGCGACCTCTACGCGGTAGTACGCGGGCGCGCCCGTCGAAGGCTTCTGCCACTTGAGCGAGACGGCGGTCGCCGAGCCGCGTCGCGCCGCAACGCGTTCGAGGTTGCGCGGCGTGACGGGGACGGGCGCGGCGAGCAGCTTCTCGCGCTGCGCTATCGCGCCCTGCTGGTTGACGGCGGCGTACTCGCCCGCTCGCAGGGTCGTCGTGTCGCCGCCAGAAGTGCTCGTCTCGACCGCGCCGGAGCCTACGCGTATGGCCTCCGTCTTGTCGTCGCGGACGTGGAAGCTCGCGTCCGTTTCGGGGGAGATTCGGCTCTCGGTCAGGTGCGTGCCGACGATGTTCGACGCGCCCTCGTTCTGCTGCTCTGTGCGTACGTTTATCTGGCCGCTCTCGACGGCGACGCGAACCTTCGTCTGCCTGCCGCCCTCGGCGGCGGTGTTCTCCGCGATGGTGACGACGGAGTTGGGCTTGACGAAGAGGTTCGAGCCGTCCGCGAGCGTGACGCGCGCGCGGCCGTCCTCCTGCGTCTGTACGATGTCGCCGGGGAAGAGGCGCGTGTCGGCGCGCGCCTGCAAAGACTCGCGCGTGTTGGCGCGCACGACTTTCACCCCGCCTTCGAGCGAGACGAAGCGCGCGCCCGCCGACGTGCCTATGTTATCGGCCACGCCCTTGAAGGGGTTGCCGTAGAGGTAGACGTAGAGGCCCGCGCAGCCCGCGACGACGGCGAGGCACGCGATGATAATCGCAAGGTAGATGAACCGCTTCTGTACGATCCACCAGTCGGCATCGAAGCGACTGATTCTGGTGACCATGAATAGACCTTCGGCGGAAACTTTGAAAGCCGCTCAAGGCGTTCTTTCCGGGGTGGGGCGCGCCTGTCTCGCGCGCGGGAACGGAGGGCATGAGACCGATCCCTTGAAAGGGGCCGCCCCGCACGAGGCGGCCACATAACGAACTTAGCAAACGGGAAAGGCAAAAGGCAAGAGATAAATCAGAACCGCGAGCGGTAGCGAGCGGGTATCGGCTCCGAGGTGCGCTCGTGCGTCGGAGCCACAACCCGCTCGCTACCGCTCGCGGTTCTGATTAATGCTTGTCGGGTAAGCCTTTTTCGTCGCCGCCGAGGCGGCCCGCGTCGTCGTCGAAGGGAGAGTCAAAGCCTTCGGGCAGTTGGACTTCGACCTGCTCTTCGGCGGGAGGGCGCGGCCAGATTACGGAGGCCGCGACGGAGCCGAGGAGGACGAGCGCGACGACTATGAGCGAGCCCGTGATGATCGTCTCCTTGCCCACGTCGAAGCGGTCGGCCACGAGCCCCTCGGTCAGCATCTTGAGGCCGACGAAGGCGAGCACAATCGAGAGCCCGACCTTCAGGTAGTGGAACTTCTCGACGACGCCCGCGAGCAGGAAGTAGAGCGAGCGCAGGCCGAGTATGGCGAAGACGTTCGACGTGTAGACGATGAAGGTGTTCGTCGTGATGCCGAATATCGCGGGTATGGAGTCGACGGCGAAGACGAGGTCTGTTATCTCAAGGATGACGAGCACGAGCAGCAGGAGCGTGCCGACCTTCTTGCCTTCGCGCACGGTGAAGAACTTCTCGCCCTCGTAGCGGCGCGAGATGGGGATGTGGCGCGTGACGAAGCGGACGATGGGGTTGTCTTCGGGGTGTACGTCCGACTCCTCCTGCCTGAGCATCTTGAAGCCCGTGTAGATGAGGAAGACGCCGAAGATGTATATGATCCAGTGGAAGCGCTCGATGAGCGCCGCGCCCAGACCTATCATCGTGATGCGCATGACGAGCGCGCCGAGCACGCCCCAGAAGAGCACGCGGTGCTGGAACTTCGCGGGCACTTTGAAATAGGAGAAGATGAGCAGGAAGACGAAGAGATTATCCACCGAGAGCGAAAGCTCGATGAGATAGCCCGCGACGAACTCCTTGCCCGAGAGCGACCCGTGCGACCAGAAGACCCACGCGGCGAACAGGGACGCGAGCGCCACCCAGATGGCGCTCCACACGGCGGCCTCCTTGTACTTCACCACGTGCGCCTTACGGTTCAGGACGCCCAGATCGAGCACGAGCATGAATAGGATGAAGAGGCCGAAACCCGTCCACGCCCAAATCGAATAGTCCATGATGATCTGAAAATAACATAACGCGGAAGGCGGAAGGCAGTAAGCAGAAGGCAGTAGGCAGTAAGCAGTAGGCAGACGAGGCAGCGGTCAGCGCAGTCACCGTCGTGCTAATGAAGGCAGTCGAGAAGCAACGAGCCTCTCGACTGCCTACTGCCTTCTGCCTTCTGCCTACTGCCTTCCTTCCGCCCACTGCCTTCCTTCTCCCCCCGTTTGCGCGGCGCATGGCGCGTCCGCTACAATTCGCGTTTTGCGGGAGACGCACTCGTCGTGTCCTACACGGCCCGCAAGGCCCCCCGACGCGGGGCGACGCTTCGCAAAAACTACAACGCATCCGTCAGGAAGGTATCCTTAAATGCTCAAGTTTTTCAGCCGGCTGGAGAAGACGCGTAACATCGTCATCATCTTTTTCGCCGCACTGGTCGTCGTCGGCATGGTCGTCGCGGGCGTCTACAACCGCTCGGGCGCGGTCGTCGCGAACCCATTCAAGAACCGCGATGTGCTCGCCAAAGTCGGCTCGGACGATGTGACGGTCGCGGACTATTCGCTCCTCAAGAAGAAGATGGAGTCGCAGTTCGGCGGCAACTTCAGCCTCGCGCAGTTGGGGATGACGGGCGAGCGCATACTCGACCAGGCTATCAACAGCCGCATCGCCTTGCAGGAGGCGCGCCGCCTCGGGCTCACGGCCTCCGACGAGGAGGTGCGCGACGTAATCGCGAAGCAGTTCGCCCTCACCTCCGACGACGACGTGAAGCGCTACAAGGACTACGTCGTACGCAACTACGGGAGCGTCTCGCTCTACGAGCAGAGCGTGCGCGATGCGCTCGCCGCGCAGAAGCTACGCTCCTACGTGACGGCGGGCGCGCAGGTCTCCGAGCAGGATGTCAGAGACGCCTTCATGCGCGACAACACGACCTTCGGCGTCACGTACGTCCCCGTCAGCGCGCAAGACCTCGCGGCGAAGGTAAACCCTTCCGACGAAGAGATGCGCCAGTACTTCGAGGCGCACAAGACCGACTACCGCTTCCTCGAACCACAGAAGAAGATTCGCTACCTCTTCGTCAGCCAGGAGAAGGTCGGGCAGAAGCTCGCCATCACGGACGAAGACCTGCACAAGGAGTACGACGCGCTCAAGCCCGAGAACAAGATGGCGGGCGTGCGCGTCCAGCAGATAGTCCTTAAGGTCGCGCGCCCCGAGCTAGACCAGGAGGTCTTGGCACGCGCGACCGGCCTCGTCGCCAAAATCCGAAAGGAAGATTTGACGGCCGACGCCGACGCGTTCGCCGAGCTTGCGCGCGGCAACTCGGAAGACCCCGCGACGGCGAAGGAGGGCGGCTGGCTCCCCAACCCCATCAAGAAGAGCCCGAACAAGAAGACCGTAACCAGCACGACCGGCAACGCCGCCGAACTCGCACAGAACACGCTCGACTGGAAGGAGGGGCAGGTCGGCGACCCCTTGAAGACCGGCAACGCCTACTACATCTTCCGACGTGGGCCGGTCGTTCCGAAGACCTTCGAGGACGCGAAGCAGGAGCTTCTCGTATCCTTGCGTAACCGCCGCTCGTATGCGGCCGCGCAGGCCGTCGCGCAGAAGGCGCAGGAGCGCCTGAAGGAGACGCACGACGTTCAGAAGGCGGCGCAGGAGTTCGCGGCCGAGGCGAACATGAGCCCGGCCGAGATGGTGAAGGAGACGCCCTTCGTCAAGCCAGGCGACGACGTGCCCGAGATCGGCAGCAGCCCGCAGTTCGAGGACGCGATAAAGACGCTCGAAGAGCCGAATCAGGTCGGCGACCGCGTCGGCGTCAAGAACGGCTTCGCGATTCCGATGCTCGCGGAGAAGCGCGACCCGCGCGTGCCCGAGTTCGACGAGGTGAAGGATAAGGTCGCGACCGATTTGAAGCGCACGCGCGCGGGCGAGCAGTTGGAGCAGACGGCGCGCGACCTCGCGTCGAACTCGGCGAGCCCCGACGCACTGAAGGCCGCGGCCGAGAAGCTCGGTTTGAAGCCGCAGGACGAAGAGGGTTTCCACCTCGGCCGCCCGTTGGGCAGCGCTGGGGCCGACCCCGCGATTGACACCGCCGTCTACGCGCTCAAGCCGGGCGAGGTGGCGAAGGCGCCTGTCAAGGTCGGCGACACTTGGGTCGTCCTCGGCGTGAAGGCGCGCGAGGACGCGAAGACTGAGGAGTTCGATAAGCGGAAAGCTCAGCTAGTCGAGACGGCGATGAACGAGCGGCGAGAGCAGGTCTTCGACGAGTTCCTAACGTCGGCGCGGCGCGGCCTCGATGAGAAGGGCGAGATACAGATAAACCGCGACACGCTCGCGCAGCTCGAAGAGGCGGAGACGCCCCCCGCCGCGATACCGCCGCGCTCGCCCATCACGATACCGCCGCAGGGCAAGTAGAAGGCAAAGGGCGAGACAGAACCGCGAGCGGTAGAGAGCGGGTCGCAAGCTCCGATACACAGACTCATCTCGGAGCGTGCGACCCGCTCGCTACCGCTCGCGGTTCTGACTTTGCCTTATCTCACAGCATGCGTAGAAGACCGGAGATGTCCGACTGTGGGACTTCGAGGCGTAGCTGAACCTCGTTGCCCTTCGTCGAGAGCTTGAGGCTGTTGACGGCGTTCTGCGCAAACTTGCCCTTCTCGCCCATCATCGCGATGAGGCTCGGCGCTATCTGCCTGACCGCGTCGAGGCTGTCGAAGAGTTGCTTGGCGTCGGCCGCCGTCCCCGCGCGCAGCGTCGTCATAAACTGGATGCCCGCGGCAGACGAGGCGGCCGAGCCGTAGAAGCTCTGTATCGAAGCGATGGCGCGGTCGAGGCCCGGCAGCCCCGTCTCGATGCCTTCGAGCGTGCCGGCAGGCACGTTGCCCGCGAAGCCCATGAAGTCGTTCGGCCCCTTCGGAAAAGAGAGCAGCGCCATGTCCGCGCGCGGCGCGCGTCCCGCCTGCGCGTCTATCGCGGCGCGCACGTCCTCGGGCTCGCCGAGCGCGACCGTCTCCGAGTCGAGCGCGACGACGGCCAACTCCCTCACGCGCATCTTAGCGATGCCGAAGAGCCTTATCTGGTCGTTGATCGTCGTGACGTAGACGGTCTTACCATTGTACGCCTGCTCGGCGACCGAGCCCTTCGACGCCGCGCGAATCGCCGAGCCGAGCGCCGACGAATCTACGCGGCCGCGCGCGATGGCCGTCACGTTCTCCAACTTAACCGCGCCCGACTCAAGCCTCTTGATGCGCGCGCCGACGATGAGGCGGTTGAACGAGCGCGCGTCCAGACCCGTGCGCGCCTTGAACTGCTCCACGTCCGTGTTCAACTGTGCGAGCCGCTCCGCGTTGCCCGCGAGCGCGCGAGGCACGACCTCCTTGAAGAGCTTATCCAGGTCAACCGAGAGCAGCGCGTCCGAGGCGGGCAAGGGAATTGACTCGACCGCGGGGGCCGTCGTCGTGCGGGCCGTTGTCGTCGTCGTCGTCCCGCCCGTGCGTTGTGGCTGCGAGCCGCGGCGCGTCTGCGCCCCTACCGGGAGCGAGAGCGCGGTGAGCGTGAGCGCAAGTGTCGAAGCGTAAACAGTCCTTCTCATAAACATTCCGTTCGAGTCCGAGATATAGGCGCGCACGAAGGCGCGGAAATTTTACGGGGGTTGAATACTTCTTCCGGGGAGTCGTCTGGTCTCCGATGCTGCACGCGCGGCCGGGGGTTGGCCCTGAATCGGAGTGATAAGTGACGAGTGATAAGTGATAAGAAGGAGCAGAGGAGGTGCGCCGCTCCTTCTTATCACTTATCACTCATCACTCGTCACTGTCTTTCGACGAGGAGCGCTACGCCGAGGCCGCCGCTGACGCAGAGAGTCGCGAGGCCGAGTCGCGAGCCGCGACGGCGCATCTCGTGAAGCAGCGTCGTCGTGATGCGCACGCCCGTGCAGCCGATTGGGTGTCCGAGCGCGATAGCGCCGCCGTTGACGTTCAGGCGCTCGGCGTCGAAGCCCAACTCGCGGTCGCACGCGATGACCTGCGCCGCGAAAGCCTCGTTCAACTCGACGAGGTCAACGCCGTCGAGCGTCAACTCTTGTCTTTCGAGAAGGCGGCGCACGGCGGGCACAGGCCCGATGCCCATCACCTCGGGCGCGACGCCCGCGAACTCGTAATCGACCACGCGCGCGAGCGGCTCGACTCGCCCACCGGCCGCGTCCAGAGCCTCTTCGCTCATCACGACGACGGCCGCCGCGCCGTCTGTTATCCCCGAAGAGTTACCGGCCGTGACAGTGCCGTCCTTATAGAAGACCGGCGGAAGCTTCTTCAGCGCTTCGGCAGTCGTGTCCGCGCGCGGGTGCTCGTCTCGCGTGAGCGTAGTCGTCTCGCCCTTCCGACCTTTGAGTTCGACGGGGACTAGTTCAGCGTCGAAGCGCCCGCCTTCTATCGCGTCGGCCGCGCGCCTCTGCGAGCGCAGGGCGTATGCGTCCTGCTCCTCGCGCGAGATCTTATATTCGCGCGCGAGATTCTCCGCCGTCTGACCCATGAGCAGACCGGAGAGCGGGTCTGCGAAGCCGTCGCGGTGCATGCCGTCAACCAACTCGGCGTCGCCCATACGAAGACCGAAGCGCACGCCCTCGGCGAAGTAGGGCACGCGCGACATGCTCTCGACGCCGCCCGCGAGCACGGCGCGCGCCCGGCCCAACATTATCTGTTCGGCCGCGAGTATTATCGCCTTGAGTCCCGAGCCGCACGCCTGATTGATCGTCGAAGCGGGCACGGTCTCGGGCACGCCAGCGCGATAGGCTATCTGTCGCCCGACGTTCGGCCCACCGCCCGCCTGTCGCGCGCAGCCCCAGACGACCTCCTGCACCTCGCCCGACTCTAGACCGGCGCGCCTCAAACTTTCACGCGCGACAATCACTCCGAGTTCCGCGGGAGTGAGCCCCGCGAGCGCGCCGCCGTAGCGGCCGATGGGCGTACGCACGGCCCCCGCGAGGTAGATGTTCTTCGCAGTGCTCATAAAATTTAGCTGTGATTTTCGTCCGCGTTTATCGCTTCAATGTTAGCATACGCCCGCCGACACGCGCGAACCGCCGTCCCGCCAGACGACCCGGCGTACTCTCTCTGACCGTCCCACAGCACATAAACGTTTACACACGCTCGGCCGCGCGGCGCACGTTCGAGCGGCTTACTCGGGCGGCGCACAGAGTCTCTAAAGATGAACCGCCTCGCGAGCAGGGAAGAGGCAGAGGAGGCGCGGCGACGTATAGCTGCGCGGCTCGACGCGGCGCGCGAGTGGTTCCTGCGCGAGGGGCGCGGGCGTTCACGCGTAGAACTGCGCGCGGGCGAGTGGGAGTTGCGTGCGAACGCGTCGGCGCTCGTCTTCTCTTACTGGGGCGCGGCTGGCGTGCGCGCGTGGCGCATCGTCGCGTGGGCGTTTGAAGGAGACGCGCTGCTGCTCGAAGCGACGCGGCGAATGGGGGCCGAGCGGGCGCTGCTCGAACTCGTCCCGCGCGCACGCGTCGCAACGGCGCGCGAAGTCGTGGCGGGGGCGCGCCGCGCCGAGTGCGAACGCGTCGCGTCGCTGCTTCGAGAACACGCGGAGTCTGTGCGTGCGTGCGCGAAGCTCGAACGCGCTTGGTTGAGCGCGGGCGCGCGACGCGGCGAGCCGGGACGCTGGGCGCGCGTCCTCTTGATGCTCGGGCGCGAGCGCGACGCGGCGACCGCGCCGGTCGTCGCGACGCGCGCGGACGACGCCGAGAGCTTCCTCGCCTCCGCGCTTCTATGGCTCGCGCGGCTCGACGAGAGATATGCGGGGGCGGCGCGCGTGCGCTCTCTGTGGCTCGCCGCGCCGCGTGCGCTCGCCGAGGCGGTGCGCGAGCGCGTGCCGCTGCTGCGCGACTCGATACGCAAGCGCGTCTCCGTACTTGAGTTCGACAGTGCGGAGTCGAACGACGGCGCGGAGTCGAACGACGAATGCAGCCCTCTGAACACGTTGCACGCGCCCTCTCTCGAAGAGCTACTTCGCGAGCCCGTAGAGCGACTCCTTCATCCGTCGTCGCGGCCGTGGAATGAGTTGACCGAGAGCGTCGTCGCACTCGCGCCCGACGCGATTGACGTTGTGCGCGCTCGTCGCGGCGAGACGTTACGCTTCAACGGCCTGCCCTTCGCGCGCGTGCGCAACGTCGCGGGACGCGAGCAGCTCTGGTTCGGCGTCGAAGGCGCGCAGCGACGAACGCCGCTCGACGACGCGAGCGCGCACGGCCTCCTCAAACTCGTCGCGGAACTTCACGAGCACAGACGCGCCGACGCGCCCGAACGAAGGCATGCGCTCTACCGCGCCGCGCCCGAGGCTTGGCTCGAATCGCTCCTGCGCCGCGACGTAACGCGTCTCGACCCCGGCCTGCGTCTCGCGCCCCTTCACGCGCAGTTCCGCGCAACGCGCTCGGGCACGGGCGGCACGGCGCGCCCCGTCGACCTCCTCGCAATCCGCCGCGACGGCCGCCTCGTCGTCATAGAACTCAAGGTCTCCGAAGACGCCGCGCTCGCCCTGCAAGGCGCTGACTACTGGCGTCGCGTCGAAGCACACCGGCGTCAAGGGAACATAACCCGCGCGCGCCTCTTCGGCGACGCACACGTCGCGGACGAGCCCGCGCTCGTCTACCTCGTCGCGCCGATGCTCCGCTTCCACCGCTCCTTCCAGACGCTCGCACGCACGGTCACGCCCGAGATAGAGACCTACCGCCTCGACATAAACGAAGACTGGCGCGCGGGCGTGCGTGTGGTGCGGCGTGTGGCTTTAACCAATAATTGTCGGTGACAGCCATTAATTGGTTAAAGCATGCAACAGCCCATTTATGGTTAAGCCTGTGCAGGGAAGTTGGGTTGGCGGCTCCGTTTGAGCCGCGGCGGCGGCCTTCTATTCAAACGCCCGTTGATGAAACGATTTGGCTCAAGACTGCATATAATTCGAGAGGAGGTAGTGAACGCAAAACAGGGAAGCAGCCTCAATAGTCTTGGCGTTGATTTTCGCAACCGGCAAGGTGGAGTTGTTGCGTAGGAAGCGCCGGGCGTGCCCGTTTTAACCAGCCGGAGAATCGCCGCCGCGTCGGCTCACCAAGACTCCGCCACCGACTTCCCTCGCCAGAAGTCATCCTACAAGGACAGGTAAAAAATAATGAGCCATTGGTTTTTCCTCAGTTATGCGCGAGAGAATTACGACCAGTATCTCCTCGACTTTTACCGGGATTTGAACAGGAAGATATCCGATTTAGCCACCCCCGGAGACGGCGAGGATGGCTTTCTCGACGTGAACGGCATAGAGGTTGGAAAGCAGTGGCCGGACGAACTGACGGCGGCGCTGCAAGAGTGCCAAGCCTTCATCAGCCTGTATTCGCCCGCCTACTTTACCAAAGAGTACTGTGGCAAAGAGTGGCGAGCCTTCAGTGACCGACAGGCCGCCTATGGGGCCGACCTCCCCGCAGATGTTAGTCGCCCCTCTTTGATCCTACCGGTTCTGTGGGTTCCGGAGAATCGTTTGCCGAGCCCGCTTCCCGACGCCGTCTCGACGGTACAGTACAAGCATAACGATTTCGGGGAGGAGTACGCGCGGGTAGGTCTCAAGCAACTCATGGCCGTCTCGAAATATCGCGACGACTATCTTGAGTTCCTGGCAAAATTCGCCGACAAGCTGATACAGGCGGTGAAGTCGAACCCGCTACCGCACCAGTCGCACCTCCCTCCCATCAATGAGATCGAGAGTGCGTTCCACGGGCGTGCGGCCGAGGTCGTCAAGCCCGCCTCGGAGAGTGTCAACAGGGGGCCGCGTTCCGTGCAGTTCTTCTTCGTCGCCGCACGGCGCGACGAACTCAAGGGGGTGCGCGAAAAGCTCGACCCGTATGGCGAGGAGGGAGGGTATTACTGGCAGCCCTATTTCCCGGAGCACACGGACGAGGTGGGGCTCATGGCCCAGCAAGTTGCCGTGGACGAGAGACTGCGCCCCGAGTTCATGGAGCTTGAAGACTTCACCATCGAGCGGCTCGACGAGGCCGAAAGTAATAACAAGCTCGTCGCCATCTTCATTGATACGTGGACGTTGTGCCTCCCGCGTTATAACACCTTCATGAACAAGTATGACCGCCGTAATTTCGTGAACTGCGTCGTACTCATAGCATGGAATGACAGGGACGGCGAGACGGCATTTAACCGCCCGACGCTCACTAATAACGTGTGGGGCACCTTCCCGAACCATGCCGCCCGGCCGGACCCGAACTGCTTTCTGGACTCGATAAACTCCCAGGAAGAGCTGAAGAAAGCGCTGAGGAACTCGCTCATCAACGCGCGCGGGCGGATCAGCATGAGAGCCGACGCGGTGAAGAAGAAGGCGGAGAGCGGCCAGTTCATCGGCAAGCCGCTCATCACCGGAGTGGGGAGGATATCCGTGTGACGGCAGCCAGCGCCCCCGGTAAGATCATCACCTTTTATTCATACAAAGGTGGCACGGGCCGCTCGATGGCGCTCGCCAACGTCGCGTGGGTGCTGGCGAGTAGGGGTCGGCGCGTGCTCACGGTGGATTGGGACCTCGAAGCGCCGGGGCTGCATCGCTACTTCTACCCTTTCCTCTCGGACAAAGAGCTGACCACGTCGGAAGGGATCATCGACTTGATGATCAACTTCGAGTGTGAGGCGCTGACGCCCCTCGAAGAGGGGCAGACGCTCGCCCCGGATTGGTACAAACCGCACGCCGATATCCTCCCCTACGTCGCATCGCTCAAGTGGGAATTCCCCGGCAAGGGAACCCTTGACTTCATTCCGGCGGGCCAGCAGGGCGACTACTACTCTTCTCGCGTGACCTCGTTCAACTGGCAGAATTTTTATGACAACCTCGGCGGCGGGGTATTTCTCGAAGCTGTGAAAGAGCATATGCGCGAGGAGTATGACTACGTCCTCATCGACAGCCGAACGGGCGTGAGCGACGCGTCGGGCATCTGTACGGTGCAGATGCCCGACGCGCTCGTCGTCTGCTTTACGCTTAATCATCAGGGCATCGAGGGCGCGGCGGCCGTCGCCGCCTCGGTCTACGAGCAGCGGCGGAGAGTAGAGCCCGCCGTTCAGATATTCCCCGTCACGATGCGCGTCGAGAACGGCGAAAAGGATAAGCTCGAACTTCGGCGTGAGTATGCCAGGGAGCGTTTCAAACGCTTCCCCGCGCACGTCCCGCATGAAAAGCTCGACGGCTACTGGGGGGGCGTCGAGGTCATCTACGTCCCCTATTATGCCTACGAGGAGATTCTGGCCCCCTTCGCCGATAAGCGCGGGCAGACCGTCTCTCTGCTCGCGTCGGTCGAGCGGCTGACGGCCTATCTGACCCAGGACGACCCGCAAGGCGAAGTGACGAGTCTGTCACCCCCGCAGGAGCCTGAACGACAGAGGGTGCTGGCGGAGTACGCGCGCAAATTCCTTGAGGCCGCGCCCACTGAAGAGCAGCCCAAATCCGAGGATGAGGAGCAACTGAGCGCCGCCGAACGTGTGTTCGCCTCGTTCAAGCCGGAGCAGCAGGCCGTAGCCGTTCGAGTGCTCACCCGGCTGGTGCGTGTCTCGCCGCCCGAAGAGGTCAGCGGCGACACGCGCTTGCGGGTGAAAAGAGGCGACCTCGGCGTGGACGCCAAGCCGATACTGGACGAGTTGTTCTACCGGCGTCTGGTACTGCTCGGAGAGGACGAGGCGACCAAAGAGGCCACGGTCGAGTTAGCCAGCGACGCGCTGGTACAGAAGTGGAAGCGGATGCAGGGCTGGCTCGCCGAAGACCATGACTTCCTGCTCTGGCGGCAAGGGCTGCAACTGGGAATCACCAGGTGGGAGAGCACCGGGCGCAACGAGACCGCGCTGCTGCACGGCGCCTTTCTGGCCGAGGCGGAGCGCTATGGGGCGGCCCGCGCCAACGCCCTGACCGACGGCGAGCGTACGTTCATCGAGGAGAGCGTCCGGGCCGAGGCCGTCCGTCAAGAGGCCGACGATCGTTTGAGACAACAGGAGCAGCAGGCCAGGCTCGAAACCGTCAAGGTGCGTAAGGAGAAGAAGCGACTGGGCGTCAGGCTCGGGGCGCTGACGGTTGCGCTGCTGCTCGTGCTGGCGGGCGCTTATCAGTACTTCTCCTATCGCGAGAGAACTCTGGTCTTGCTCGGCCTGGCGCCTGAGCGCTTCGTCGGAGAATGGTCGGATGACTTCAACCTCGCCCCAGACGGCAAGCCGGATAGCTCTCTCTGGAATTATCCACCTCAATGGACTATTGAACAGGGAGAGGGTGCTGTCGGGTTGGATGGGGCGCTCTTGGTCAAGGGCGGCGACATGGGCGTCTTGAATATCAAGCCGCCGGTTTTGACCGACTTCAAGGCGGATTTCAAAGTTCGCATCGTGCAGGGGACGGATGCGGCGTGGGTGTTTCGCGCCCAGCCCGATAGACAGAGGGGCTACGTCTTTGTGCTGACGAGAGACATACCCAATGGCTCTCTCACGCTGAACGGATACGTTTACTTCGGGAACAATCGCTACGAGCCGCTGGATAAGAACGAGCACAAAATACCGTTCCGAAATTGTTGCTTGCCTGGCGACGCGTTTCGCATCCGGGCCGAGGTTAAGGGTGACGAGTTTAAATTCTGGGTGACTGTGGAAGAGGACATTAAGTTTGATGAGAGTAATGGCGAGCTTAAACTCGTTAAAAAGGATCGGTCGGTTTTGGGGAGCGAGTATTCGGATACGGGTATCGAGTTTTTCATCGAACCTTTTAGAGATGACCGCTCGTTGTTCCCCTACGGCAACATCGGACTACTTGAGCGTGACGGCATCAACCAGATGAAGGTTGAGTCCATGCATGTCTCGTCAAAGGACTCCGCGGATACCTCGCCACGTGATGACAAATAGCCCGGCTCTACGGCCGGAGGATAGGAGACATTATGCCGCCACGCATGAGATTTACCTTGCTATTAGGGCTACCCCTGCTCTTCAGTTTGGGAGTTGATGTGTCGGCGCAAGTCGGGCGACTGGCCGGTACCGTCGCCTATTCCACTTCGCCGCGTCCGACCGTTGCCAGAGGCGTGACGGTCGTCGCGGTGGACGGCAACCGGCAGTCGTGGCAGACGAGGAGTGACAACAACGGAAACTTCATACTGGCCTTGCGGGCAGGAACCTACAGAGTCTTCGCGCAGGGCGCGCCCGGCTACACCACGTACGGGGTGGTTCAAGGTTACGTGAGGGCTAACGCCGACAGCTTCATCACCCCCAATCCACTCTTTCTCGTACCGTCGTCCTCCCGCCGTTCGGATAACCTGACGCCGGGCCCCGTGTTGACCCAAACGGCGACCTTGCGCGGGCGCACACCGACGGCGCAGCCATTCAACTTTACTCCTGTCATAGCAGCACAGAGGGGGGCCAATGGCACATTGTTCGGGCAGGTCATGTATCAGGATTCAAATGGAACTAGGAAGGCCGGGGGCGTGATGGTCTTCATGATGGACAGTAATGGGCAGACGTGGCAGACGAGGACTGGCGGCAACGGAAACTTCAGGCTCTCCTTGCGGGAAGGAAGTTACAGGGTTTACGCGCAAGGCGAGAACGGCTACACCACCTACGGAGAGGTTCAGGGTTACGTGAGGGCTAACGCCGACAACACCATCACCCCCAACCCACTCCTTCTCGTGCCTACTAGGCTGAGGCCCACGCCCACGCCCAAGCCAACGCCTCGCCAACCTTAGATCAGATGACAGGCTCCTGAACGGCGGGGCCGCCGCATCTATTTAACGGCCAGAGCATCATGGTTAAGATTTACAAGCCGACGAGAGAAGAGGTCGCGGCGGCCGAGGGAAAGACCGTGCGCGACGTGATTGCGCAGGGGTTGCGCGTGCTGTTCTGCGGCATCAATCCGGGGCTCTATACGGCGGCGGTCGGTCGGCACTTCGCGCGGCCGGGCAACCGCTTCTGGCCGACGCTCCATCGCGCGGGATTCACGGAGCGGCTGCTCTCGCCCTTCGAGGAGCGCGAGCTTCTGAAGCGCGGCTACGGCATCACGAACATGGTCGCGCGCGCGACCGCGACGGCCGCGGAGTTGAGTGACGAAGAACTCGTGCGCGGCGGCCGACTCTTGCGCGCGAAGGTGAAGAGATACGTCCCTGCCTGCGTCGCGTTCGTCGGCGTGGGCGCGTACCGCACGGCGTTCGGCCGTCCGAAGGCTTCGGTCGGGCGTCAGGATGAGACGCTCGAAGGCGCGGCCGTGTGGGTTCTGCCGAACCCGAGCGGGCTTAACGCGAACTACCAGCTCGAAGACCTCGCACGCCTCTTCCGCGAGCTGCGCGAGACGGTCGAAGCCGACGACACGCGTACATAAAGAGCGCGAGGCGTGCGGAGATAAAGGCCGCACGACGGACGCACTTAAAAGACACACCAACCCGCCTTCTGTCTTCCCGTGACTCGTTTGAAGGGTCGCGTCGAAAAAAAATCTCCGACTCTAAAACCGCCTCCCGAGTGCGCCCCGTATAGTGTGCAAGTTCGACAGACCAGTAGAAAGTTTAGGGGAGAAGACAGTATGAGGAAGACACTTTACGCACTCTTTATGGCGACGGTGCTCGCGGCGCCCATCGCGCTCGCGGCCTCGGCGCAGAGCGACAATCCGATGGTCGGCGGCGCGCCGATGTACCGCTCGAAGAACATCGTCGAGAACGCCGTCAACTCGGCCGACCACACGACGCTCGTCGCCGCCGTGAAGGCCGCGGGGCTGGTGGATACGCTCTCGGCCAAGGGGCCGTTCACGGTCTTCGCGCCGACGAACGCGGCATTCGACAAGCTTCCGGCGGGCACTGTGCAGACGCTCCTGATGCCCGAGAACAAGGGCATGCTCACGAAGGTTCTGACCTACCACGTCGTCGCGGGCAGGTACGACTCGAAGAGGCTCATGCAGCTCATCAAGAAGGGCGGCGGGCAGGCGAGGCTGACGACCGTGAGCGGCGGCACGCTCATCGCGCGCATGAACGGCATGAACGGCATCTCGCTCACGGACGAGCGTGGCGGGACTTCAAACGTCACGACCGCGAACGTCTACCAGTCGAACGGCGTCATACACGTTGTGGACACAGTGCTGATGCCGCAGTAACATCGAAGCGCGTTTCTTGAATCGTCCGAAGCGGGGGCGTCGGCGTCCAGGGCGCGGGCGCCCTCTCCGCTTCATACGCATGGGAAGATTGAACGGGCGCTCGCTTTTTGAGTTCGCGTGCGCGAGGAGTGTAGAGACGATGGACAGGCGAAGCTTCATCAAGTTTGCCGCGGCGTTCGGCGGGCTCGCTATGGTCTGCGGCGCGCCGGAAGCGTTGGCGTCGGTCACGGACAAGCGCGCGGGCGGCGTGGGTCGCGTGGTCAAGAGCGACGAGGAGTGGCGTCGCCTGCTCACGCCCGAGCAGTACGAGGTTGCGCGGCGCAAAGGCACGGAGGCTCCCTACACGAGCCCTCTCAACAAGGAGTACGGGCGCGGCACATACCTGTGCGTCTGCTGCGACCTCCCGGTCTTCAGCTCGAAGACGAAGTTCGACTCGCACACGGGCTGGCCGAGCTTCTGGGCTTCTATCTCGAAGCGCAACGTGCGCGAGGAGGAGGACAGGAGCCTCCCCGAAGTCCGTACGGAAGTTATCTGCGCGCGCTGCGACGCGCACCTCGGCCACGTCTTCGACGACGGCCCGGAGCCGACCGGACTCCGCTACTGCATGAACGGCGTCGCGCTCAAGTTCGTCGCCAAAGCTTGACGAAGTTCGTCGTCAAAACTCGAAGCGTCGCACGCGTCGAACAGATTGCACATACGAAGAAGGCCCCGAGCGCTCGGGGCCTTCCTCTTTGTCATCGGGAAGCGGCGCGGTCGCGCGCACGCGCGCTTACTTGGGCAGAAGGGCGCAGGGGATGGAGACGAACTCCTGCCAGTGGAAGTCGTGCCCGACCGTTATCGGCTGGTCGGACGTGACGCGTACGCTGAACGAAACGTCCGTGACGCCGTCGGACGCGGGTTGCGAGGTCTGTGGGGAGAGCCAGTTCAGGCTATATGTGTGCGCGGGAGCCACGGAGACGGTGCTCGCGTTCGCCTGCCCCGGATAGAGCGCGGCGGGGTTAGAGCCGGGGACTGTGTGGCCGAGAAGGTTGTTGCCGTCCCTGTCCAGAATGTTCACCGAGACGTTCGCGTTCGAGCCGCTGCCGTTGAAGACGTAGATGTCGTGCCTGGGGTTGCCGCCTGTGTTGGGGAAGTTCGCGGGCGAGCATACCCAGACGTAGGGCGGCCCGCCCGCCGAAGAGCCCGCAGGCCCCTGCGGCCCTTCGGGGCCGGTCGGGCCTGTGAGACCCTGTGGCCCGGTCGCGCCCTGCTGGCCTTGCGGGCCGGTCGCGCCCTGCTGCCCCTGCGGCCCTGCGGGGCCTTGCGGGCCTTGCGGCCCCTGCGGGCCTGTGATGTTCCACTGCACGCGCGTTTCGTTGTTGTGGCAGGGGGTGTTCGAGTCGACGAGACGCATGCCGCCGTTGCCACCGTTGATGCAGGCTTCGAGCACGTTAGAAGGGCCGGAGGCGAAGTTCACAATGGGGACGGCCAGTACGGCCAGGGCGAGAATCGCGAAGCAGGCTAAGGCCGCGCGTCTCACGGATGTGATGTTCATAACTGTCTCCTGCGGAGCGCGAGGGGCCGCCCCGCGAATCGAAGAATCGTAATCCTAGAGAGGGAAAGAACCCGGAGCGGTCTGTCGGAGAGCGGCGGGAGAGTATTTCAGTTTCTCTTCGCAGTCAAGAAGATCCGTGACGCCTTGAAAGCGACCCGGACAGGTATGGAAAGGCCGAACGAGGTATCTCTCCTCGTTCGGCCTTCGTCTTTACAGTTGGCGTGTCGTTACTGCCCGAAGCGGTGGCGGTACTCGTCCGAGGTGATGAAGGCTTTGACCATCTCGGCCTTGACGAAGTTGCCGTCGAACTGGTTGAGCTTGTCAAGCCAGAACTTCCAGCCCGCGAAGTTCTGGTTGTTCTCGGGCGCGTCGCTCGGGTTGCGGCGAAGGTATCCGAAGTACTGCATGAGGACGAACGCACGGCTCTTCTCGCGCCTGTCCAGCTCGCCGTTCTCAGCGACCTTCCTCAAGACCGACGCGCGGCCCGCGACCGTGTCGTTCGCCGTCAACTCGTTCACGAGGCTCGTCCTCTCCGCGTCGGCGAGCACGCCGCCCGCGTTCGTGTTGAGCTTGTCCACGAACTGCGCGGGCGAAAGCGCGCCGTAGATGTTCGTGAAGCGCGGGCGCTGTACGAAGGTCTGCGCGAAGGCGTCCTTGTTCGCGTCGAGCGTCGCCTGCCAGTTGCCCTGGCCGACGACGAGGCCCGCGCTGATGAGCGGCGTGTCCTGCATGAACTCGTCGCGGCGAATGATGGGAACGACCAAGCCTGTCGAAGTTTCGGCCGCGTCGCCGTATGCGACCTTGTAGATGCGCTCGACGAGGTAGCCCGTGTTCTGGAACTCTATCGAGAGGAAGAAGGCGGCCGAGACGTTGACGCGCTTGACCTCGATGCACGCTGCGTCCGAGCCGCAGCCGTTTATCTCGCCAGTCCAGAAGGTGAGGCCCGCGGCGTCCGCCTCGCGGCCGAGGAAGTCCGAGTAGTGCTGGCGCACGAAGAACTGCGCGGCGTCCTGAGTGCCGATGTAGTTGAGGGTTCTGCTCTCGCTGAGGTCGTTCGAGTCGCGCGACGCAGGGTTGAAGACGTAGTTCCACTTGGCCGCGGAGACGTTGTAGTTCCCGCCCGCGGGTAGGGAAGTGAAGAAGTAGTTACCGGAGGCGTTCGTGACCGTCGTGCCCGAGCGCGCCCCGCCCAGAGTCAGCAGCACGCCGCTCATGGGGTTGCCGCCGTTGTCGAGCACGACGCCGCCGAGCGAGTAGGTCGCGCGCGTGCCCGTGAAGTTCATGTTGCTCCAGTTGCCGCTGAGGTCGAAGAAGTTGGCGTTGGGCGGCGAGAAGGTCAGGTACTTCATCACGGGGGTGAGGAGGTAGTTGCCGCCCGCCGTAAGGTTCGTGAAGGAGTAGTTGCCGTTCGAGTCGGTCGTCGTCGTGGAGGCTTGCGACCCGCTCAGGTTGATGGTCGCGCCGCTTATCCCGACGCCGAAGTTGTCTATCACGCGTCCCGAGATGTTGTGCGTCAGGAGCGTCCCGACGAAGTTCGCCGTCTGGTTGCCGGGCAGCGTGTTGAAGGTACTGCTCGGGGGCGTGAAGCCGTAGTGCGTGCGCGACGGCGTGAGCGTGTAGGTGCCGTCGGCGCGCAGGCCGTTGAGGCTGTACGCGCCGTTACTGTCGGTTGTCACAAAGCCCGTCGTAGACCCTGCCACCGACACGAGCGCGCCCGTGATGGCGGCACCGCTTGAGTTCTTCACGGTGCCGCTGATCGAGTAGAGCGGCACCGTCGTGAAGTTCACAGTCGAGTCCGAGAGCATGCTCTTAACGGTTGTGGCCTGCGGCGTGACGACGTAGTTCGAGCCCGCCGTCGGCGTGACGCGGAAGTTGCCGCCCTCGATTAAGTTCGGGAAGGAGTAGTTGCCCTGCGCGTCGGTCGTCGCGGTCGTCGTTTGCGAGCCGGCGAGCGCGACCTGCACGCCGGACGTGCCTGTGCCGTTGCTCTCGGCGAGCCTGCCCGTGATGGCGTGGGACGGGGTCGAGCCGGAGTAGTTGTAGTAGATGGTTCCTATCAGCGCGGACGGGCCGCCCTCGCAGTGCTGCTCGAAGGAGGCGGTGAAGCGTAGGACGTGCGTCGGGCTCGCCGGGTCTTACACGGCTTCGTGGATGCGGAAACTGCCCGTGATCGTGTTGCAGCCGCGCCCGTCGCCGAAGATGTCTATGCCGGGGTGACCATTGGACGCGAACGGCGCGCGCTCCGCGTTCGTGTAGACGCCGGGCACGAGGTTCGTTCCGAGCCTGACCGTGCTGAAGTTAAGGTACCACCAGTGGCCGTTCGAGCCGGTGCCGTTGAAGCCGATGGTCAGGTAGTCGGGTTGCCCGTCGCCGGTCTGGTCGCTCGCCTGCGCGCTGAAGGTGCCGTCCTCGGGCTTGAAGGAGTAGGCCGTGGTGCCGCCGATGTAGTCGCCCTGATCGCCGCTCATGGAGAGTTGCGTCAGGTCTGTCGCGGCCGCGGCGGTCTGCGCCGAGGCGCGCTGACCCGCAAGGCCCGCCAGTAAAAGGCAGGTGAGCAGTATCGCGGCGGCCGAGAGAAATCTTCCGGTGCGCCGCGAGCCGAGAATATGCGCGAGGGAATGCTGAGGGTGTAGGGGCATCTGTAAATTCTTCCTGTTAATTTGTCGATGGTTCTTGCGTCGAACTCCTGACGCCTTTCGCGGTTGCAAGGAGGTGGCGGCGACACCCGACACACTTCGCGCATCATGTGCGAACGTCCGCGACTCGCGCTATTCAGGATCGCTGTTGGTTGTGTGAGACCGTCGGATTATCGCCTATCGCTGGGAGATCAGCCGACGACAAGCTAAGACAAAACTCAGCAAACGGAGTCTAAAATAACTCGCATGTGCTTGTCAAAATCGTCCGCCGACACAGAAAGATGACATATCAAAGTCTTGAGACGGCGCGCGAGCGGTTGCAACTGAGGTGGGTAGTAAGGCATCTTAGTAGCGTCCTTTCCTTCTCTCGCGCATCGACGGTGATGCGCCCCATCGCCTCGTATGGCGGCGGCGTTCTGGATAGTTCGAGAGCAGGCTTGATTTCAACTTCAGAAGCCGCTCACCGAGTTGAGCACCCGAACGCAGGTTCTTCGCTGCCACCGTTCCGACGAAGCCACTTCGATTCGAAGCTTCTCCTGACGCCCCGCTTCAGGCGGGGAAGGTACACATACACATGTCAATGAAACTTTACGTCGGCAATCTCTCATTCCAGACTTCGAGCGAAGACTTGCAGGAGCTTTTCGCGCAGGTAGGCACGGTCGAGTCGGCTTCGGTCGTCGAAGACCGCGACACGGGCCGCTCGCGCGGCTTCGGCTTCGTCGAGATGTCCTCGAAGGAAGAGGGCCAGGCGGCCATCCAGCAGCTCAATGGCAAGGAAGTCGGCGGGCGTGCGCTCACGGTCAACGAGGCTAAGCCCCGCGAAGATCGCGGCGGTTCGCGCGGCGGCGGTGGTGGTGGTCGCGGCGGCTACGGCGGCGGCGGCGGCGGTAACCGCGGCGGCGGCGGCGGTTCGCGCTGGTAACTTCCGGCTAGCCGGAGACTCTTAAAACGAGAAGCCCCGGGCCGAGTCGAAATCTTCGGCCCGGGGCTTTTTCTGTCGGCCGCGTCTCTCCCGCATTATTCAAGGGGTTAGTTTACAAAGAATGTCTGTAGCTCTAAATAATGCGACGGAAGGGGCCGACAGCAGTGCGGCCTCGGTGCCGCGCTGGAACCTGCTCAACTCGCTGCTGGTCGTCAGCATACACGCCGTAAGCTTGCTCGGGCTCTGGTTCTGGCCGCGCGCGATAGACGTGGCGCTCTTCCTCGGCCTCTATCTCATCACGTGTCTCGGCATAGGCATCGGCTACCACCGCCTGCTGACGCATAGGGGCTTCGTCTGCCCGCGTTGGCTGAGGCGTACGCTCGGGTGGATGGGAGGGGCGGCTCTACAGGGCGGCCCTTCGCGCTGGGTCTCTATGCACCGACGCCACCACCAGACGGCCGACCGAGAGGGCGACCCACACACGCCGCTCGAAGGCTTCTTCCACGGGCACGTCGGCTGGGTGATGCGTTGGGATGAGCAGGACGCGGCCGACCATCACGAGTTAGTTCCGGACGTTACCGGCGAAGACCGATGGATGCGCGTGATGGATAAAGGGCTGCTCTTCATGCTGCCGTGGGCGCTGACGGGCCTCCTCTGCTTCGCCGTCGCCGGATGGCGCGGAGTGCTGTGGGGAACATTCATCAGGACGCTCGCGCTTTGGCACGTGACGTGGTGCGTCAACAGCATTTGCCACCGCTGGGGTCGTCGTCCAAACAAGACGCGCGACGAGAGCGGCAATGTCTGGTGGGTCGGGCTGCTCTCGCTCGGCGAGGGCTGGCACAACAACCACCACGCGCGCCCGGCCGCGGCACTGCACGGCTGGCGCTGGTATGAGATAGACGTGTCGGGCTACGTGATACGGCTGCTGGCGCGTCTGCGTTTAATCAGGCAGGTCGTGCGAGGGCCGCGCCGCGAGGCCGCGTCCTAACGCGTCGGGCTCGTCGGCCCGGAGTTCCTATATACGTCCCGACGGGGGCGTGACGCTTTCAGGTGTTGGTGAGTAAAAGGAGTTTTGCGTGGACAACCAGATTCATAAGAGCGGAGAGCGCGTGGAGAAGTTCTGCGCCGTGTGCGGCGAGGATCGCGGGCACGTCGTGGCTTCGGTCACGAAGGCCGGGCGCATCACGCGCGTGAGCTGCCCGAAGTGCGGGACGCGCAGCACCTTCAAGGCCGTTGTCGGCATAGCCGCGCGTGCCACCGCGAAGTCCGGCGCGCCGTACGACCGCACACACACGTACCGCGCGGGTCAGTCACTTACGCACCCCGTCTTCGGTGTCGGCGAGGTAACGGCGCTGGTCGAGCCTCAGAAGATAGACGTGCTCTTCCCGGATCGCATGCGCCGTCTCATCCACGCGCGCGTATAGACAGAGCGCACGCGCGGTGCATGGCGAGAGCGGGATGCGTGCTCGGTTAAGATGACGCCTCGCACCTCCGGCGCTCACTCCTTCGGCATCTCAGTCCTCTCAAGCACGTCGGCGTTCAGGTAGTCGGCGCCGCCCGCGGGGAAGCTCACCAGTACAGACTCGGAAGTCCGCCCCTCGTCGTGGGTCTTCACGACGCGTAGCGCCGTCCCGACCTTGCCCTTGTACGCGCCGTCGAGCGCGCGGACGCAGTCGCCGGCTTTGATACCCGCGCCGGAGTCTGCCGCTTCCGTTACCATGACCTGCTACTCACCCGTCTCGTCCTTCTCGTCCTGCGCATTCCCCTTTTGACCGTCGCTCATGTCTCTGAGGAAGAGCGGGACGGGATGCTCGCTGTCAGGAATTTGAGCCGCGTGCCCTTCGGCGTCATCGGCCTCAACTGTCTCCGACTCTCCAACGGATTCGTCAAACGGTTCTTCGCTCGCGCTCATATCTTCCCGCCTCTCTTAATTGCTCTCCGCTTCAGGCTCGCGCCGGTCGGCCTCGGCAAGTATCTCCGCGCGCCCCTCCGGCGTGAGCCCTTGCATGTACTCCAGAAACTCTTCGCGCGCCTCGTCGTCCATGAGTGCGGACTCAAGACGCTCGATGAAATCGTCGTAGCCGTTCAAGCGTTAGCCCCTTTCGCACGGCGCATGATCTCCAAAGCGGCGGAGAGGTGTCGCACGGCGGAGGCGCGTAGAGAGTCGGACGCGAGTGATTGCTCGCCCGTCTCGGCCTCGCCCGACAGATCGATGACGGCGGCGATGGCCGCGAAGCCAGCCAGCGCTTCCGACTTCGCCTCTTCCAGTACGCGCAGTTCTTCGCTCATCCGTCGCCCCTTCTCCCACCGCCCCGGTCGGCAGGACTATTCGAGATAGTGTTCGCCCAGACGTTCACGCAGCGCGGCCGGTACGGCCTCCCACGGCGCGACGCAGAGCACGCTCAGTTCCATCCTGTCCAAGTTGACGCGCGAGTAGCGCCAACGTTCCGAGCCTTCGGCGTAGAACCAACGGTAGTACGGGCCGTCCGCGCGGCGGCTGTAGAACGTCGTAAGCCCGCCGCGCGCGCGGCGAGCTACGGGCTCGACATAAACTCGCAGGTCTCTCATTAGTTCAGCGTCGCGGCCGAGTATCTGTGTCCGTATGCGATGGTGACTGCCACCCACATCTCGGCCCTCGACGCCGTCTGCTCCGAGGGCGCGCTCGCGTCGAGCCGCTCCTGTGTAGGTATCGGATAGTAGTCCCGGTCGGCGACCGCGCGCGGCGGCACGTCCTGCTGGCGGCACGGGTAGCAGCGGCTCGCGCGCGTGCCCTGCCTGACCACCACGACGTGGTTGTACCCCTCGCGCCTCCACTGGCTGGCGACGCGGCGGGCCTGCTCGAAGTGTTCCGTACAGAATTTCATGGCGCTTTCTTTGACACACCACTGCGTAAGACACTCGGCCGTGTGCGTGCGCGCGTGGGACTTACGGAACGGGTTTCGTTTGAACTGAGGAATGCTTGCGAGAACGGACATCAGGAGCCTTCTCGTCGTCACGCCGGACATAACAGACGGCACGAGGAGAAGTGCGCGGTGCGCGAATCCTGATGCGCGAGTATGTTGTCTAAAGAGCTGCGATTGATTTACGGAAGGCAGTGTATCACACGCACGTCGGATTAGCTCCCCGTCCGAATACCATGATAGTGGGTCATCTATAGGGTTAGACACGAAAGCACGGAGGCGCTGTAGGCGAAAGTTACCTACAGCGCCTCCGTGCTTTAGAGACAGCGAACGGCCTTCGCGCATCACGGCGCGAAGCGGTGGCGGTACTCGTCCGAAGTGATGAACGCCTTGACCATCTCGGCCGAGACGAAGTTGCCGTTGAAGTCGTTGAGCTTCTTCAGCCAGAACTGGTAGCCCGTGTAGTCCGTGTCCGGCGCGGCGTTCGGGTTGCGGCGCAGGTAGCCGACGTACTGCATGTAGACGAACGCGCGATTGGTCTGGCGCTGGCTGAAGACCGGGTGCTCGGCCACCGCCCGTAGCACCTCCGCGCGCGTCTTCGTCCCCGACGCAAGCTCCGCGACGAGCTGGTCGCGCTCTCCTTGCGTGAGCGAGCCGCCCGAAGCGGGCTGCGCGGGGTCTTTCGTGTTCGCGTTGAGCGTGTCCACGAACTGCGCGGGCGTCAGCGACGCGGGGTATGCGGCGACGAACTCCGGCCGCGCCACGAAGCGCGCCAGAAGGTCGCGCTTGTTCGTCTCCAACTGCGCCTCCCATCCCTGTGCCCCGACGACGAAGCCCTGGCCTACCTCCTGCGTGTCCTTGAGGAACGCGCGCATCCCGAGCGTCTCGCCGGTTGCGTACGAGGCTTGGTTCAGGCGGTAGACGAGATAGCCCGTGTTCTGAAATTCAATCGAGAGGAAGAAGGCCGCCGAGACGTTGATGCGCTTCACCTCGCGACAGGGCGCGTCCGCGCCGCACATCTCGATCTCGTTAAACCAGAACTGGAGGCCGCTCGCGTCGGCGGTGCGGTTGAGGAAGTCTCGGTAGTGCTGGCGGACGAAGAAGGCCGTGTCGTCCGCCGGGTTGCCCTGCTGCGGGAAGGGGTCGTCGTCCTGGATCGTTACCGTGCTGCTCGCGGGCGATGTTATCTCAGCGCCCGACGCGCCGCCCAGTGTGAGTGTGAACGTCTCGTCACTCTCCTGATACGCGTCGTTCGTCAGCAGCACCCGGACGGTCTTGTTCGTCTCGCCGGGCGCGAACCGCAGCGTGCCGACCGCGGTCGTGTAGTCCGAGCGCTCGGACGCCGTGCCGTCGGCCGTTCCGTACTCGACCGTCGAGGCAACGGATAGGTCGCCTGTG
>JBJMGR010000145.1:0-26878 GCA_045807805.1 Pyrinomonadaceae bacterium | reverse complement strand
TTGGGCCAGAAGCGCCATCTTCATCCCTCGTCCTCGATAATCTCGTAGCTCGTCACGATCTCTACCGCGGGCCGTAGCGTCGCCGCGACGCTGCAATACTTCGTCTCCGATAGCTCTATCGCGGAGGCGACCGACTTCTCCGAGACGTTGTGTCCGCGCACGACGTGTCGAACCTCCATGCGCGTGAACGCGCGCGGGTGCTCTTCGCGCCGCGTGCCTCGAACCTCTACGCGGTAGTCGGTCACGCGCTCGCGCCTCTTCTTCAGAATCGAGACCACGTCCACGGCCGTGCAACTGCCGAGCGCGATGAGCAGAAGCTCCATCGGCGTCGCCGCGCTCGCGCGCTCGTGATTCGTGTCGAGCACCTGCGCGTGCCCGCTCGGCGTGACCGCGACGAAGAACTCTTCGCCCGCGTAATGGACGATGGCCTTCGCGTCCGAGTTGTCCATGAGCTTTGCGCCTCCCTTTGAGCCAAGCATAACACGCCGCTCGCCGCGCACTTAAATTAAGCTAATTAAAGGCCGAACGCGCGCGCATTGCGTTGTACGTTAGCCGAACATCGGAGACGGCTTCAGTACAGATGCCGCGATAAAATCGCGGCGATATAACAGTCTCGCATCACAAATTTAACGGCAACCCTCTTGCCGCGACGCGAATCCCACGCGCGAGTTTCGACTCTTCCACAGACTCCTCCGACTCCCGTCAATCAGTGTGACGCGTTGAGTGCTTCGGGGCACAGTGCTTGCCTAAGTGACAGCGGATGATGCCTTGCTTAAAGCGTATGTCTCTCCGAGTTCCACACGCTTCTCCCCGTACAACTTGCGGAGCAGGGGGCGGCCATCTTTTTTCGAGGGCCGCCGGAAAACTTCAGATAAATAAATTGTGAAACACAATTTGGAGGGAAGAGTGATGAACAGAATCAGACAGACCTTCTCGGCGGCGCTGCTCGTCGCAGTGGTCGCCATGTGCGCGACCGCCGCGCAGGCGCAGCGCCCGTATCGTATGAACGACAGGCAGGTCGAGACTGCGTTGCGCCGCGTCGAGACCGATGCCGACCGCTTCCGTTCGAGCTTCGCTAACGCGCTCGACCGAAGCCGCTTCAACGGTACCTCGACCGAAGACCAGCTCAACGGCTACGTGCAGAGCTTCGAGACCGCGACCGACCAGCTACGCTCGCGCTTCAACGGTCGTACGTCCGTCGCCGCCGACGTGGAGAACGTGCTCCGTCAGGCCGCGTTCTTGAACGACTTCATGATGAGCAACCGTCTCAGCGCCGCCGCGTCGAACGATTGGGCGACGCTCCGCGCAGACCTCGACGCGCTCGCGCGCGTGTACAACGTCAGATGGGACTGGACGCAGACCGGCGGCACATATAACGCGCCTAACGCGCCGGTCTACGGTGGTGGTACGGGCGGCTACCCCAACCAGACGGGCGCAGCCTATCGCATAAGCGACCGCCAGCTCGACGCGCTCATACGCCGCATCGAGAACGGCACCGACCGTTTCCGCACCGACATGGGCACGGCGCTCAACCGCAGCACCTACAACGGAACGCGCGCCGAGGACAACATCAACCAGTTCGTGCGCGACTTCGAGGCCGCGACCGACCAGCTACGCACGCGCTTCAGCGCGCGCTCGTCCGCGACGGCCGATGTGGAGAACGTCCTGCGTCAGGCCACATACATTGACGACTTCATGACGCGCAACACGCTCTCGATGCGCGCCGAGAACGACTGGACTACGCTCAGGGGCGATTTGGGCCAACTCGCCACGGCCTACAGCGTCGCTTGGAATTGGGACGTGAACTCGCTGCCGGGCCGCGACACGACCGCGGGCGGCTACGGCGATAATCGCGGTGGCTACGGCAACGGCAACAACCGCGCGAACCGCCTGACCGGCACCTTCCGCCTCGACTCGACGCAGAGCGACAACGCGAACACGGTGGCCGACAACGCCATTCGCAATCTGCCGTATGCCGACCGCCAAAGGGTTCGCGAGCAGATCATGCGCCGCTTTGAAGCGCCGGAGATGCTCGCCATCGAGCGCAACGGCAACAACGTGACCATCGCAAGCTCGCGCGCGCCGCAGACGACCTTCGTCGCGAACGCGCCCGAGAGCCGCGAGCAGCTTCCCAACGGCAGCTACTCGCGCGTCAACGCGCAGTTGACGGGTGACCGTCTCGTCGTAAGCTCGGCGGGCAACCGCGAGACCGACTTCACCGTCACCTTCGACCCGATTGAGGGCGGCCGTCGCCTTCGCGTCACGCGCCAGATTTGGAACGACCGACTCGGCGCGAACCCGCTCACCGTTGCGAACGTCTACGACCGCACGTCGGACGTGGCGGAGTGGAACGTCTACAACGGCACGACGGCGGGCTACAACCAGAACGGCTCCAACCAGAGCGGGACGTACGGCAACACCACGCCGAACGGCGGCTTCATCGTGCCCGACGGCGAGACGCTGAACGCGCGTTTGAATACCGACCTCTCGACAAGGACAGCGAGCGTCGGCGACCGCTTCACGATGACGGTCGTGTCGCCCGGCCAGTTCGAGGGCTCGACCATCGAGGGGCGCATCGCCAGCATCAACCGCAGCGGCCGAGTAACGGGCCGCTCGGACATGTCGCTCAACTTCGACACCATACGCACGCGCGACGGCCGTACGTACCAGTTCGCGGGCTTCATAGAGAGCGTGCGCGCGCAGAACGGCGAGACGGTTCAGGTTGATAACGAAGGCACCGTGCGCGACGACAGCAGCCGCGGCACGCAGACCGCGCAGCGCGCGGCCATCGGCTCGGCGGTCGGCGCGATCATCGGCGCGATAGCGGGCGGCGGCAAGGGTGCCGTCATCGGCGCAGTCCTCGGCGGCGGCGCGGGCGCGGGCTCGGTCTACGTGCAGGGCAGCGAAGACCTGAACCTTATGAGCGGCACGGAGGTCTCCATCCGCACGAGCGCTCCGACGAACAGGTGAAGGTAACAGAACCGCGAACGGTAGTGAGCGGGTAGTTGTCAGAAGATAACCACCGCAGACAAGAGAGGCATGACTAAGACTCAATTAGCCATGCCTCTCTTGTCTGCGGTGTTGAAACTACCCGCTCACTACCGTTCGCGGTTCTGTTCGGAGTGGCGTGTTGTTTCAAACGCCGCGACGTTATGTTAGTATTCGCTCGCCCAGACACTCACAAATTGAATCAGCTAAGCAGGTACATGTTTCGACTCGGGGCCGGAGAGCGTAAGAGATGGCAGCCATCCTGATTGTTGACGACGACGCCGCCGTGCGCGACGTGCTCTACGACCTCTTCTCGGACGAGCACCTCTGCCACCTCGCGGCCACGGCCGAACAGGCGCTCGCGTTCATCGACGAACAGCCCTACGACGTTGTGCTCACGGACATCTCGATGCCGGGCTTGAGCGGCCTTGAGTTGCTCGGCCACCTGCGCCAGGCGAGGCCCGGCACGCCCGTCATAGTCATCTCCGGCATAGGCGACCGCACGCACGCCGAAGGGCTAACGCGGCTCGGCGCATTCGACTTCCTGCTCAAGCCCTTCCGGCTCGAAGAGATCGAAGCGTCAGTCGCGCGCGCTCTCGAATACAGCCGCACGCTGAAGAGTCAGAGACGTAAGGACGCGCAGGCGGACGACTGAAAGCTTAAGGGCACGAAGAGTCGAACGGCCGCCGGACTGAGTGCCGTGCGGCCGTTCGTCGTAATGGCCTGCGCATTGTGAGAGCCAGTCCTACCGCGCGACCGAGAGTTGGTCGGCCATCACCTTCACGAGAACTTTCCTGCCGTCTGTCGCCACGACGTGAATGTCGTCGGCGTCGAACTTCAAAGGCTCCGCGCCGCTCGCCAGCGCTTCGACTTCGAGTGTAAGCAGCACGCCCGCGCCGCTGACGGGCAGCGCCGCGTCCTGCGAAGCGACCGTGACGAGCAGAAGCCCCTCGGGCGTGAGCGTATTTGTCAGGCGCGCGTCCGTCGGCTTGAAGAGCGTGCCAGCGCCGACCGCCCGAACCGCGAGCGAGCGCGTGTCGAGTCGAAGCGTGAGCGCGACGAGCCCGAGCGGCGCGTCCGTCTTCAGCAGAAGTTTTATCTGCCTGCGCTCGCCGACGTGCATCGCACGCGGGTCGGACATCAACCTGAAGGCCGCGGCGCTAGTCGCGGCCACGCCCGAGCGGTCTGCCAGCGGCCTCTCGGTGATGTAAGAGACGGGGAAGTCCACGGGCGACTGCGCGGGATTGACGACGCGCGCGCGCGTACGCGTGTTCTCGACCGTCGGTGCGGAAGGCGCGGTTGCCGCTGCCGCTGTTGGCTGGAAAGAGAAGAGTGAGTTGGAGGGCGCGGCGTTAGGAGACTCGGCCCGCGTCGGAGTCGCGTACTGCTCGGGAGTAGCTTTACTAATCTGCGTCTCGGGCTGCGTCTCGTTCGACGGAGGAGCGTACGAAGCCTCGCGCGTCGCGGGCCTCGCAGTCGTCTCCACGGAGACGTTGTTCATGAGCGCCTTCGGCGCGGGGATGTACGTCTCAGTCTCCGCCGCTGCTTGCTCGACCCCTGTTGTCGGCGGCTCGACTACGCGCGCGGCCTCTTCGGCTTTCGCGGGAGACAGTTGAGCTTTTGCTGATGCCTGCTCGGTGGTGGCGGCGTCGGGCAGTTCAATGTTCCTGTGCGTCGGGATGGAGCGCGCCGTGGCGAGCTGCTCCTCGCGCTCGACCTCTAGGAGCATCGCTTCGAGCGTGTCGCTCGTCGGCGTCTGCAATGTGCCCGAAGGGTACATCTCTTCGTCGCGCGGCGTGACGGAGGGCGCGCGCATGACGTGCGGCGTGACGGCGATGACGATGTCCGTCTGCGAGTCTTCGCGACGCGGCGCGGAGAAGAGTCGGCCGAGCACGGGCATGAGCCCGAGCACCGGGAGACCCTGTCGCCCGCGCGACTGCGAGTTCTGCGCGACGCTCGCGATCATCATCGTGCGGTTGTTCTGTATGCGCGCGGTGCCTTCGATGTTTCGCTCGGTGAAGGTTGGCGTGAGCGCCGCCGTGCCCTGCTGCTGCGTCACGTCGTTCGACTTGATACTCATCTTCACCTGCACGTCTAAGTCAGGGAAGACCTGCGGCGTGAACTCAAGCGTCAGCCCGGTCTTCTCGTACTGAATGACCGGGTAGCCGTTGCCGCCGAAGAGCCCCTGCGTCGTGACGCCGTTGTTATTGTTATTGTTGTCGCCCGTCGAGACCGCGCCGTAGGGCGCGACCGTCGCGGTCTGCACGGGCACGCGCTGGCCTATGTGCGCAGTGGACTTCTCGCCGTCGAAGGCGTGAACCTGCGTCGAGGCGACGAGGCGCGTGTTGTCCTTGCGCTGAAGGGCGGTCAGAGTTGTGGGCGGGACGATGAACGCAGCGCCGAGCGCGGTCGGGATGGCCGCGAGCGCCTGCGACACGACCTGCCGACTCCCGCCCACGACGCTCAAGCCCTTCTGTATGCCGCCGAGGTTCGTGAGCGAATCGCTCGTGCCGATCTGGTTGCCGAGCTGCATCAGGTCTTCGCGCGAGACCTCGTAGATGTTCACATCCATCACGACCTCCGCGCGCTCCTTGTCTATGCTGCGCAGAAGCTCGCCGACGAGCCGCACGTTCTCGGGCGTGTCGCGAATCGTGATGGAGTTCGTAGACTTGTTCGCGGTGATGACGGGCTGGCGGCCCGCCTGCGGAGGGATTGAGGCCGTGATGAGCTGGCGCGCGTCGTTCGGGTCAACGTTATAGAGGTAGAAGGTACGTAGCACGAGCTGCTGGTACTGCGGGCGCTTGACCTGCTCGGCGACGACGATGGTTCGGTTCGAGAGCTTCTGGAAGAAGAGACCCTGCGTGAGGAAGATGTAGTCGAGCGCCTGCGCGGCCGTCACGTCCTGAAGGTCTACGTTGACGTTGCGCTTCGGGAAGTCTCGGTCGAAGACGACGTTCAGCTTGAGCTGGCGTGCGAGGTACTTGACGAACTGTTCGAGGTCGCCGCCGTACTGTATCGCGTGCAACTGCTCGCTGCGCGAGGGCGAGACAGTGTCGTCCTGTGCGCGCACGTCGCGGTGCGAAAACGAGCCGGGAGTGGACGTGTAGGCGGTGGGCTGAAGTCTCGCAGCGGCCGAGGGGGTGCGCGTCTCAGGCTTCGCGTCGTCCTCCTTATTCGTTTGGAGTTTGAAGGCGCGATCCATCATCGAGGCGGCGAGTTCGTTCGCGGGGTCGTAGGCGTTCGCGCGGCGGAAGGCGTTGTATGCGCCGAGGTAGTCGCCCCTGTCCATGAGCGCACCGCCCTGCTGCATGAAAGCCTGCGACGCGTTGAAGACCGCGCGCCGGTAGTGAAGCTGGTACTCGCTGTTGGAAGGCTCGGCCGCGACCGCGAGCGAGAACTCTTCGGCGGCCTTCTCCCACTGCTGCGCCGCCTCGTACTGAAGCCCCTGCTTGTAGTTCTTCTGCCCCTTCGGCACGAATCCGGCGGCCGGCGCGGCGAGGACGCAGAGCGAGAGCAGGACGGATGCGAGACGGAAAGCACGCGGCCGCATGAGCATGAGCGACGAAGCACGCGCGTCGGCTTTCCGCGTGCGCGAGCCGGTGCTATCTTTACGCACGCCGCTTCCGACGCGCGCGTACGCCGACGTGCTGCGGTCGGACTTACGCGTCGGAAAACTCTCTGGCTCTCGGATGTGGCCGTTCAATCTGCACCTCCGGAATCGGTGGGGCGTGGGAAGGGAGGCGTCGCGGCGGACTCGTGTTTGCGGGGCCGTGGAATGGGAGACTCGCGGCCGCCGTTGACGACTTTCAGAAGAGTTTGAAACACCGGTCGCTGCCCCGGAAAAAGAGCAGTCACAACTGATTAAACAGAGTTGGCCGAGGTTTGTCAAGGCCAACACCGCGATTTTTGGAAGATGATTAAGGCACTTCCAGAAGAGGTTGAAAGCTACCGCGACCGTATGTGGCGGCGCGAGCCGGAGTCGCGCGTGGAGACGGCCGTCGAGGCGGAGAAGTACGTCGAGGCGACGGGATTCTCCGCGACGATGACCGACTCGCGCCGTCCCGGCCCTTCGCTCTACGTCGCGGTCTGCGGCCGCCGCGACGCGCACATGCCGCGCAACGTTCAGAAAGACCCCGAGAGCAGCCTGACGTGGATCTTGAAGGACGAGTTGATGCGGCGCGGGCGCGTCTACTACGCGAAGCTCTCGAAGAACCGCTCGACCTTCGTCGCGCCTCGCCTCGTCCCACACTTCAACGCGCTCTGGGGCGTCTCGCGCCGCGCCGAAGGCAAGGCGTTTTCCGACGACGCGCGCGCGGTGCTGAAGGTCTTGCGGAAGGAGTGGGAGATGGCTACGTCCGACCTGCGCGAAGCCTCGAAGGTGACGGAGCGGCCACGCTTCACGAAGGCGCTCGACGAGTTGCAGCGTGCTCTGAAGGTCATCCCGCAGGAGGTCTTGTACGAGCCCTGGTTCACATACATCTGGGGGCTCAGCGAGGGGCGTTTCGCGCGCGAGCTGTCACAGAAGGTGAAGCGCGAGGATGCGCTACGCGAAGTCGCGCGCGCGTATCTTTTGGGCGCTGGTATGACTATTCGCGGCGAGCTTGCGAAGGTGACGGGCCTCTCGCGCGCCGATGCTGGCAAGGGCAATCACGCGCTCGTCCGCGAAGGCTTCGCGGAACGAATCGAGGACGGAGTCTACAGGCTCGCCGACTTGGACGAACGCCTCTCTGGAATGATGAATGCGGAATGATGAAGGGGTGCAGGGTGTTAGGTTTCGGGTGCTGGTTCAAACCAGAACCTAACACCCATAACCCGGAACCCCTTCCGCCTTCATCCTTCCGCCTTCATCCTTCCCTCATCCTTCGGCGGGAGTTCTCGTAGCTCTCTCTCTATCTCCTCGCGCGCGTCCAGTTCTTCACGCAAGCCTTCGAGTCCGAGCGGAAGGTTCTCGCGCGCGGAGCTGAGACGTCGGAGCGCCGTCTCGGTCTCGGCCTCGCTCGCGTCGCGGCTCGCGAGCGATTCGATTGTGAGGAGTCGCGCGTCCATCTCGCTCAGGTGCTCGGCGGCCTCGACCTCGACACGCGAGAGCCGCTCGCTGTCTTTACGAAGCCCTTGCTCAAGCTCCGCGCGGTTCGAGGTCTGGAAACCCTTGGCCGTCCTGATTCGGCGCTCGACGAGTACCGAGTCGCGCCGCGCGCTCGCGAGCACGCGCGCCGCGGTGACGCGCGCCGCCAGCGTCTCCCGGTATGCGCCCGCGAGGAGCGGCTTGCGTGCCTCCATCTCGCGAAGCGTGCGCCGCTGCTCGTCCGTCAACTCCGACTCGAACCAGCGAAGCTCCCCGGCCGTCACGCCGTCGGCCGCGAGCCTCTCGCGAAGTCTCCGCTCCCAGAGTCTTTTGTAGAAGACGACCGCGAACGCGGCGACGAGCCCGAAGAGCGAGAAGATTCCGAGCGAGGTCAAGGCGAAGAGCATATACTCGCCGACGTTCTCCGAGGCGGTGAAGTATCGGAAGAGAAAGTATGCGGGAAGCGGCAGCGCGAGCAGAAGGAACGCGACAAGCGGCGACCACGCGAGAAGCTTCGACTTCATGCGCTCGCCCGCCGTCATCCCGTCCGTCTTAATTCTACGGCTCAAACCCTGTACACGCCTCCACGAATCTGCATCAAACGAAGGCGGGCAGCCGCGAAGCTTTCCTTAACCCGCGGCCGCGGCCCCGATACGTTTCCGACCAACGACAAGTTATAATAACAGAGCGGTGCGCGCTCGTCTGGTGCGTGCGCCGGGGAGGGGTGATGAGAAGATCTGTCTGGATTCTCGCGGCGGTGTTTATGGCCGCGGCCGTCTGCGCGCCTATGTCAGCGCCGCGCGCGCAGAAGCGCGCAGACGCGGGCGCGGCGCGCGCCGACGTGCGGCGCGACGTACGCAGCGTGACCATCCCCGTCACGGTGCGTCTGCCCGAACGGCAGGAGCAGTCGGAGCTTCACTACCTCGAAGCCTTACAAATCTTCGAGGACGGCGACCGGCAGGAGATACTCGCGACGCGCGGCGCGGGCCGCTCGCCGATGACCGTCGCGGTGCTCATACAGGATGACCTCGCCTCGATAGTTAGCAACGAGATAAAGGGCATCGCGGACTTCGTACGCCGACTCCCGCCGGGCTCGCGCGTGATGGTCGGCTACCTGCGCACGGGCACGTTGCAGGTGCGGCAGAAGTTCACGAGCGACATGGAGCGCGCGGCGAAGTCTCTGCGCATCCCCGTCTCTTCGTCCGCGGTCGCGCCCTTCAACCCGTTCGCGCAGACGCGCGACGCGCTCAAGCGCTTCGATTCGCAGCCGGTGGGCCGTCGCGCGGTGCTGCTTTTGAGCGACGGCGTTGACACGTCGCGCGGCTTCGAGAACTCTTCGCCCGGTACAGGCTTCGACCTTCAACGCGCAATCAACGAGGCGCAGCGTCTCGGCGTCGCCATCTACTCTATCTACGAGCCGACGGCCGGGACTTCCAACTTCTCGCTCGTGGGCAACGGGCAGGGCTCGCTCAACCGCCTCTCGGAGGAGACGGGCGGCCGCGCGTTCTTTCAAGGGACGGGCGCGCCCGTCAGTCTCGATAAATTCCTGCGTGACATAGACTCGCTGCTCTCGCGTCAGTTCGCGCTCACCTACCTCTCGACGCACCCCGGCAAGGGCTTCCACAAGGTGCGCGTCGTCGCGGACGTGGGCGGCGGTGAGCTTTACTACCCGAACGGCTACACGCGCTGAGCGTCTAACTTCGCGCCATCAGTTTAACTTTCAAGACGGAAACGCGCGTCCTCGTCCGCGGTCGAACGCACATGAAGAGAAGCCTTCATTCAAATTTGGGTAGTGGTTCAACTGCGAGAGAGACGGTAGACTCGCTCGTATGGTCAAACTCAAGTGCTACCACTGCGGCGGCGACCGCCTCGTCCGCAACGGCTTCACGCAAAACGGGAAGCAGCGCTACCTCTGCTCCGACTGTGGGCGGATGAGCCGTGACGACCCGCAAGCCAACGGCTACACCGAAGAAGAGCGTGAGCAAATACTTCGCGCCTATCACGAGCGCAGTTCCTTGCGCGGCCTGTCTCGCACCTTCGGCGTCTCGCGTAATACGGTCACCAGTTGGCTCAAAAAAAGAGGCGGCGCTACCTCAGTTGAGCGAGACGCTCTGCGAACCCGACCCCGAGGAGGCAACCGCGCTGGAGTTAGATGAACTCTGGTCATTCGTCTTGAAAAGAGCGCATAAGCGCTGGATTTGGATCGCCTTGTGCCGCGCCACGCGTCAAGTGGTCGCTTACGCCGTCGGCGACCGCTCGCGCGTGACCTGCCGGAAGTTGTGGGCGGCGATCCCCGCGGCTTACCGCCGCGCCCACTGCTTCAGCGACTTCTGGGAGGCGTATCGACTCGTCATCCCTGCCGAGCAGCACACGGCTGCCGGCAAAGAGTCGGGGCTGACGGCGCACGTCGAGCGGTGGAATAACACGTTGCGCCAAAGGCTCGGGCGCTTCGTCAGGAAGAGCCTGTCGTTCTCCAAGTCCGACGCGATGCACGAGCTGTGTCTGCGACTCTTTCTGCACGACTACAATAAGTCACGGGCTCTCTCCCGCGACTGAGCCACTACCCAAAATAGATTTCAAGCTATTTATCCGCCGCCCTTACCCACCCGCATGCGACTCCACGCCCCCAAACTTCAAAGTCTAATCGTTAAAGTCTCGACCTCGGCCGCTCAAATTCAATTTTCACACGCTCGAAATCGACTTCGACTCGCTCGAACTCGAATACTACCTACTTGAACTCGACCTTTACTCCCTTAAACTCGAACTTTACTCCCTTAAACTCGAATCTTACCCGCCTGAACTCGAACTTTACCCGCTTGAGCCTGAATTTCACTCCCTTGAACTCAACCTTTAACGGCTTCGCCCTCGATGCCACTCGTTCAAGTTCGACTCCAAGCGACTGAGGTCGCGTTTTTAGTCGCACGAGCCTTCCCCCCGGCGACTATGGCACAATCTTTAGCCCTCTGCGTGACGCTATGACCTGATTCGCCGGAACTTCTCAGGAACGCTTCGACTTAGCGGGCAGCTTGGCAGGCAATTCCAACTCGTCGTCAATCAAAACATCCGTGCTGACGTTAGCCACGCGCGCATACTGCAAGAGGATTATGAGCGATGGCTCGCGCGCTCCCCTTTCGTAATCAGAAATCTTCTTATACGAGATTGAATCTTCAATCTCTAAACGCCTGAGCAACTCGCTCTGAGACAACCCAAGCGCGAGCCTTATCTGTAGAAGCTTCTCGGCAAGCCGCTCCGGCCGCTGCCTCGCCTTCACGCCCATTGGGAATCACCTCCCAACGAGCGCAATACAATCCGCAGTTTGCTATATCCCCGATTTGGGGATAGAATGTCTCTGCGTAACCTTTTCGCCGTGAGTAGAGACCTCTCATGCTCAACGGCGATGCTCATCACTCTGAGATTGAGGGTGAGCTACGCTACGCATCCGACCGTTGTCTCATTTTCAAAGACTGAAACGCGAAGGAGGATAGCACATGGGCATTCTCGTCTGTTAGCTACGGGGGCGCGTAAGGGCAGCGCGCCTCCGGGCACGCCCGCACTCACTCGCGGGCCGTGCCGTTGGGCCGCGTGCGCGCTGGCGAGGCCGCACGCGGCCCAACCTACTTTTGAGGCAAGGTTAAGCACTTATGGGGCAAGTGGGGGTTATGAGGCAAAGCCAAAGGGCTGGCTTTGCCTAAATAGTCTTCTTTCGGGCTGACATTTTGGGCAGGATTAGAACTTTTTGGGCAGACTTCAAAACTAGGGGGTATATAATCGGGCATCAAACTTCGGCCCGCCTTACCTGTGACTGATCATCGCGGGGAAAGGCTGCGAATCTCTGACGCGGCGGGCGGGCCGAATACCTTTTCAGAGAAGGCCACAGAGAGGCCGCTAATGCCTGACGAGAGCGCCGAAGCGCGCGAAGCTCTAAACGCGACCCTAAAAAACGTCCTCAGTAACGACGGGTGGGGTAACAGTGTTTGGGATAGCGTTATAAAGCATTTACACGAGGGCTATGACATTGACGCTGACTTGGCGTGGTTAGCCAACGGCGCCCTGTGCTTGATTGAAGTGTGCCAACTCGGCGCGCTCGCCCGAAAGGGCGTCATCAGTAAGGAGACGCGGGAAACCGTATCGCAGATTATTCATCAGTTAGTGCGAATCGCTTTAGCTGCGGAGAAAGGTGACACGGAGTCATCAGACCAACTAAAGGCATTACATAAAATTTCCTACAACCGTAACTACGAACTCCCCGCGACCGTCATTAAGAATTTGGTTGATAGTTACCACATCTCGCCCCACCTGGCGCGGGCGTGGGATATTCGCGACCTCATGCTTGGCCTTTCCTACGTAGTCGAGCCGACGCGCACCGACAAAAGTATTCTTGAATGTTCCGTTAAGCTAGCCACAGGCGACAAGGCGCGGCTGTTCCACGAGGCTTTATACGATAGAGCCGCAAAGCGCATAAAAAGGAACTCCACCTTACAGTCCCTTGCAATAGAAATCTTCATTGAAGATATGGAGGCGGAAGGGATAAGTCTTGACACGCGAGGGCTCAAGCGCGACCTTCAAAAACTAAAGGAGTGGGAGACCGCTAACCTTAACGACCCTTCCGATAGGCTACCGCTCTGGTCTGACGTTCAGTACCCGCGAGCATACATACCGCCTATCCCTATTTATTCTTCGGAAGGCTGGAAACAGCGATGGAAAAGGGGTGACAAAAAGTAAGGAAAGTTGTCATAGGTTAAGTCGCGCGCCTTTTTGCCATGTGTTAAATCGCGGCAGTATTTACCACCCGCTAACTTTCCCTGAAAGTGTCATATCGCGGCCCGATTTCGATGGGGTATAACGCTACCGTAGTTTTCGGTAGCGTTTTGCTTTGGAGGTGAAAAGAAAATGAAGTTATTACGGATAGCCTCTCGCGTTCACACATTCGCTTACCGACGCGAGAGGCGATAACAGGAAGGCCCGCCCTTTCGATTCTTAGCGGGAGCCGAAGGGCGGGCCGTGGTAAGCGGTCTTAATTTTCAATAGGCACGTCTTTGGCGGGACGCCCTAAGTGTCCTTATAGCACGGTCAAGAGGCGCAGTCTAGCCCTTGCGTGCGGCCTTCGGCTCCCGTCGCGGCTTGTTCCAGTAAGGGCTTTTACAGTGTGGGCAGAACTTCGGCTCGCCTTCACCTTTCGGCGGCCATTCGTGCCCGCATCGCTCACAAGCCCAATACCAAACGACCTTTTTAACTTTAGCCATAGGGGAATGCTATCAGAAATAATATGTTATGTCTAGCCATATATTACTTGACATAACATGTTATCTGAGATAATATACTCATGCGTAAGCGGAACAAACATCCGAGGTACAAAAGCATGAGTATCAGAGAAGCAAAAGGGCGCGAGATAGCAGACAGGGCGAGGATAGTTAAGAGCGGCGCTCTCTACATAGTTCCTTCTCAATCGGGCAATCAAAGGTACAAGGTTGACCCCGTAGCGCAGAACTGCTCATGCCCCGATTTTGAAAACACGGGTTCCACGTGCAAACACATGTTCGCCGTCGCATTCACTGTCGAGCGCGAGCGCAAGACAGTTACCGAGACTCATGCGGACGGCGCGACGAAAACGACCGTGACGGAAACGGTCAAGGTCACGCGCAAGACGTATCCTCAACAGTGGCCCGCTTACAATATGGCGCAGACGAAAGAAAAGGGCATCTTCCTTTACCTCTTGCATCAACTCTGTCAGGGCGTCGGTAGCCCCGCTCAGATAATGGGACGACCGCGCCTGTCTTTCGAGGATATGATTTTCGCGATGGCCTACAAGGTCTATTCAACCGTGAGCGGTCGCCGCTTTATGACAGACCTTAGAGACGCGCACGCGAAGGGATACATGGAAAGCCTTCCTTGCTATAACTCAATCTTCAACTACTTTGAATCGGAAACACTCACGTCTTATCTGCAAATGCTGATAGAGGAAAGCGCCTTGCCGCTCGCCAGCATAGAGGAAGACTTTGCCGTTGATTCGTCGGGACTTTCGACGGGCACTTTCCAACGTTGGAGTGAGGCGAAGTGGGGGAAGGCCAGAACCGAGTTGGGGCAGAAGATGCCGAACAGCATAAGCCGTCGCCACTGGATAAAGATACACATCACGACGGGCGTTAAAACGAACGTAGTAACCGCCGTCGAGGTGACGGACGCGCACGCCGCCGATGTCAACTACTTCAAGCCTTTGGTTGAAGCGACGGCGCAGAACTTCGCCATGCGGCAAGTCTCGGCGGATAAGGCGTACCTCTCGGGTAAGAACATGCAAGCGGCGATAGATAATCATGCGATGCCCTACATCGCGTTCAAGGCGAACAGCACAGGCAAAGACTCTAAATCATCCGACCTCTTCAAGCGCATGTACCACTTCTACGCTTACAACTCGGAACACTTCATGCAGAACTACCACAAGCGTTCCAACGTGGAATCAACGTTCCACATGATTAAATCGAAGTTCGGAGACTCACTGAGAAGCAAGACCCGCACGGCACAAATCAACGAAGCCTTATGCAAGGTGCTCTGTCACAATATATGCTGCCTCATTCAGAGCATGTATGAACTGAATTTGAAGCCGAAGTTTTGGAAGGAAGTCGCGTAGAAGAAAAGCCCCGCTCACTAGCGGGGCTTTTCACTTAGGAGCGCTTCGGCTTGGCGGGCAACTTCGCGGGTAGGTCTAACTCGTCATCCGCCAGAACGTCTATAGAGACTCGCGCCAACCGTGCGTAGCGGAGAAGCACCAAAAGGCTCGGTTCCCTCTCGCCTAGCTCAAACTTAGATACGTGCTTCGCGTCTATCAATTCGCCAGCGTCTAACCGCTTCACAAGCTCGCCCTGAGATAGCCCGAAAGCCTCCCTAATGGCGCGGAGCTTTTCGGCCAGACGTTCCGGCTTGTCGCGGGCCTTCCTCCCCATCAGGCGCGGCCTCCTGACAGGGGCTTGAATTGCGTAAACGATTCGCCGTGAGTGGAGACCTCTCGAACTCAACGGCGATGCTCATCTCTCCGAGATTGAGGGTGAGCCGCGCTACGCATCCGACCGTTGCCTTATTTTCAAAGATTAAATCGGGAGGGAGGATAGCACATGGGCATTCTCGTCTGTTAGCTACAGGGGCGCGTAAGGGGAACGCGCCTCTGGGCACGCCCGCACTCACGCGGGCCGTGCCGTTGGGCCGCGCGTGCGCTGTCGGGCGCACGCGCGGCCCTTCCGACTTTATGGGCAAGCCGGCTACTTTATGGGCAAGAGGCACTTTTTAGGCAAAGCCCAAAGGGCTGGCTTTGCCTAACAGAACCCTTTTGCCCAACGGAAGGAAAGCTTGCCCAACGAAACGTCTGGGCAAACGGAAGGGCCGCGCACGTGCCCTTATCATGCGCGGCCCCGGCACAGCCCGCCGGGAAGAGGGGCGGGCGTGCTTAGGGGCGCGTAGTCCTCGGAACGCGCCCCTATGTCGTTATTAGCTGACGAGAATGGACATAGGTTGCGGCCCTCCTGTGTTATATTTCCGCGCGTTCGTGTCTTTGAAAGGCAACGGGTCGGATGCGTAACGCGGCTCACCCTCAAAGGAGTGTTGAGCATCACCGTTGAGTTTGAGAGGTCTCTACTCACGGCGAATCAGTTACGCACAGACATTCTAACCGGATATCCGGTTGGTAGCAAGCCGTATCTCGCCTTTTCAGGGGGTGACTCCTGAATGGGTGAGAGGGCGCGTCCGAAGCCTGAAAGATTGGCCGAAAAGCTTCTACAGATTCGGTCGGCGTTGGGGCTGTCTCAGAACGAGTTGATTAATCGTCTCGGCGTGGAACTAGCGCAGAATAGAGTCTCGGATTATGAGTTAGGAAAGGGAGAGCCGCCGTTGCCTCTGCTCTTGAGGTACGCGCGGCTCGCCGGGGTATGCTTGGAAAGATTAGTTGATGATGAGCTAGACTTGCCCGCGAAGCTTCCCGGTAAGTCTCAGCATCGGCCTTAAAATTCCCACCCCACGATCCAGTGGCCCACTTGATTTGGCCCCGCGCAATGCTGGCCCACCCGAAGTAGTGACCCATTCTGAGTGGGCCACTTTATCGTGGCCCACCGCTGGCCCAATGTTAAACATTGGCCCATTAGCTGTATATATGGGCCACTTATGGCCCATATCATGGGCCACCGTTAAACGTTGACGATTATCCCGCTATAATTCAAAATAGTTGTTGACAGTGACCCCAATATTGGGGTAAACGCACAAGCCGTACACGTAAGGCGGATACGGCTTTTATTGTCTCTCCTCAACGGAGAGGGTTAGGGTGAACGCCATGTTTTTCTGGATAGCTCAAAGTATTGCCCGCCGCCATGCCGCGCGTAGAGTGATTGACCTTGAGCCATTTACTACAGAGGTCGTAACGCCAGAGCGGCTTATAGAGTTGTACGAAGGTGAGCGCGATAACATCGAATCCGTGAAAATACTTCCGGGTAGACTCGGAGATATTGATTTCGGAAGATTTGTTGTGCAGCGTAAGCGCCCTCTATACGCGGCCTCTCTTGATGAAGCTCTAGCGGACAGATGAGTAAGAATCGAAATCAAGGTCAAGAGCAACGGGGTCAGGCGCTCAACAGAGCGGTTGACCCCGAACTCATTGGGCGCTTCATTGAAAACCAAACAAAAGAGCTTCAGGTACGGCGCGAGGAAAATGATTTAAAGCAACGGGAATTAGAATATTCTTACGACCACGCTAAACGCCTACTTGATGCGCAGGTGGTAGACCGGGACAAGGAACGCCAGCACGAACAGAAAAATAACACCAGAGGGGCGCTATTCACTGGCTTTATATTCGTTATTATTGTTGCAGCCATCGCGTATGCCCTATACCTTAACAAAGACCAAATAGTGTTAGAGCTTCTTAAGTATATTGGTGTGTTTTTAGTCGGCGGTCTTGGCGGCTATTCCTATCGGTTTGTTCAAGACAAGAAGGATGATGCCAATAAGCCGAACAGCTAAGCCCCGCACTTGGCGGGGCTTAGCTGTTCACGCAACTTCCTTCCAGAACTTCGGCTTTAGATTCAACTCAAACATAGACTGTATAAGGCAGCAGATGTTGTGACAGAGCACCTTGCACAACGCCTCATTTATCTGCGCCGTCTTAGTCTTACTCCGCAAGCTATCCCCGAACTTCGATTTAATCATGTGGAACGTTGATTCAACGTTGCTCCGCTTGTGGTAATTCTGCATGAAGTGTTCCGAGTTGTAGGCGTAGAAGTGGTACATGCGTTTGAAGAGGTCAGAAGACTTCTTATCCGTACCTGTGCTGTTGACCTTGAAAGCTATGTAAGGCATCGCGGCGTTATCAATCGCGGCCTTCATGTTGTCACCTGATAGGTAAGCCTTATCAGCGGAGACTTGGCGCATGGCGAAGTTCTGAGCGGTCGCGTCAACTAGAGGCTTAAAGTAATTGACATCGGCGGCGTGCGCGTCCGTGACTTCTACGGCCGTGACGACGTTGGTCTTAACGCCCGTTGTGATGTGAATCTTAATCCAGTCGCGGCGGCTCACGCTGTTGGGCATCTTCTGCCCTAGCTCTGTTCTAGCTTTCCCCCACTTCGCATCCGACCATCTTTGAAAGACGCCCGTTGAAAGACCCGACGAGTCAACCGCGAAGTCCTCTTCAATCGAAGCCAGCGGCAAGCTGCTCTCTTCAATAAGCATCTGAAGGTAAGGCGTGCAGACTTCCGACTCGAAATAGTTGATGATCGAGTTATAGCAAGGAAGCGATGAGACGTAGCCTCTGGCATGCGCGTCGCGGAAGTCCGTCATAAAGCGGCGAGTTGATATAGTCGAATAGACCTTATAGCACATGGCGAAAAGCATATCTTCAAGCGGCATACGTCTCTGACCGCGCCCGTACTGCGCGGGACTTCCGACGCCCTGACAGAGTTGATGCAAGAGATATAAGAAGATGCCCTTTTCTTTCGTCTGCGCCATGTTGTAAGCGGGCCACTGTTGCGGGTAGGTCTTACGCTTGACCGTGACCGTCTCCGTTACTATGGTCTTAGTCGCGCCGTCCGCCTGAGTCTCGGTAACAGTCTTGCGCTCGCGCTCGACTGTGAACTCTACGGCGTATTGGTGCTTGCACTTGAAGCCCGTGTTTTCAAAGTCAGGGCATGAGCAAACGCCAGCTTCGGGGTCAACCTTGTACCTTTGATTACCCGACTGAGAAGGAACGAGATAAAGGTTGCCGCTCTTGACTATCCTCGCCCTGTCCGCTATCTGCCGCCCTTTTGCTTCTCTGAGACTCATGCTTTTGTACCTCGGATGTTTGTTCCGCTTACGCATGAGTATATTAGCTTAGGTACATACACCTGTCAAGATAAATCGTACTTGACGGTATATTATTTTAGGTATATAGTGCGAGGCATGGCTAAGAAAAAGATTACCGTCTATCAGTACCAATGCGAGCGATGCCAGCACGAATGGATACCGCGAGACGTAGAGAATGAGCCGCGCGTGTGCCCGAAGTGTAAAAGCCCCTACTGGAACCGGCCGCGACAAAGCGACAAAGCAAAGAAGTAAGAGCCCCGCCACAGTCAGCGGGGCTCATGAACTACTGCCTTTCAGAAAGGCTTTACTTCGTCGCCTTCTTACTTGCGTCTTTGCTCGCTGCTTTGGGCGCGGGGTTCACTTCGGCCGCGTCAACCGTGAGGTTGCTCGCCTCATCGTAACGTCGCAGACCAATTTCCTTAACAGGCACAATAGCTGTTGGGAAAACATCAGCACCGGGCTCCGAGCCGATGTTAGCGGCACCGAGGCCAAATCTAATTTGAACCCCCCACAGCCCTTGATGAATGTTTAAGGCTTTCACAAGATGCTCAGCAATTTCCTTAAAACTAAAGATGTATTCGTTAGCCTCTGGCATCTCAATTTCCTTTCACGAAAGTTAGTGCGGTCGGATGGTCAACGTTTGTTGAGGTTTCAGTGATGGAAGTCTCGGTTCTGACCGTCCTTCTAGTTCTAGTGGTTAGCTGGTCTTGACTCCACACAAGAGAGCTTATCAACAAGCGGTTCTCCCGTTTGCGATCAGCTAAATGTTCCCTTAGTTCCTTCATCATCTGAGCGTATGCGTCTACCGCCCCGACTTTAGCAGCGACGGCATTAACAATAAATTGGTTGAGGCTAATACCATCTGCTTCTGCCATTTGAGCGGCTTGCCGATGAAGGCTTTTAGGGAGACGGGCGCGAAGTTGGCCGCTATAGTCCTGCGCTACTTGCGGCTCCGGTAGCGGGATGCCGCGCGCTTCACAGGTTTTAATAAACAAGCCTAGAGCTATTTTGGCTTCCGCCAATGCTTCCGCCTCAGTCTCCCCTAAAGCAGATAGGCCGGGGAAGGCAGGACAAGTAGCAACGAACTCGCCGTCTTCCTCGCTCCACGCGATGTTGAATGAGTATTTATTTTCGCTCATCATTTAATCGTCCAACAGTTCGATTGCGTTAAGTAACTGCCGAACTTGATAGGCTTTTGCCTTTCCATTCTTCTCTTGAAAATTCATCAACGCGCCCGGCACGTTACCTAACTTTGGGTGCAGATATACTCCGTGCGAGGTGCCTTCCTGTCGTTCAAACACCCAACCGTAACATACCGCGAGCTTGCATACCTCCTCAAATCTTAGGTTATGAGGGGAGTTTTTCGCTTTTTCCAGCAGTTTTTCACATTTTGTCATCCACTGCGTCCTCAATTCTGAGGGGCGCGCGGATTATGGTACCGCCTGCGGTACCATCTGTCAAGCCCCCTCTGCTTCGGGCAATAACCCATAAACAAAAAAGCCGCCTGAAACTCTGCGTCGCGGTCAGAGTACCAAGCGGCATATTCGGTTGCGTCGCGGTCTCATACCGCGATGGCGTGCAGAATACCTTTCGACCGTCATCCCGTCAAGGATTAAATTTTCGGTCTGCCCAACAGAACAAACTTCTGCCCAACAGAACGCCCGTCAACTCGTTCCGTTAGGCAAAGCCCAAAGGGCTGGGCTTTGCCTCATAACCCCCACTTGCCCCATAAGTGCTTAACCTTGCCTCAAAAGTAGGTTGGGCCGCGTGCGGCCTCGCCAGCGCGCACGCGGCCCAACGGCACGGCCCGAGAGTGAGTGCGGGCGTGCCCGGAGGCGCGCTGCCCTTACGCGCCTCTGTAGCTAACAGACGAGAATGCCCATGTGGTAATCTCCCTTCCGATCTAGTCTTTGAAAACGTAAGGCAACGGGTCGGATGCGTAAAAGCTTGCTCACCCTCAGAGATGAGCATCGCCGTTGAGCATGGAAGGTTCCTACTCACGGCGAAACGAATACGCAATCCGATTCTATACTTGTACAAGTATAGACGCAAGCCCTTATGTGCTCCATCGGGAGGTCTCTCCTGATGGGGAAGGGAGCGCGCCGTCAGCCGCAACGTCTCGCGGGGAAGCTGCGCGATGTGCGCCTTGCGCTCGGGTTGTCTCAGAGTGAGCTTCTGAGGAAGTTAGGCGTGGAAGACCTGATTACTTACCACAGGATTTCTGATTACGAGTTAGGGAAGAATGAGCCGCCGCTTGAAGTGCTGTTGAGTTATGCGCGACTCGCGGGCGTGTGCATGGATACGTTAGTAGATGACAAGCTAGACCTTCCCGCCAAGCTGCCCGCTAAAGCGAAGCACTCCTAAATTACCAGCCGAACAAGTCCTGAGTTTGGGGTTTCGGAGGGTAGAACAGGCCGATGATAAGCCAGTTGTTGGGGTGCTTATGAATCGTACCGACGAAGAAATGAGTATCATTCCTGTCAATCATTTCACGCTCATACCTTTGACGGAACTTTTCCTGCCATTCGTCTCCGTACTTTCTTGACCACCTCCGCCAAGACTCTCCCATCTCCCAATCTGTGCAACTTATGGTATGACCGGGGCAGTGGTCATCATCGCACCGGAAGGTGTATGTAAATAAGAACGGTACTTTCTCAAGCTCGGTCGTGGGCTGTTCCTTGAATAAATCGCCTTGACGGAGCATGTTTATTTGCTCTTGCGTCCACGTTGAATCAGTGGGTGTTATACGTAGCCGCTCTATTACCTTCGGCTTAAAGACGCCTAACGTCGGATGCTGATTCGCGTCCCGCTCCCTCTTCAGGCAACACAGACAATGCGCCCGCGCAGGGAAGACGTATTTCTTTCTCGCCGCCCATTCGTTCTCTGTAGGCAAAGGGTCTGTGAGAATGTTGATGGACTCTATATCGGGCGTGTAACTCTCCGGCCTCGCGTCGGACGCCTTGACCACATTAACCTCTATCCACTGATACTTTCTAAAACGCTTGTCTTGATCCAAGAACCTATACGGCACAGGGTAGAGTCGTACCCACTTACCATCTTCAGTGATTGCGGCAGTACAGGAAGCCTCAACCCCCGGCTTGGCGGGTATCGGGTAAGTGCGGACTACGATTAGAGCCTTTATCGTCTTGCGTGAGGGCATAGACTTTTTGCCTCGTCATAGGTCGAAGCTGGATAACCCCATAGCTTCGAGGGCTAGTGAGAGCCTGTGCCTGTGACACTCTTGCGGGTCTATCTCGACACACATGAGTGCCACGGGATGCTCAAGCGTGTTAAAGAATCGGTGAAGGTTCCGCCTGACGTACTGAGCAACTATGTGTTGGTCGTACCATTCCCAAATAACATCCCGCGTTCCCGTCTCTATCGCTCTGGCGCGAATGTCTCTCGGCACGCCTAGTTGCGGGAAGTGGGCGTATATCATGCCGCGCTCTTCGATGGCCCGCTTTAAATTACCCTTGCTCATCTCGGGCCGATACATGCTCACCGGGTATTGGCGAATGTCAACGAGAGTCCGAACCTCTTTCGATTCGAGTAAGCCTAAGAACTCGTCTATTCGCCGCCCCGTGTAGCCGATGGTAAAAAAAAGCGCGGAGTCGAGACACCGCGCTTCGTTCCAGACGAGTTTGTTTTCGGCCTGCTGTCTGGCCGAGGCGCTTGGCAGCTTTAAGCGGTTCGCTTGCGGCATGGCGGCAGTTTACCCCAACTCCCAATGAATTACACCATGTTTATCTTTCTCGCGCTTAAGGCCGATGTCTTCTTCCATCCGGCGAACCCACTTATTATTAGGGAACGCTTGCGGTAGCTTCGCCTCCGTCCTAACCTCAGTCCACGTCATAGGTTTTCCGGCGTCTCGCAGGGTCTTCTGAATCGTATCCCTGAAGTCCTCATAAGGCATCATTGATGGTTCCTTTCTCGGGCGGTTCCAATAGGGGCTTTTACACTTTGGACACACGCGGGGCTCATTGTCGCTATCACGTGGAATCCATTCATGGTCGCATCGTTCACAACGAAAGCCCATAACGGTTATCGGTACTCTTGCCATAGCCACTATATACTCTCAAAGTAATACCGTGTCAAATAAAATATTCTGGAATGTATGAAGATAAAGGTTGACTGGGTATATACTTCCGTAGTAATATACTTTCAAGGTAAGCAAACGGAGATTAGAGCGAATGAGCATCCGCCAGCAAAAAGGTCTTCAGATCGCACAACGCGCCAACATCACCCGCCACGGCTTACTCTGGCTAGTCCCTTCACAGTCCGGCAAAGGTAAGAAATACAAAGTTGACGCCGAGCGGCGCGAATGCACCTGCCCCGACTTCGACTTTCGCCGCGAGCCTTGCAAGCATCTGTACGCCGTCGAGTATGTGATAGAGCGACAGAAGACCACGACCACGCAGACGGACGCCGAAGGTAACACGGCCACGACCACGACCGAGACGGTCAAGGTCACGCGCAAGACTTACCCCCAAGTGTGGCCCGCTTACAATCAAGCGCAGACCGAAGAGAAGCGCATCTTTCAATATCTACTTCATCAACTCTGTCAGGGCGTCGGAGAGCCAGCGCAGTTCAACGGGCGTCCGCGTCTGCCTCTTGAGGATATGATTTTCGCAATGGCCTTCAAGGTCTACTCAACCGTGAGTGGTCGCCGCTTCGTCTCCGACCTGAAAGACGCGCACGGTAAAGGCTACCTCTCGGCGCTCCCTTCCTATAACACGGTGTTTCGTTATTTCGAGTCTGAGATGCTTACGCCTTACCTTCAGATGTTGATAGAAGAGAGCGCCTTGCCGCTGGCTTCGATAGAGGAAGACTTCGCCGTTGATAGCTCGGGACTCTCTACGGGCGTCTACATACGATGGAATGATGCGAAGTGGGGGAACAAGACGCGCGACCTGTTCGGAGACGGCAAGGGCTACATCGTGGGAAAGAAGGACTGGCTAAAGATACATATCACTTGCGGAGTGAAGACCAACGTTGTTACCGCCGTAGAAGTGACGGACGCCCACGCCTCCGATGTTAATTACTTCAAGCCGTTGGTTGAGACCACGGCGCAGAACTTCGCCATGCGGCAAGTCTCGGCGGACAAAGCATACCTCTCAGCCCCGAACCTTCAGACCGCCATTGATAACGCCGCGATGCCTTATATACCTTTCAAGGCGAACAGCAAGAGCAACGAGAAGCGTCACAGTAAGCTCTGGAAGACCATGTATCACTTCTACTCTTACAACCAAGAGGCTTTCATGCAGAACTATCACAAGCGGTCTAATGTGGAATCAACGTTCCACATGATTAAATCAAAGTTCGGGGATAAGCTGAGAAGCAAGAGCAAGACGGCGCAGATCAATGAGGCACTTTGTAAGGTGCTCTGTCATAACATCTGTTGTCTTATTCAGAGCATGTTTGAGTTGAATCTAAAGCCGAAGTTTTGGCAGGTTGCGGCGTAAGGATGAAGGCTAGATGCTCTGCCACAACACCTGCGTGCTTATTCAGAGCGTATAGCGGAGAGGGCTCGCCGACAGTCGGCGAGCCCTCTCCGCTATACGTCTAAGCATTCTTGGTCTACGTTGCTAATGCTCGCTTTTCTTCTTGCACCCAAGAAACAGCGTCTGTGATGCGCCTTGCGTTGTGCCTGAAGTACCACAACCCGACCTTAGCAAGAAGTTGCACGAAGAACGGCAGGAGCCTTAGCACGATTTCCGAGGTGAAAAACGGCGTGAAGGCGAAGAACGCGGCAATATGAGCACGCTCAAATTGATGATAGAGCGCCCCTATCCTTTCATCCTTGATGGCCTTTTTCTTGATCTTTTTATCGATCAACTTCGCCCGGCGAACCTCCTCAACAAATTTCCTAGCGTTAAAGCGAGATTTCTTCAGGTCGTTGAAATGATGTATCATTCCACTACTGAAGACCGCGAGGTATCTTAAGGCCAAATAATCCGGCCTGCGGAGGTCGTAGTTTTCCTCACGAAGTAAAGTCATTACATCGCGGCGCGTCTGGCAGAATTTGAAAAGCACATGGTCATGCTTCTTAAGCCGACGCAGATGCCAAATCATGTACACAGACCCCACGATGGGCGGCACCATGATTATAAAGAATTCCATAACTATTCCTTTCGGCCTTTCTTGGCGGCTTTGGCTTTTTCCGTTGTTGCCTTAGCAGCGGGCTCGTCCGTGCCTTCTCGTAACGCTTGTTGAGAAGGCTTGAAATACTTATCTAATAGGCCGATAAATCTATCCCTGTATTCGTGGTTCTCTGCCGCGATTCTATTAATCTCATCTTGCCGATCTTTGAGACGCCCTCTGTACTCTCGATAAATCCAGAAGTGGGCCACCCAGAAGAAGATCGTCAGAGTCCCTTTAACCCAACCGAAGGAGACGACGGCATCCTTGACCGTTTCCCATGCCCCCTTAAAATCTACGTCCACAGGATAATCCCCCTCTTGTACCGGACTTCTCACCTTTGTGTAGCCACGGTCAAGAGCCGGATTAACCCGCCAAAACTGTCCACCGCGTAACGGTAGACTAAGTAGAATAAGGCATCTGGGTTACCGACTGCAACGTCGGAGACTAATCCTAAAGTGATTATTTATAAGCGAGGGGGCCGGGGACGGCAATATTAAAACAACCCACGCTTCGGCTACCTTACGTGAGAAGAAGCTGGTTTAGATTGACGGCAACCAAAGAAAGCGCCGTAAACGTATCACAGCAAATCAAAGATATCAATGATAATTTTGCCGCGCGGGGTCGCGTTCCTGCCTCAAAACTTCCCTTTCTGCCTCATAACTGCTTAAGGAGTAGGGGGTATTGAGGCAAAGCCAAAGGGCTGGATACCTTGTTAACAGTGTGTACAAGGTATCCAGTGGGGGTTTTGTGTGCGTTTTGTTGGATTTATTGGGTAATTGGGTGGATTGCAAGTTTGGTTGCGGGAGTTGGATACGTGGTATCCAGATTGGGGGTTTGGGAGGGGGCGAAAGAAGGTTCGGGTGGTCGGGGGGTAAGTTGTTTGAAAAGCAGAGTTTACGTCCCTTGTGCTTCTACTGCGGCGAGGCCCGTTTTAGTGGCACGTGCGTTGTAATTGGGAATGGCAGATCGTTGATAGGGTTTCGTGAGTGATGCGGCCTAAATGCTCTTAAAGCCCGCGGTCTTGAGCGATCAAGGCTTAGGGCGCGAAACTTGTCAACGGTCTCCGGTTCTTTAGATTGAAATGCAAAGGCTCCGTTCCCCTCGTACGCGGGCAGGCGTCAAAAGGGAGCCTACGAAAGAAGGGACACCATGTTACGCAGAATCACAGCAAGCTTAATTGTTCTCGGCCTCACCGCCACGTACCTTTCCCCCCTAGCAATGGGTGCCGCCCCTGCCCCCAGGAAGAGTGAATCCACCCCGAAGCGCAGCGCGAAGTTCGCGCCCGAGTTCGACAGTGCCGCCGACTCCTCCCAGCAGGTGCGCGTCATCATACAGACCAACGGCCGCCCCAACCCCGCGCAAGACAGCGCCATCAACTCTAAGGGCGGCTCGAAGGGCGAGACGTTCGAGGCGTTCGACGCGATGACAGCCGTCGTCCCCGCAAGCTCGGTCGCCTCCCTCGCCGCACGCTCCGACGTTGCGTACATCTCGCCCGACCGCACGGTGACGGGTCAGATGGCAGTGACGCGCGAGGCGACGGGCGCGGCGCTCGCGCAGGCGGGACTTCAGGGCGTGCCGGGCGTCACAGGCAAGGGCGTCGGCATCGCGATCATAGACACAGGCATCAGCACCTCGCATCCCGACTTCCAGAAGAACAACAAGTCGCGCGTCGCCGTCTCGGTTGACTTCACCGGCTCCTCGAACATGAGCGGCATCCTCATGGGCGTCGGGCAGGATCGCAACGGCCACGGCACGGGCGTGGCGAGCGTCGCGGCAGGCAACGGCTCGGCCTCGAAGGGCTACGGCGAGAGCTACGTAGGCATCGCGCCCGACGCGAGCATCCTCGACCTCAAGGTGCTCGACGAGAACGGCTCGGGCACGTCGAGCGGCGTAATGGCCGCCATCAACTGGGCGGTCGTCAACCAGAAGCGCTACAACGTGCGCGTCATCAACCTCAGCCTCGGCGCTATCGTGCCCGAGTCTTATCGTACCGACCCGCTCTGCAAGGCGGTCGAGCGCGCGGTGCTCGCAGGGATAGTAGTCGTCGCGGCCGCGGGCAACGACGGCCATACGAACGAGATCGTCGGCTACAAGACGAACGGCGACCCGCTCTACCGTCAGGTCTTCGGCGCGATACACAGCCCCGGCAGCAGCCCTTACGCGATAACGGTCGGCGCGTCCGACACGAACGGCACGGCGAAGCGCTCCGACGACACCATCGCGCAGTTCTCCTCCAAGGGGCCGACGCTCATTGACCACCTCGTCAAGCCAGAGATAGTAGCGCCGGGCCGCGGCGTCGTCGCCGCGATGTCTCAGGACAATCCGTACTCGGCGGCGCAGCGCCCCGACCGCGTCGTCAACTCGACCGCGCCC